>JAGVNI010000020.1 GCA_020053355.1 archaeon | reverse complement strand
GCCGGAATAGACGACCACTATCCTCTCGAAAGTGAGGTCCTGCGGGACGTCTCCGCCCGCGAAAACCTTTTTGACCGCGGCTATGGCATAGTCCTTTTCATCCCCAGCCTGCGTGGGGGCCACCTCGTACCAGTCACTGCCGCCCCTGGTCCCGTCCGCGTCCTTGAACGTGTATGTGAATGTCTGCTTGCCGTACGTGTTATATGCGTAATATTCGTTCACTCCCTGGGCAATCTTTTCGAACTCCGCGAGTTTCTTTGAGCCGGGTTTGTCGGCTGATTGCGCCAGGATGACCAGCGTGCTGCCGTATTCGCACAGCTTTTCCTCCTGCGCCGCCGCGTACATCGCAGCGGCGATGTTGTCCTCCTCGCCGCCCTCATCGTCCCTCGCGTCGCTCGCGGCGAACAGGTATTTCCCGCATGCATAGATGATGGCGCCATGCTCCGTGATGCAGTTCTTGTCCGGGTCGTCAGACTCGCCGAAAATGCTTTCAAAGAAGCCGACGAACACCTCGTTCAGCATCTTCGGGATGCCCTCTGGGTTGCAATTCTTGCCATAGCGGGATATTGCCGCATCCCTGCCCAGATAACCCGAGCGGTCCAAGCCAAACTGCTCGTCAAGGAAGGTCAGCCAGACGCCAGGCTCCTGGTCTGTGGCGAAAACCGCGATGGATGCGTGCAGGTCGTCATCGCTTCCTGCACCTGTTTCCGACACGGTGTAGGTCTTTCCGGTGCCGATGTTGTCGGATTCGTCAGTTGTCACCGTCGTTGGCCATCCCAGATTATCAGCGGCCTTCTGAAGGACGCGCTGCGCTTTGGCATCGTCGGATTCGGCAAAGGATACGGACATAGCCACCAGTAATACCAACAGGATTGATGTGACCCGCGACATGCACGGCTATCGGGGACACCGATTATAAAAGTAGCGAAATCAGCGCATCCGGTTCCAGGAATCGGATGTGTATCTGGATTTGGCCAGGGACAGGGCGCGGGCCCGCTCGTTTTCGCTTAGCCCCCCAAGGGAAAACGCCTTGCCACGGGTGAAACCCTCAAAAATAGCCCCGTACGCATGGTCCCTTGCGACATTTCGTTCGCGCGATATTGAAGTCACGCGCTCCTTTGCGCTTGCAATCATCTTGTCCCGGATTTTCTCGTCCGAGACTCTGAGCAGGGTGAACATCTTGTCCACGTCCACGGAATAGAGGATCGTCCCGTGCTGGAGAAGAACGCCCCCGCGCCTGGTCTGGGCATTGCCGGAAATCTTCCTGCCGCCTACGACGATGTCATTGATGGGCTTGAACTCGGAAACGATTCCGAGAATGGACAGGGAATCCACCACAAAGGAGCAGATTTGGCGGTATGATGCGAGGATGTCCTTGGGAAAAAGGCCCTCCTTCCCTATGACGCTGTAAGTGATTTCGCCGTAGGTATCGTGATAGACAGCCCCGCCGCCAGTCCTCCTCCGCACCAAGTCGACGCCATGCTCGGCGCATTTTGCCGCATCAACCTCCTTGACGAGGCTTTGGAAGTAGCCGATGGAGACCGCACAGGGATTCCATCCGTAGAACCTGATGGTGGGCGGCCCGCCTGCGGCTACGGATTCGCTGACGGACTCGTCAATGGCCATGTTCATGAAAGCGTCATTCTCCGAATAGTCAATCACGCGCCAAATCATCCAACCGCCCTCCGGAAGAGGCGTGCAAGGTCATGGCAGGACATGCCGACTAAAGTGGCATTCCCTAGATTGGCCGCCAGGATTGATTCCGCCTCGGATTCGCTGGTATTTATGGATGCGCCGCGAAGCGCGTTCTCCAACCCGGATATTGCGTCTTCCGGGTGGATGAAGAAGTCGCCGGTTATCTTCACCCTGATGATTCGGCCGCGGACTGCCTCGACTTCGACGCAGACCAGCTTGCCGCCGGCTATTTTTTCCTCCGCCATCATAATCAGGATAACGCACGGGCGGATTATATACTTTTTGAGCCGGGAGGCTGGGCTGCGCCACCGTATGCTCCGGCGCCTGGCGCCCTCGCATGGCCCCCCGGAACGGCCGCAGCCCCGCTGCTGGTGGGGGATAAAACTGCACGGCCGAGCATGACGAATACGCCTATGCAGGCGGCCAGGAGGAAGAAGAGGGGGGTGAATCCGAAATTCGCTATCATAATGCCTCCGAGCGACAGGAAGAGCACTTCGGCGATTTTTAGGGGGATGTAAAGCACGCCGATATCGGTCGAGACGTCCTTGCTCCGGAAGACCACGTCCACGAGGATGTATTCGCCCACGATATTGCTGCATCCGAATGAAACCGCTACCAAGGCGAGCAGTATTATGCCGTCTGCGCCAAGGAACGGCATGAGGACGAGGGCGGGGATGCTCAGCAATGTCAGCATGAGGAGCAGGCGGTTGGAGATGCCGAGCTTCATCAGGATTATCGATATCCCGGCCGTGGCCAGGGAGAGCAGGGCGAGCACCAGCCCTACGTCCGCATAACCGAACTTCAGTTCCGATATAAGGTATACCGGGATGAGGAACGCCTGCAGCATGTTGTAGGGAAGCCATACCAGCAACTGGAGGAGGGAGGCCTTCCAGAAGCTGGATGAGCGCGGCTTGAAGATATGCCGCATGGTGCTCCGCCCAACCCGGAAGCCGACGCGGGCCCGCTCGGAGCTTGAGATGACTATCACAAACAATGAGAGCGAGCAGACGAGCAGGACGATAAGCGAACCGTGGAATGCGAAAAAGACGAGGAAGAATCCGATGGCCAGCCTGCCAAGGCCGTCGGCGAGCTGGCGCATGTTAGAGAACCTGGCGAGCTCCCGCCCGGGCTCCGGAACGTTGGTTCCGGACAATACGTCCGTGCGCGCAATCGCCCAGAAGCCCGAGGTCCTCAATCCTTCTGACAGGATGGCCGCCACGAAACCGAATGGGGTTAAGACCAGCAGGTAGAATTCCAGGGCCACAAGGTTGGCCATGGCATAGAATATCGAGATTGCCCTGGTCCCCACGTCATCGGCTATGCTGGCGAACAGGAGCCGGAAAACCGTGAAAGTGAGCGGACCGAGCGAGAGGATGAGGCCTATCATGGCGATGTCGATTTTCTGGTCCAGCAGGTACAGGGGGACAAGCACGCCCATGGCTGACACTATGAATGTGTATAGCATGTGGGAGGCAAGCATTTTTTGGAGGCTTCCCCCGTTTGCGGTCTGGTTGCCGGTCATATTGCCCGCCGCGTGCGTTTTCCGTCGGATAAGCTGTACTTTTGCTTTACCGTCCGCGAATATAATGATATAGCCTTAGGCTGCGATGACGAAAAAAGTTCCAGTCACGCGATTGCCCGGACCCCACACCCGGCCGTGAATGCATAGGCAACAGTTTAAAGTTTTCAATGCGAATCGGGCATTGAGGCGTCTTGGTTGGAAACGGCATTGGTTAGGGGCATCGTGTTCGAAATCAGGCGGATGTTGAGCGCAAACCGCACCGCCAGCGCAAGGCTGAAAGGCGGCGCCATCGTCCTCAGCATTCCCGCAAGGTGGCCAAATTCCGAAAAAGAGAGGGTGGCTGCCAACCTGCTTAAAAGGGCCATTAAATCGATAGAGACGGGCAGGTGGGGGATGGAGCAGGGAGGCAAGGTTGCGTTTTTCCACGGGCAGAAGGTCGTGGCCATGGGCAAGCCCCTGAATATCTTTTTTTTGCCTTCGAAGAGGTTCGGGGGGAAGGTCTTGGATGGAAGGCTGGAATTGAGGGTCGTGGAAAGCCACCCGGAAAAAAAGGATATCGCCTCCAGGCTCGCGCGGAAAAAGATAGCCGGCATGGTTATGCCGCTCCTTCTCGAGAGGGTCCGCCTCCTGAACGGGCTGCATTTCGGTTCTGACGTCCCCAATGTTTCGATAAGGGACAACTCCAGCAGGTGGGGCAGCTGCTCGCGGGACGGCTCGATAAGCCTGAATTTCAGGCTTCTGTTCATGCCGCAGGATGTCCTGGATTATGTCATCATCCACGAGCTCGCCCATACAAAATACAGGAGCCATGGCGTGCGTTTCTGGTCCCTCGTCGAGAGCATCGTGCCCGACCATAAGGAGAAGAGGAGGTGGCTTCGGGAGAACGGCTGGACCGTGCCGGAATTCGGCATCCGAAACGGCAGCGCCAGCGAAATGGGCGAGGGGCGAGAAATGACTGGCCGGAACGCGGTGGAGGCGGATGGAAATGAAAAACGCCGATTCGGCCAATCTACGCTGGGTAATGACGATTACGATGAGCCGTACTGACGGAAGAAACCCAAGCGGCCTAAAAAGCGCTGCCCGCGATTCATTCCCCGATTATCTTCACAAGGACCCGCTTGTTCCTTCTCCCGTCGAATTCGAAATAGAATATCTGCTCCCACGTGCCGAGGTCGAGTTTTCCGTTCGTTATCGCCATCACCGCCTGGTGGCCCATGAACTGGCGCCAGATATGCGCTGCCGCATTGTCCTCGCCGGTATCATTGTGCCTGTAATCGGCGTTGTAGGGAACCAGCCTCTCAAGGAGATGGATGTAATCGTTGTGGAGGCCTGATTCGTCATCATTCACTACGACTGCGGCCGTGATGTGCATCGGGTTGACGAGCACGAGCCCGTCCTTGACGCCGCTCTCCCGAACCGCCTGCTCGATTTTGTCGGTTATCCGGATAATCTGTATCTTCTTTTCAGTTTTGAACATCAGATAGGTTGTTTTTGATTTCAGGCAATCACCGTGCTTTTTAGGGGAATACGATTTTGCGCATCTCGAGCGCTGCAGATGCGAAATGCTTCTGCGCCGCTTTTAAGTCTTTGGCTTCGAAGGCCGCGACAGCGGGTCCAAGTTCCGCCAGCATCGGGGCGAGATAAGAATCTGGCGATTGGCCAAGCTCATCGAGAATGAACCGGGGCTTGTTGGAATCGAGAAAACGGACCAGTCCCGCCAGCTTTTCCCTTGCAGCATCCAGCCGCTCATGCTTGATATGGCGGTTAATCCAGCTGTATTCCCCGGACAGCCGCGTCGGCTTGGCCCCCGCATACTGGCCGCCGAAGCGCATTGCATTTGCCATGAGGCACCGCCTTGCCTCCTCCTTCTTTTCCTGGAACGCTTTTTCCGCGCCATCGAGCTTTTTCGCGTTGCAGGCCGCCCTTTCCTTTTTCTCTTTTTGCAGGCGTATTGCCTTTCGAATCCGCTCCTTGGCCACACGGTCGTACCAGGGCAGGCGCATCGCATCGGATTTCATCCCATCGAGGGTTTTTTTCGCGCCAATAATCTCGGCTTCCTCATCGCAGGAGCGGGTTGCCTTCCGCATGAGCCGGCGGATGGAATTCCGAAGGCCGCTCCTTATTTTAGCATCCGCCCACGGTGCCTGCATCGCTTCGGTTTTCATCGACTCAAGCTTTTGCACGGCTGCCGAAAGCTTCTCCTCTTCGGATTGGGACCACGCCTCCTTTTTCCGAAGCTGCCTGAGGGACTTATGGAGCGAATCCAGTTCATCCAGGATGCCTTCGGCCCGGCAAAGGGCCTTTTTCTTTTCATCATCCTCTTCAACGAATCCCCGGACCCGGACGGCATTGCAGGAGAAACGCGCCAGCTGGGAAAACACCCACCTATCGCGCTCGACGCGCAAGGCGGATTCGCGGAGGGAGGTGTATGCGACTCCTCCCGCAATGCGCGAATCGCGCCATACCGTGAGGCGTTCCGGGACGGAAGCAAGGACCGCGCACGCCCGGCCGATCTCCAGCGCACGGTTTTTGCATGATGGGACCATGGCGGATTCGTACCTCCGGATGGCTTCGTCCAGCCTGCCGAGGCTGACAATCTGCTTCAGGGGGCTGTCTTTCGATGCGATAATCGGCCGCAGTTCCCTAAGCCCGGCAACAACGGCCGATATATCTTCATCGCTGACCGGATGGGGTTTATTCGCGACGGACTGATTGATGGTGATTAGTTTTTCTGCTATCGCCCTCGTCGATTCGATTTCCGCGGAATATCCTTCGCGTACGTGCTTTAGCTCGCGCACGGCTGTGATTATATGGTTTTCAGTCACGACGAGATGCGTCGGGATTTTTCCCTCCCGGGCCTCCCGTTCAACATCGCGCCAGTCCCTGCCCCGGAGCTTGCCGACATCATCTCGCTTGAAAGCCGTCCGAACCAGCCAGCCAATTATTGTGATGCCAAGCGATGACGGAGTGCGGGTATCCGTTGGCCTTCCATCTTCAGACCTGCCGACACAGTAAGAGCCGCTCGCGAGCGCGGATTTCTCGAAACTGTCCTTGGCTCTTGCGAAGCTGACCTTCCGCAGGGCGTCTTTTCTCTCGAGCGCTGCCTTTACTGAGGACTCGGTATAAGCACTTGCCATTAATCGGATTTGCCTGTTTATAGTTATAAATATTGGTGTCGGGTAGTTGATGCTCCGAAAAATGCGCCTTGGGATAATAATCGAACGCACAGAAGCCTGTCCGAAAAAGATGGCTTTCCACTATTTTTTTCCAAATAAATATAAATAGCCGATTTCTGTGATGATTTCCCAGGGGATGGGATGAGCGTGGATGGCGGGGATGCTTTGGTAGTTTTGTTCGCAAAACTATCCCCACACCTTGACAAAGCCTCCGCCATGCTCGCCCATTTCCCGATTTTTAAGAAGGGCAATATCGAGATGGAACCCGAAGAGCGCCTTGCCATTTATCTAAGGCTAAGGGCGATGAGAAGGAAGATGGGGCTTCCTGGACCGGGAATGGGTTGCGAAACGGAAAACGGGATGACGGAGGGATATGAGGATGAAGGGCCAGCTTTCTGCGGAGATGCTAATACTGATTGTCGTGGTGATGGCGGTAGTCGCGATAGTGGCGGGCCAGATGATGGGGACGGCCAAGGACATGAGCGGGAATATAAGCGACCAGACCGCCCGCATAGGACTGATGGCATCTGAATCCATGAAATCCGATGAAGGCGGCTTCTGTATAGAACCAGAGGATTGCATGGATGGGTTGAAGTGCCTTGAACACAGATGCGAGAAGGAAAAATAGGGATTGGACTGGAGTGGAAAATATGCACCCAGGGAACCGGAGAACGCCATTTTACGGCACCCTCCGAACATCCTCTAGGTCCAGGCGGGCAAAACACGCCGCCGACAAAGGCAGTATGCCAACACCCAAGTGAAGCCCCCACAGATCGAGCAAGCGGTGACGGGGCGAGCCCTCAGGGGTAAAAGCCCTCAGTCAGTACCGTTGCAACCCGCGACAGGTCGCTTCCACACCCAGATTACCCGGATGCATGTATTACTCCGGTTTTTTCATATATAAACATGCCGCGTGAAACTTTGACAGGCGTCTAACATTAGACAGTCGTCTAACTTTTCAAGAAATCAGCCATCCCGGATTATATGGATATTTTTAATCTTATTGCCGAATCCCCTTACGATGATTCTCGAGATAGCGCTGGCCGCCGTAGGGCTGTTCCTCATTGTCAAGGGCTCGGAGCTGGTGACAGATGCCGCGGT
Source organism: archaeon (assembly GCA_020053355.1). Taxonomy (GTDB): domain Archaea; phylum Micrarchaeota; class Micrarchaeia; order Anstonellales; family Bilamarchaeaceae; genus Bilamarchaeum. The sequence goes on along the minus strand of JAGVNI010000020.1, from coordinate 36,747 downwards.
GCCGCTGGCTGCGCAATTGAACACGACGCACGTGGCCATCGGCCTCGTACTGGTTTCGGTGCTGCTCAGCCTGCCGGAACTGCTGGTTTCGACATCATCAGTCCTGAAAGGGCACGGAGATGTAGGCGTGGGCGTGATTATCGGCTCCATCATAGTCAATCTCGGGCTGATAATGGGCATTTCCGCGATCATCCGGCCGCTGAGGATTCCCCGCCACGTGATAACAAGGGACTCGGTCTTCATGCTGATAGCGACGATAGTCGTCTCCCTTATCGTCCTTGAGGACCTCCAGGTCACCAAGAGGGACGGCATTGTGTTCCTCCTTCTCTTCATCCCCTACCTGATTAACATATACGAGCAGGAAAAGGCACTTGCGCTCAAAGAAAGGAAAAAAGAGTCCGAGATGATATCGAAGACCCTGCAATTCACGGGTAAGCTCGGCGGCGTGGATGTGAGGATACATGACACCCGCGTGATATTCCTGGCCGGGGTCGGCATGCTTCTCCTGGGGTCGGAATGGTTCACCAGCGCGCTGATATCATTTGCCGGCACATTTGGAATACCGGAGATATTGATCGGACTGACTCTTGGCGCGCTCGGCCCGAGCATCCCAAACCTCGCTGCGGCGCTGCAGGCGGTCAGACGGGGATATGACGAGCTCGCCATATCTGAGACGATAGGCTCGAACATCTTCACTCTCCTGATAACCCTGGGGGTGCTGGCGATAATCAACCCGTTCCAGCTGGATATCGCGACCGCGATAATCACAGCCCCCGCGCTTCTTATCGTGACGGTCGCATTCTTCGTTTTCACCCTTAAAGGGACCGTTACGCGCATAGACGGCGCGACGCTGGTGGCATTCTATCTGATAGCGATGGCGGCAGAGATTTTCGTGAGGCTCGGGATGTAGCGGATTATGCGGGTTGAATTTAGCCAGGAAAAAAAGCGGAGCAATTGACAAAATAAGAAAATAAAGGAAAGCCGGGTAGAGGAAATGTCCTCCTGACCCCGATAATCGGGACGGGGATTTGAACCCCTCTAATCCGCTTGCCGCTGCCCGTTTTTTCAAACGGTTTATGGGCGCCCTTTTTCGAAAAGGGCGCAACTGCAGGCGGGCGCATAGCCGATCTGCCAACCCGGCGTTCCAACTGAAAGACGGGCCCATCGAACGGTATAGTGTTCAAACAAACCCTTCTTTCAGGAAAGGAATTGCTCTAATCCATTTAAAAATAATTCTAGGCTAGTCAAACCCATTGATATGGGCTCATAGCTCAGTTTCGCCTTCATGAGAAGGTGGGGAGCAGCTTGGTAGAGCGTCGGACTTTTAACTTTTAGGATAACGAGCCAGTTTTGGCTCCACCTTTTCCTAAAAGGTGGAGATCCGCAGGTCGAGGGTTCAAATCCCTCTGAGCCCGTGAAATTGCCAGTGGAACCCAGGGCTTGGAGCATATGAACGGTGTTCATTTATGCTCTCTGCCCGATACTAGTCCTCATCGCATCAGCCAAATCCGACGAAGTGTCGAACAAGGTGCAGTTCTTCCGGTAGTATTCGAGGCACATCCTTCTCGCTGCAAGGTTGGCGGTCTCGCGGTTTCCAAAGAGGATTTCGTCGGAGGTCATGACGGAGAATCCGCGCTTCAATGCCTCCGCAGCCGTCGCCATGACGCAGATGTGCCGAATCCAGCCGCCGATAGCGATTGCATCGATATCATACGCCCCCAGGATGGTTTCAAGGTCCGGCTCCTTGAACGCGTCCAGCGTTTTTTTGTAAAGACGGATCGCATCAGTACCGGCGGCTTCTGATATCTCCGGGAAAATTTCGCGATATACCTTGCCGCTGACGAGTATGACCGGTATGCCGGATGCGCGGGAGATTACCGAGGCGGTCTTTGCGATGCCTTCGCTTAGCGGGCCGTGCTCGTATGTGAACGAGCCCCGGTGCCCTTGCTGGAAATCGATTAGGAGGAGGCCCATTCGTTTCCTCCCTGTTGCTTCGCCGCCGGTTTCGGCGGTACGCATTGCATTGTCTATCGGATTGTGTTTGCCTGGAATGGAATAAAAAGTTATGCAAAATGTAATAAAGTGAAATAAAACAGAAAAAACGGTTCCACAACTCAGACATCGTGATATAGGTGGAACTCATAGGGGTGCGGCCGGAGGCGTATCGGGTCTATTTCCTTGGCCCGCTTGTAATCGACCCAGGTCTTGATGATGTCTTTGGTGAACACCCCGCCCTGCAGCAGGTAGTCGTGGTCGCTTTCCAAAGCGGATATCGCAGCCGAAAGGTTTCCGGGAAGCTGCTTGATATGCTTCGATTTCTCATGGGGCATGTGGTAGATGTTTTCGGTCACCGCTTCGCCGGGGCTTATTTTCCGTTTAACACCATCAAGGCCCGCAAGCACCATGGCCGAGAATGCAAGGTAGGGATTGCAGGATGGGTCCGGAGGGCGGTATTCTATCCTTTTAGCGGCGGTGTTGGCAGGATTCGTCAGGGGTATCCTTACGGCCGCGCTGCGGTTTGCCTGGCTGTATGCAAGGTTGACTGGAGCCTCGAATCCCGGGACGAGCCTCTTGTATGAGTTCGTAGTCGGGGACAATATCGCCGCGAGTGAAGGCGCATGCGCTATCAGGCCGCCGATGTAGTATAAGGCGGTCTGGCTGAGCCCCGCGTACATATCGCCGGCGAACAGGTTCTTGCCATCCTTCCAGATGCTCTGGTGGCAGTGCATTCCGGACCCGTTGTCGTTGAAGAGCGGCTTTGGCATGAAGGTCGCGATTTTCCCGTGCTTGCGGGCGACATTCTTCACGATATATTTGTAGAGCTGGATGTTGTCTGCCGAGCGCGTCAGCCCGTCGTATTTGATTCCTATCTCGCACTGGCCCGCGGTGGCCACCTCGTGGTGGTGCTTTTCGATGCTGATGCCGCATTTCATCATGGTGAGAATCATCTCATTGCGGACTTCCTGGAGGGAATCATTCGGCGGGACCGGGAAGTACCCTTCCTTGAACCTTGGCCGGTAAGCGAGATTCGGGCCGTCGCTTTTGCCGGAGTTCCAGATTCCCTCGGCTGAATCGATGAAATAATAGCCTGAGTTTTCCGTCTGGTCGAAACGCAGGTTGTCGAAGATGAAGAACTCGGCTTCAGGGCCGAAATAGGCGGCATCGCCTACACCGGAATCTTTCACGAACCGCTCGGCCTTCTTGGCCATCGTCCTGCAGTCCCGCTCGTAGAATACCTTGCAGTGAGGGTCATAGACGTCGCAGGTTACCGACAGGGTCGAAGAGGAGAATGGATCGACGAAAGCCGTGGAATAATCCGGAACAAGCTCCATGTCGCTCTCATGTATCTCCTTGAATCCCCGAATGGACGAGCCGTCAAAAGGAAGCACGTCATTCTCGGAGAATTCAATCATCCCGAGGGGCATCGTGAAATGCTGCCACTGGCCGAATAGGTCAGAGAATTTGACGTCGACAAGTTCGAGTCCAACTTTTTCCGCTAGCGCTTTGGCTGATTTTGCATCCATTTCATTCACCCGGTTCTCCCCCTTGGATAGCATTGTTGCCGGATAAATATAATAATACAGCTGAAATGCCTTTAAACAGAACAAAATGATGGAATATTTATAAATATCATCATCATATGTTCGGAATTATGAGCAGAAAACCGCAGGAAATAGATGAATTGGATGCCCGGATTATGAGGGAGCTTATCGCCGATTCAAGCCGCTCGTACCGGCGCATAGCGAAGGACGTCGGCCTGTCTCCCGCCGCTCTCGTGGAACGGATTAAGTCCCTCGAACGGAAAGACTACATAACAGGATATGGGGCGAGGGTGAACTACCTTAAGCTTGGGTTCGAGTTCATGGCGATAGTCGAAATTAGCATGTCCGGGAAGAACCTGATTACGATAGAGGAGAAGATTGCCAAGCTTCCGCATGTTGCGGCGGTATGGGACACCACCGGCGAATACGATTCGCTGGCAGTGGTCATGTGCAAGACCCGCGGCGAACTTAGCGCGACGGTCAAGAGGATACTCGGGACCGAAGGCGTGCGGAAGACGAACACGAACATGGTCCTTAACGTCGTCAGCAGGCTGACGGAATTCGGGGAAGTCTAGCGGCTGGCCGGTCCGTTCCCGTTGCCGTTTGACTCTCCCACATTCTCTGATCGAAGGGTGCCGAGGGCCTTGACTATGCTGTAGTTCAGGTCCCCCCATGCGTCGGCGACGAGCGGGGATTCGCGCACTCCGCGCCCGCACGTCCTTGATAGGTAGTAATCCATATAGCCCCGGAAGCTCCTGATGTGAAGCTCTACGCGCTTTATCCGCGAGGCGCCGAAATTGGCCGCATTGAAATCCATATGGCCGGCTTCGCGGTAGTCCGGAAGCGAACCATTCCTGACGGCGCCGCCATGGAATAAGGATTCTGTCTCCAATAGTATCGAATGGTCGGCGTTCTCGATAAGGTTGAACAGGGCTTCCGCATCCCAGGTTTCCTTGGACACGAGCGTACTGCCTATCGGGTCATGGATGTTCGCAAGGACAAAATCAGGGTCGAAGTCGTTGCCGAGCGGGTCGGCGCCAAATTTGTCCACGAGCTTGAGCGTCGTGGAGCCGGCGGTCTTGACGCGTATCGTGAAGTCGGCCTTCATGCCGGTTTCACGGTCCACTTGGCTCAGGATGGGGATGCCCCGCTTTTCGGCAAGGCTTATCAGGAGGCGCATGTGGCCTTCGAACCGGCCTTTCACATCGTTAATCTCTGAGGAAACCTCCTTTAGCAGGCCCCGTACCTTGCGGAAAAGCCCCTCATGCAGGAACTGGGCCGCGAGGTTTGACTGGGCATCGTAGCACTTGAATAGCAGAAGGGAGATGGCCGCAGACCTCCAGACCATGCGCATGCTTACGGCCAGGTTGCGGTTCACCTCGTCAATGCTTCCGCTGGATGTCGCAGAATGCAGTTCGCGGGCCCCGCTGCCCTTGAAAAACTGGGGCTGGGAAAGGTCAACTACTCTGACGAACGCCTCGGGCCAGATGAAAGCGCGCTTGTCCACTTGGTAGGGCGTGATGATAGGAAGGTAGACATCCCGGTTTTTCTTATCCGGAGGAGACTCGTCCTGGTCCCTAAGGATGTTGAACCGGCTGAACGAACTCATGAGCGATGCGCATTCTTCGGGCGGGAACAATTTCGAAAGGTGCGGCGCCATCTCCATCCCGAAAGGGTGGACTGAGGCGAGCATGACGCACCTGCCGGACCAATTCTTATCCACGGATGACGCGGAATAACGGGCGACTTCCTCGGTAACGACCTGCGCGTGCCGAAACGGGGTATCCCAGTTGCTATTGCCGAACCTGCGGTGGTAGAGGGAGCTCACGGTTTGGTAGAGCTTATAGCGCTCCTTAGGGTCTGAGGAAAGCGCAGCGATATCAATAGCCCTATGCATAATCCATATTATGTTAGAGTAAGTATTTAATCATGTATGTTACCCATTTCCCGGGAATCCGGTCCTGCCGCCCGTTACGCAGTGAACTTATCAGATGCTCGCGGTTATCTCGCCGAGCCGCTCAAGGAATGATTTGCGGTGACCGTTCTGTAGGGGGGAGAGCTTGTATATGTCGTGGCCCGCCGTCCCTTCATCCGCCTCGATGTGCATGGCGGTGGTGCGCACTATCGCCTCCATCGGGACCATGCGCGGGTCGCGGCTGACCGTGTCGATGTGGACGCTGCGGTAGTGCGTCACCGGCTTAGGGTCCTGGGCATAATCCACTGCAGGCAGGGAGGAGAAGTCGGTTATGCCGTATCCCTGTATGGCAGAACCGATTCCGCCGCCGTGAAGGTAGCTGACGACATCGTACATCAGGGATTCGGTGTCGGTTATGACCGTGAATCCGGACCAGTCGTGGACCATTTCGATCGGGATGTCCCTTTTCATGGACTTGTTCAGGAGGCCGCCTATCCCCTTGAACGGCTTTATAGATACCGCGACTGTACGGCCGTCGAGTTCGGGGAATGTCTGGGAAACCTCAGAGTAGTGGTTGGCCACAAGGACGCGAAGGTTCAGTTGCGAAGACATCCGTTCCAGGAGCGTCTGGAGTATGTCGTTTGTCCTTACCAGCGCGGGCATCCGGCCTTCTATTTTAGCTGAGGTTTCCTCGAATTCCTTCGGGTAGAGATACCGGATGGCATTGTCGCGCATGAGGCGGTATGCGAAAGTCTGGGCGCCCCAGTCTGCTATTGGGCAGTAAATGCTAAGCATCGGGTCTGCCCACGCGTTTCTGACATCGGCCATGCTCTCGTGCATGGCGAAGACGCCAGGCATCCGGACCGAGGCCGCACGCTCGGTAGTCGGCTCGTGGACCGTCATCATGTCCGCGATTCTGGCATAAAGCGCGACGATCAGGTCAGTTGGGTCGATGGACTTGTCCCGGAGAAGGCGCACGTAGTCATCGGATCGTTCGCCACCCATGCCGTCCAGCTTTCTAAGAGCCGTGTGAACCTGGAAGGCGTTTCCGAAGCCGGGAGTGAGCGATGAGCCTGGAAGGAACTGGTCGCTTTCGAACGAGTGGAAGAGTATCAGTTCGGCAAGGCGGAGCGAGAACGGGTCTGCGCCGTTTGACGAAGGGAGGAGGAGCTTGCCGCGGACTGCGGCCTGCAGCACGCCGCATGCGTGGGCGTATATTTCCGGAGCGCCGAGCTTGCCGTAGTGGCTTTTTGCGGCTTCCATCTTCGCGCGGATTTCGTGTGAAAGCGATGACAGCCCCACCGGCGCGGAGGGCATGACAGCCTCGACCTGGGGGGATTGGAGGATGCGTACAGGGAATGGCCTGGATGTGGCATCTGCAACGAATCGGGAATGACAGGTTGTGTTAGCCATATGTAAATTATGTGTGGAACTGCTTTTAAGCATATGTTTTCCCATTTTTTAACACATCCATCTGCAATGGGCTCACGTCTGAACCTTCGCAAACCCTGGTCGCAATGAGTTGTAAGATTTGTGTGTTTATAAACGTATGTCACAAAAATGTTACGAAAATCGAAAAACAACTGGAAATCTGGCTGGAAATCTGGCAATGGTTTCAACACGGATAATCCCGAATCAGCGGAAAATCAGTTTGGCCTTCTTTAAGTCAGCATGTGACTTCGCGCCTGCAAGGAATGAGCAGATGCGCATCTGCTTCTGGAATGTGTCGATATATTCGTCCAGCGTGTGTTCGCGCAGCGCGCGGATGAACGGGTATGCCGCGCCGCACATCTCGGCCCCAAGCGCTATGCATTTGGCCCCGTCGATGCCGCTCCGGATGCCGCCGCTCGCGATTATCGGGAGGACGCCGCGGCACTGTATTATCGAATCGGCAGTCGGGATGCCCCAATCCTCGAAACCCGGGATGGAATTAGAGCGCAGGTATTCGACCTTGCTCCAGGATGTTCCGCCGGCACCCGCGACATCCAGGTACTTGACGCCTGCGCCCTTCAGCTTTATCGCGACATCCTGATTGATTCCGGCTCCGGTCTCCTTGGCTATTACCGGAACGGATAGCTTTCCGCACGTCCTTGCGATGGCGTCGAGGACGCCTGAAAAATCCGTATCGCCTTCGGGCTGGATTACTTCCTGCAGGGCGTTCAGGTGTATCGCGAGCGCATCCGCGTCAATGGCGCTTACGAGCGATTCGATTTGCGAACTAGTGTATTTCTTTAGCTGGAAGGCGCCAATATTCGCGATAATCGGAACATCCGGCGCGACATCCCGCACAATATATGTCCTTGCAAGTTCGGGCTTCTCTATCATGGCGCGCTGCGAACCGACCCCGAACGCAAGCCCGTATTTCTGCGCGGATGCTGCAAGGCTGCGGTTGATTTGCTCGGCATCATCGTAGCCGCCGGTCATGCCGGTAATCAGGATTGGGCTGCGGACCGTCTTTCCAAGGAATTTCACGGAAAGGTCGATGGAATCCAGCGAAATCTCAGGAAGGGCGTTATGGAAGAAATCCACGCGCTCCAAGCCGGTCGTCTTGGCGTACTGCGCGCCTTTTGCGATGACAAGCTCCACATGGTCCTTCTTGCGGGATTCGGTCTGCGACTTAGGCATGTAACTGATTGCCTGCCAAGATTTTTTATCGTTCCTGATGCCCTGCGCACTGCATTCCGGGCATGCCTGCCCATGCGCGGGTCATTGGCCCCTGATAGACTGCACGGCCGCGTCGGATGCAGCCCTGACGAATTCATTCGGGTCATTCAGGGCCAATTCCTCAAGCCTGGGCAATGCGATGGCCGATTTCATCATTCTCAGCGCATTCGCCGCATCTCCGCGCACTAGCGCGTCATCGTCATCAAGCGCCTTGAGGATAGCGCCTGTCGCGGCAGGGTCGCCAATATTGCCAAGAGCCCGGATGAGGTATGGTTTCAGAATGGCATTGTCCGCAAAATTCAGCGCTTCGGCCAGCGAGGCCACGGCCTTGGAGCCCATCGCAATCAGCGATTCGAGGCATTCAAGGCGGTAATCTGGATTGCCGAAAACGATGGCGTCGAAGAGGGGCCGGATTGCGGGTTCCCCTATGTTTCCAAGCGCTACAATCGCGCTTCTGCGGACATAATCGGTCTTGTCCTCTAGAGCAATGATTATGCTGAGCGATGCCGACGGGTCTCCGATTATCCCTAGCGATTTGATTGCCGCGCTTCGGACTGGGGCTTCCCTGTCCCTGGTCAGTGGGATGAGCCTGGGAACCGAAGAGGCGGAACCGGTTTTTCCAAGCGATTCCGCGCCGGCTGCACGGAAGGCCGGGTCATCGCTTAAGAGCTGCGATTCAAGCAGGGGGACAGCCCGTGCATCGCCGAAATCCCCAAGAAGCTTAATCAGGTCGAACTTGTGCGGATGCTCTTGCCCCGCGATTTCTATTATCCTGGGGACTGCCCGGGCATCACCCAGTTTAAGGAGAGCGAGGGCGGAAAAAAATTGGGATTCCGGATTCTTGCCGCCAAGCTCGTCAAGCAGAATCGGTGATGATGATTGGTCTGCGAGTTCCACCAGCTTTTTTACAGCCTTGCGATTCTCATCCCCGTCATAGAACTTGATTACGAACAGGAGTTCCTTCATTTCCTGCTTCGCACTCGGCCCGCTTTCAGAGTGGATTGGCTGGAGAAGGGGCGCATCCCGCGCAGGTTCGGCATGGGGCGCCCTCTGGCGCATGCATGACGAAAGGGCCATGGACACCAGTACGACTGACAGGGCTTTTTTGTTGTGGTGCATATATCATTACCACAACAGGCTATAATTGAAAACATTTAAAGAGGCTGTGTTTTTATATGGAAAGTCATCGGGCCAGCGGGTATCTCTCCATGTACATCTGCGTCTGGAGCACCGTGAAAAACGGCAGGATGAGGAGGCAGTTCACCAGCAGGACGAAAAATCCTGAGAACGGGCTTGAGAAGATGAAATCCGCCCCGATTTTGACGCATGAGACGGTGAGGAGCAGGAGGGCGGTCCAGAGGAGCACGAAGTGCGGGTTCTGGATGGCCATTGCCACCGAACGCCGTATAGCTGTCGGTGTGTCCGAGTTGTCGATGACGACCGCGGGGGGCACGAAGAAAAGCAGGGATGAGAGGATGAGAATGGCGATAGGGTAAATCCAGGTCTGGAGGGGGTTGTCATATGTGATGAGCTGGAGGATGAACATGATGAGCAGGAACATCGTAAAGATGTAGAATATCCTCATCGCATAGGTGCCCATAGCGTTGATTACCTCGTGCCGGATAGTCGTGAGCGTCCTTTTCGAGCGGACGATGATGTTGATGTTGACCAGGGTGTCGCCCATTATGAACATTGCGAACGCGTATGCCACCGACGTTATGATTATGTCGAGCAATGAAAGTTCCGGAAGGGAGCCGGTGCGGAGGAAGACGCCGCCCAGGGCCAGGTACGTCGGCGCAGGCACCAGGACCGGGACCAGGAATGCCAGTATGAAAGGGACTGAGAACACTATGATGAGGCCGAGCCTTTTGAGGTAGAACTCTTTTGCGTACTTGAAAGTCCTGGATAAGTCGTCGTCTTCCATGCCCACAATTCGAGCGCATGATTTAAATAATTCTCGGAAATGCTTGAAACGGGCTGGCTGCGGCGCCCATGGCCGCCCCGACGACCGGGATTAGCTTTAAAAAAGGAAGCAGATGAATAAATTCGAAGATATCGTATTCTAGAGGTTTTGAAATGAAGACTATTGACGCGATTGTGGAAGGCGGAAAGGCAACGCCGGGACCACCGCTCGCGCCTGCGTTGGCCCCGATGGGCGTCAACATAGGCCAGGTGGTTGCCAAGATTAACGAGATGACCAAGGATTTCGGCGGAATGAAGGTGCCAATCAAGGTGCACGTGGACCCTAAGACGAAGACGTTCACAGTAGAAGTCGGCAGCCCGCCCACGGCTGAGATAATCAAGAAGGAGGCCGGGATTGAGAAGGGAGCCGGAAACAGGGAGGCCCCGGCAGGCAACCTCACCATAGAGAAGGCGGTTTCCATCGCAAAGACCAAGAGGAACTCGCTCGGAAAAGACATCAAGGAAACGCTCAAGGAGGTGCTCGGCTCGTGCGTAAGCATGGGCGTCACCGTCAATGGCAAGAACGCCAGGATGGCAATCAAGGAGGTTAACGAAGGCAAGCACGATTCGCTCTTAAAAGGATGAGGCTATGAGAAACGCGCTCTTCCTGCTCCTGGTATTGGCGGTTTCGAATGCGTCGCTGGTATGGCAATTCAGCTCCGATGGGGCGATAAGCGCCAAGCCGGTGATATTCCAGGGGGTTGCCGTCGTCGCTTCGGATGACGGCAACGTCTATGGCCTGGACCCTTCAACTGGAGTGAGAAGGTGGCAGACTGCGGTCGGGAAAAGGCCGAACGAGCTCATCCTCGCCGACAACTCCATCTATGTCTCAACGAGCGCCGGGAAAGTAATAAAGCTAGGTGCGAACGGCGTGAAGCAGTGGGAGGCCAGCCTGAACGTTTCCGGATACAATGTATCAAGGATATATGGCGCGGCAGTCAATACGAAGGAGATTTTCGTGACCGCCAACACCGGCGTGTTCATACTTGAAAAAAACGGCAGCATAAGGTCCAGGATATCCAATTTCAGCGATTCAATCCTGACCGCCCCGGCCGCGGGCGCTGATTATGTGGTCTATGGAAAAGGCGGCGAACTTATCCGGCAGAGCGAAACCGGCCTGACGCCATGGAAGGCCGAGCTTTCGGAAGGCTCGTTCTGGCTCTCCAAGCCCGTGATAGATGGGAACGTCGTATACACAGGCGCGCTCGACGACAAGATGCACGCCTACTTCGTCACCAACGGGGTTGAAATCTGGGGCGCCCGGACGCGCAACTGGGTTGTCGGCACCGCATTATCATCCAATGGCGTGGTCTATTTCGGCAGCAACGACGGCAACATATATGCCGTTGACAGCGGGGACGGGAATCTCAGGTGGGCCGCCCAGACGCAGCTTGCCGTCCAGTCCCAGCCGGAGCCGGGCATAATGGGCGGCAAGGACGTGGTGTTCGCAGGCGGCACGGACAAGAGCATTTATGCAATTTCCACAGAAAGCGGGCAGATACTCTGGAAGGGCTCATCCACTGCCGCGGCAGGCAGCCCGCTGTTCTACCAGAACAAGGTCATATTCGGGTCAGAAGACGGCAAGGTGTACGCTTACAGCACCGAACGGGCATGCTCCATCACCGACCCCCGCGAGGGCGACGTGGCAGGCCCCAAGGAGCTGGTGGTGAGGGGCAATCATGTTTCCGAAGCCGGCGGGGCAACCGTCCTGGTGCAGGTTAATTCCGGCGAGTGGGTTCAGGCGAACGCCAGCGAGGAGGACTGGGTGTACTACATCAACCCGAAAGCGATGCTTTCCCCGGGCCTGAATGTGATATCCTGCCAGGTGGCGGACGGGGGCGGAAGCGAAAGCGGCCCGGCTTACACGAGCGTCACGATAAACCATGACCCGGCAGTGCCGCTCAGCAACCTGGTCGTGGCGGTGTCGCCGGATATCATCGAAGGGAAGAATTTCACCGTATTCGTCAATGACGCTGACGACGGCTCCCCGGTGGACCGGTTCAACATATCATTCAATGACGGCGCGAGCATAAGGGCGAACAAGAATTATACGACGAACATAGCCGCGCCGGGTGAGTATTCATTCACTGTGAAAAAAATCGGTTTCAACGATTCCACCGTGAAATTCAGCGTGAACGCGAGCGGAGTCAACCCGCTCTACATAGCCGGCGGCGTCCTGCTGATAATAATCGTCATATGGCAGGTCTGGACCAAGTTCCTCAAGCAGAAGTTCGCGGCCAAGAAAAAATGAGAGTGAGGGGGAACGGCCCGAAATTAGAACAGATTGTGGTCGTAGCTGCCCCGATTCAGCGCGATCAGCCTTGCAGGTTTGCTTGAAAGCGGATGGGACCGCAGATCATAGTCGTCGTGGAGCGCCCGCTGCATGTCAATGCCCGGCTCTTCGAGCGGCGCGGTTTTCCTGGCTATAGGCTCTTTTGCACCCACCCTCGGCTGTGCTAATTTTGCGGCTTTTGATGATTCGGCAGTCCTGGCGCTGTTCGACTTCATGTTGGGATTACTGTGGTGGAGTGAATATAAGGGTTTTGTCACTCGACAGTCACGGTTTTAGCAAGGTTCCTTGGACGGTCCGGATTGATGCCTCGAAGAACGCTCGTGTGGTAGGCAAGCAGATGGAGGGGTACGATTAACGCGATAGGATAAAGAATCGGGTCCGTCCCCTCCGGAATGTCCAGGTGGAACGCGCTCTCGGCCATCACTTCCTTATCATCAGTCACGCTGTATATCACGCCGCCGCGCGCCTTTACTTCCTTGATATTTCCGAAGAGCTTCTGCAGGCTGTCGTCTTTCGGCGCTAGCACGATGACCGGGAACCCTTCGCAAACGAGGCTAAGCGCGCCGTGCTTGAGCTCGCCGCCCGGGTAGGCCTCAGAGTGGATATAAGTGATTTCCTTGAATTTGTGCGACGCTTCGTACGCCATGGGGAAGTTCAGCCCCCGGCCGAGGAAGAATGCGTTTTCTTTTAGCGCAAGCAACTGAGCCAGTTTCCTGATTTCGTTTTCCTGTGCGAGCATCGCTTCGATGAGACGTGAGACTCCGGCAAGGCTCTGTTTCCCGTAGATAATTTTGAAAATAACGGCCAGTGTTGATGTGAATGTCTTTGTAGCCGCAACGCCCACTTCCGGACCGGCGTTGAGGTAAACCACGCAATCAGAGAGGGTCGTAATTGTAGAACCCATCGTGTTTACAAGGGCGATTTTCCTGCTTTTTTTGGCATAACGGAAAGCCTGGAGGACGTCGGCGGTCTCACCGCTCTGGCTTATACCGATAACAAGCGTCTTTTCATCCGGTTTGGCGATGAATGGATAATCGCTGGCCACGAATGCCTGCGCGCCCTTCCCTGTCCTCTGGAGCAGATAGGCGAACATGAGGGCGGCGTGGTATGATGTTCCCGCGGCGATGATATCTATGCGGTCATACTTCTCAATCAGCCTCTTTGCTTCCGATACATCCGTCGCAAGGCTTTCGTTGACGAAATGCGTCTGGTCCATGATTTCCTTGAGCATGAAGTGCGGATACCCCCCTTTCTGGGCGAGATCGAGGTTCCAGTCAACAGTTATCTGCTTCCGGATAGCCTCGGATCCGTCGTGTAAATAGACCTTGTAGCCCATCCTGGTCACGACAGCGATGTCTCCCTCCTGAAGGGGAACGAACGTCTTCGTATATTTTAGCATGGCGGGAATATCCGAGGCGCAGAGCATCTCGCCCTTGCCCACGCCTATCACCAGCGGGCTGTTTTTTCGTGCAAGGAGAAGGCGGTCTTCATTATCAGACGCGCTCAGCGCAACGATGGCATATGAGCCCTCCAGTTGGCCGATTGTCCGCATGAAAGCTTTCAGCAAGGGTTGCGTCTTGGCATTCTCCTCGAAAAGGTGGGATATTACCTCGGAATCGGTGTCCGAAGCGAATTTATGGCCCTTTGCCGCCAGATCATCCCGTATTTTCTTATAATTCTCTATCACGCCGTTATGAGCCAGGATGATTTTTCCGGAACAGTCCGCATGAGGATGCGCGTTCTCCCGGCAGACCGCTCCGTGCGTTGCCCACCTCGTGTGTCCGAGGCCCAAGTTGCCGTCTATGGTCGTGAACCTGAGCGCCGAGGACACTTCTTCGACCATGCCCTTGTCCTTGCGCACGTCCAGTATTCCCTTGCCTGTGCGCACGGCTATGCCAACCGAATCGTATCCGCGGTATTCGAGCCTTTTTAAGCCATCCGTTATGACCTGCGAGGCCCGCCCCGGTCCGACGTAACCGATAATCCCGCACATAGAATACGATAGAAGAAGGGGAAAAAGAGTTTAAATGAATGCCGCTGGCGCAAGGGGGGCCGGCTTAGGCGGAGTCATCCACGGGCTTGGCCGCTCCCATGGGAACGAGACGCCCGCTTGAAAGGTCATACCTCAGCCGGCTGATTGTCAATTCGCCGGAGTCTAACATGTTGGCGACGATTGTTTTTCCATTAACGGTCATTTGGCGCAGGTCCATCTCCCACTGGTCGAAGACTGCGGCCACCATTTCTGAATTCTCCGATATGCCGGGAGCGATGAACGGGATGTGGCGCACGCCCAGGTGCTCTACCGCATAGAGGATGGAACCCTCATCGAATTCGTCCAGGCCGTTTCCCGAGCCCGTCGTCTGGAACACCTCGTTCTGGGACGCGTGCGTGATTGTGTTCAGGCTGAACGGGAGCAGGTTGCTTCCGATGATGATTGCGTGGGGCTTCTGCTTGGCGAGCCTTTCGGCTAGATGGCCGTCGGAGTCCGCATCTGCGTGCCTCTTGTTGAAAAGGCCGACAAGGAGTTCGACTACCGGGGACTGGTTTGCATCGACAATCGTGATGCCGCCCTTTTGCCAGTCATAATACAAAGCACCCGTAGCGCGCTCACCCAGGCCCGGAAGGTTGCGGAGCTTGGAGAGCTGGGCAACTGCGTTGTCGCTGGGCGTCGGACCTATAACCTCGTGGAGCAGGCAGTCAAGCGATTCGCTTCCGGTGGGCTTCATCCCCCCCTCGACCCATTTGACGCGCTCTTTAACCGCGCCGCAGTCGCAGTGCGCCTCGTCCAGGCATGCGCCGTCGCTGCGCACCAGCGATGCGACCTGCGCGATTTCATCGAAAGAAGCGGTTTTCTTGCCGGGGATGACGTTTCCGGCGATATAGATGTGGATTCCGACCATGGTGTCCTGTTCGCTGTCGGTCTTGTGGACGCGGGCGTCGGAACACCGGACAATCAGGTAGTCCGCCTGTCCTGCTATGATTTTCAGGTAGCGCTGGTGGGCGGTCATCGGGGCGCCTTTTAATGCATCGACGTGCCCGGAATTGCCCTGGAGTATGAGTTCTAGCGATTCTGATGAAGAAAGCCGGCCGCTGACGTGCTTTTCGCGAAGTTCTCTGAGCCGGGATTCTCCCATCAGTTCTCTGTTGAAGCTGTCCTGCCTACTATCTGAGGACCTATCGACCACTGGCTTGTCCTTTCTGTGGCTTGTCATGAATATACTGGAGGCAAACTGTTTATAAATGTTGCAAAAACTGCATAGTATTGATGGGATATGGGGGAAACGGGCCGTCGTCCGGATAGGCGGGGGTGCGGTTTTATAAATTCTAAAAACCTAGAAACCCGATTACCAAAGGACTAGAGAGGTGATTGAGAAAATGGACCAGAATGAAGCCTTGAACAGACTGATGGAAGGGAACAAGAGGTTCGTAAGCGGCACGATGGAGCATAAGGATTTCGGGCCCAGGCGCGAGGAGCTGAAGGCAGGCCAGCACCCTTTTGCTACGGTCGTGGCATGCTCGGATTCACGCATAGTGCCGGAGTATATTTTCGACGTCGGCCTTGGCGACATTTTCACGATAGTCACCGCAGGCAACGTCGTGGACAAGATAGGGATAGGCTCTGTGGAGTATGCCGTCGGGCATCTGCACACGCCGCTTTTGGTAGTCATGGGCCACGAGAAATGCGGCGCTGTGAAGGCCGCATACCAAGGCCACAGCGAATCCTGCATCACATCCATCATGAAAAAGCTCGCCCCGGCGATAAAGAAGGCGAAGAAAGGCGGGAATGAGGATGATGAACTGGATAAGGCCGCAGTGCTCAACGTGAAAGCGGTCATGCGCAAACTCAAGAAAAGCCCGATCGTCAAGAAAGCGCTCGACGAAGGCAAGCTGAAAGTAGTGGGCATAAAATACCACCTCGACGGAAATGTCGAGGTTGTAGCATGACCGGTTTTTTCGCAATAGGCTCCCGTTTTGGCAAGGGGGTTCCTTTCCTTATTTGTTTAAAAATATTCGGCGCGAGTTGATGACATGGAAAAAGTCCTCATATTGAGCGGAAGCAAGAGCGACGAGGAGATAGCGAAGCAGGCCATGGATGTCCTGAACGCATTCGGAGTCGCTTATCGGTATGAGGTCGCATCGGCGCACAGGAACCCCGAGAAAGTCGACCGCCTCGTGAAGGAGACATCGGCCCAGGTGTTCATCGCGATAGCCGGGATGAGCGCCGCGCTTCCGGGCGTGGTTGCGGCGCGGACGACGAAACCGGTGATAGGCGTGCCTGTCAACGCATCATTGGACGGCCTTGACGCGCTTATGTCGGTGGCGCAGATGCCCCCGAACGTGCCTGTTGCCGCCGTCGGCATAGGCATGGGAAAGAATGCCGCCCTCCTCGCCGTGCAGATTCTGGCCCTCGGTGATGCGGGGCTCTCGGCCAGGCTGGCTGAATTCAAGGAGAAATTGAAATCGTGAAGCGCTTGGATGTGCGGACACATGGCTGATAGCGAGAAAATGTACCAGTTGAAAAAGCAGTTGCGCCAGCTCGAATCGTATCGGGGGAGCGGAACGGAGCTGATTTCAGTGTACATACCCGCAGGCTCGCCGATTCATGAGATGGGCAACAAGCTCCGCGAAGAGATGAGCCAGGCGAGCAACATCAAGTCCAAGTCCACCAAACTGAATGTGCTGGGGGCCCTCGAGCGCATCATGAACCATTTCAAGATTTACAAGAGGGCGCCTCCGAACGGCATCGCGGTGTTCGCAGGCAACGTTTCCGACAATCCCGCCAAAATCGACATCGAGCTGTTCTCAATCGACCCGCCCGAGCCCCTAAGCATCGGCGCGTATCGGTGCGACAGCAGGTTCTTCCTCGAACCGCTCCAGTCCCAACTCGGCTCGACCGACTCTTACGGCGTCGTCGTACTGGACGGAAGGGAGGCTACGGTAGCCATCGTCAAAGGGACGAACATCACGATAATAAAAAGGCTCAACTCCACGGCGCATGCCAAGATACGAAAGGGAGGCCAGAGCGCGCGGAGGTACGAGCGGCTCATCGAGGAGGCAATCGAAGTCTATTACAAGAGGGTAGGAAATTCGATGGATGATGCGTACCTGAAAGACGAGAAAAGCGCGGTCAAGGGAGTCATCGTGGGGGGACCGGGCCCCACCAAGGAATTTTTCATGAAGATGAGCCCGTTCAATTACCAGATCAAGGTCCTGGGCGTCGTGGACACCGGCTATACCGACGAGTACGGCATCCGCGAGGTGCTCTCGAAAAGCGAGACCATCCTGTCCCAGCAGGAAGCGGTGAAGGAGAAGATATTGGTTGACCGGTTCATCAAGCTCCTTGTGAACGAAGGCCTCGCCACGTACGGGGAGAGGGAAGTCCGGGAGGTCATACTGTCCCACCAGGCTGAGAAGGTCCTCATCTCTGAAGGCCTGACGCACCTATCCGCGCTATATAAGTGCAGCGCGTGCGGCGCGGAGGAGAGGAAGGCTTCCAGGGAGAAGCCCGCGGATTCGATTGCATGCGGAAAATGCGCAGGCCAGATGAAATTGCAGTCCAAGGAGCTGCTCCTGGACGAACTGAACGAGCTGGCTCGGCAGAACGACATCCCGGTCGAGATCATCTCCACCAACACCGTTGAAGGCAACCAGTTCATGACAGGATTCGGCGGGATAGGCGCATTCCTCAGGTACAAGACAAGATGAACATTTATAATTACTAATTTACACATTAACCCCATGATTCTGAGGGAAACCGGGGCTACGGAGCAGCGGGATGGGAAAGCGAGAAGGCAGGCATTGCCGGCACTAGCCCTGGGCGGTCTTCTATTCGCAGCGGGATGCAGCCCTTCAGCATTACAGATTCCGGATACGATACCGGTGCGAAGCTACCTGAAAGAGCAGCCCATGGGCATGGCTGAAATGGCCAATGAGCCCGGCAGCACGCAGGTCGGAGGGAGGGTCGCCGACTGCAAGGGCAAAGCGGCGTGCATGGTCCCAATGCATTCCGGAGACATCTTCCTGAACACCAAAATCATGCCGGAAGTTGGCGGGAACCTTGAAATCAGCGTGGAAGGGGCAGGCGACGGCGGCGTCATGCTCAAAAGGCGGGTCAGCCTCAACCAGTCTGTCATCGCCGAAGAAACGAAGCTTTTCAAATGCGGGGAAAGCGCAAGATTGTTCGAGACGGACATCAGCATCAGGATTGAGATTGGCGCAAATGGCGGATTCGTTGCGCTAGTCCATTGAATACACGGAAACCCCCGGATTCGTCCGCGCCCGTTTATGATGCGGATGATAGCGGGCTCAGGTCGCCTTGATTCCGCACAGCCCGACGGAATACTCCGGGCCCACCGAAACGACCATTCCGTTGGAATAGTACTTCGCGCCGCCCTGCCCTTCTTTCACGTAGATGGTGACGCCGTTTTTCAGCATCGCAAAGCACTCTTTTGACGCATGCTCGCCATCGGGGGCGACACAGCCCTCGGGACCGAATGACATCGGGGTGACGGATTTGCCGCCCATGCCGCTGCTTGCCGCGAAATCCACCCCGCATTGCAGGATGTTGTTGCTGACTGCATCGCTGCCTGCGCCCCGGACATCCATCACGATGAAAACGGTGCGCGCGTCAATGAAGATTCCCTTGAAAGTCTCTGCGTCGACCTCGGCCCCTGGAACGAATGAGTTCTCCGGAAGCGAGATGATGTAGTAGGCCAGGAAAATGACGGCTCCGAGGAGCGCCATCACCGCAAAGCCTTTCATCAGGCTTCCCGTGTCTCCCCTTCCGGCAAGCGGAAGCGGCTCCATGGGTTCTGCCGCCTTTTCCTCAGGGGCGAAAAGGGTTTGCGTCGGCGAAACATCCGGCGTTTCGTCTTTGGGCCCAGGTTCAGGCGCCTTCGCCGCTGCTTCTTCCTCGTCCTGCACAGGCGGCGCGTGAGATGTGTGCTCGAGCTTTTTCTTGATTTCTGCCGGCTTCTTCAGCGGCCTTGGAACTGCGCTAAGCGTGGTTGGCCGCGGTTCCTCCGGGAATACGGGGGCAGGTTCATCCGGGATTTCGATGCGGGCCGCTGACGGCGTCCCGGCACCCTTGCGGGCGATTTTCGTCTTTGGTTTTTTTGCTGCCATATCCATCAACTGAAAAGAGCCATGAGCGGGCATGACTGGTAATAATCGAGATTGGCGTTGATTTCCGCGCGGTTCTGGTAAATCACGGAAAACTTCGGCGGCTCGTTTTTCGGGGAGTATCCGAGAAGGAACGAAGAATCCGCCGTATCGGTGCCCGTGATGCATTCCGATGCCTCGAGCGTCGAGTTTCCGCCCCAGCTGTCGGTCTTGGTGCAGGTGTTCTGCGTAAGCAGGTAGATGGACCAGGTCTTGTTCTTCCCTTCAAAAGACGACGCCAGGTTCGACGCGCAAGCGCGCATCGCGTTGGCATCCGAGAACGACACGTTCCTCACGTCCACCAGTATCGAGGTGGCGTTTGTCGAGTTGAAGTCTGCGAGGAATTCGGGCAATGTCGCATCGGTGGACGTCTTCCCGAGGAAGAGGTACATCATGAAGCTGAAAACGAAAAGCATGGTCACGATGCAGATGAACGCCGCGAGGAGTATGTGCGAGGTCTTGGGTATCGTGAACCGGTTCGTCGAGAAAAGGTAGAGGAAAAGAAGCAACGCAATCGACGAGAACGAAAGGAATACGGCCAGCGAGAACAGTCCGAGGGTCGTCGGGCTGTCGGGAATCTCCGTGCGCGGGACCACTTCCGTCTTCTCGGCCACATGCGCTATCCCGGTGTTGACCTTGCGCGCGAATCCCCGGAAAAGCAGCAGGACGCGGGTGGCAGGGGTGTCGCTCTCTGTTTTAAGAAGTTCCTGCTCGGTCTTGGTGAGGTTCGCGTATTCGGATTTCAGGGAATCGAGCTGGGCGAGTGTCAGCCCGTCGCGGAACTGCGCATCCAAATCCGACGTCTTGTTGTTGATAAGTTCAAGCGTCCGCAACGACATGGGGTCCAGGTCCTTGCTTTCAAGGACGATAAACAGCGAATTCTCCAGGTTCTTGGCTTCCAGGGTGGACTCGTACGCATCCATGAGGATAATTGAGCTCGCCTGCATCTCCGCAGTCAGGTTGGAATAATCCGCGATATCCTGGTCCAGGTTCGTGAAGTTGTGGCTGGCGATATCCTCGGGGATGGTCGCGTGGAGCGACTTCAGCTTGTCGAGCTTGCCCGTGACGGTGCGGTTCTGCACGTGCTTGAGGGCTTCTTCGGCAGATGAGATGGTGTCGGCGGCGGTCCCGTTGAGGGGAGTGAAGATGTCGGAATAGTATGTCGCCATGTTGTCCTGGCGCAGATGCTCCATGCGGTCCTCGGTGCTTTCATAAATCGACTGGGACACGCTCGTGTAATCGCTTAGCGGGGCGAGCTTGTTCGCGAGCGCGGTGGATTTTGATTTCAGTTCATCGGCTGCGGCCTGGTCGATGTCGAACGAGGGGCAGATGGCCCAGCATTTAAGCTGGCATGCGGCCCGGTCGACGGTATCGTTGAGCCGCGGCGTTCGGAAAATAGATTTTTCTATGATGAGCGAGAGGTCCTTGAGCTCATCAGACGTGTCCCTGATATAATCAATCGTTTCTGCGACGTTGGAGTCGTTCATTGCCGCAAGCTTCGCGTTGTCGTTGATGATGATTTCGTCCATCCTGAGGCTGTTGGGCGTGAAATTCGTGAGCGGGCCGATAATGGCGGTCGGAGAGCCGAGCCCGAGACCCTGCCCGTATACGGAAAACAGCAGCATGGCGTTCTTCAGGCACGATTCGTTGTCAAGGCAGCGCACGGGTATTCCGGAGATTGTTATCTTCCCATTCGACAGCAGGATGTCGTCCCTGCAGACGTATTCCTCCTTGTTCTTGAAGTCATAGCCGTCGTTCCGGCTGTCGTTGAACCGCTTGATGAGGCTGCTCAGCTCGCTAATCTCGCTGTCAGTCGGGTAATATGACCTCACGTAATAGGTATACATCGTGGATTCGATGGCTGCCTGGTCGGTGACCGGCTCGCCGCCTTTAAGCAGGAACGCTTCGGCCCCATTGATCTTGACAATGGAGTACGACATCCCCCCAGAAGTGAAATTCGTGAAGGACAATGTCGCGTTCTGCTCTTCGGGATAGAGGTAATCGGCCAGGTTGAATGCTGAGAACAAGCCGATTAATAACAATAGGGCTGCTACGACTTTATGGGAGGTCATTGGTAGATGATTATCCTCGTATATTTATATACTTTTTCATCATTCTTGCCCCCCAGTCTTTCTCATCTTTCGCGGTTAATCACATAAGACGCGATATTTTCAAGCGAGCGCCGGTCCTCCGACTCCGGAAGCCGCGTGAGTTCCCCCCTCGCCTCATCCACGAGCTTTTTCGCCCGCTCGCGGGCGTAACCGATGGAGCCTTGCTTTTCCAGGGCGCTTATCGCCCAGTCCAGGTCCGCCTGGACATGGGAATGCGACGAAAGTATCGATATGAGGCGGTCCCGCTCGGGTTTGGGGGCGCGAGCCAGGAAATGGACCACCATGAGCGTCCGCTTCCCTTCGGATATGTCGCCGCCAATCTCTTTCTTGTACTTCTCGAAATCGCCGGTGAGGTTCAGCACGTCGTCCTGTATCTGGAATGCCGCGCCGATTTTCTCCCCGTAAGAGCGGAGGGAGCGGCACATGCGGGCGGATGATCCGGATATCAAGGCGCCGGTCTCGCAGGAAAGCCCCATCAGCGCCGAGGTCTTCCCGCCTATCATATGGAGGTATTCGTCCTCGCTGACATCGAAACGCCCGCTCCGAATCCATGAAAGCTCAAGCCCCTGCCCGTCCACGACGCGCTTGAAGGACTCGGCATAGAGCGCCTGGAGGCGTATCAGGCGTTTCGGCGCCATATCCAGCGACACGAGCCTCTTCCAGAGGAGCGTGTAGAGGGCGTCGCCCGAGTTCAGCGCAATCGCGACCCCATGGCTCACATGCAAAGCCGGCTCGCCGCGCCGGAAGCGGGAGTCGTCCTCGATATCGTCGTGTATGAGCGTGAAGTTGTGGAACAATTCGATTATGGAGGCGGGAAAGACCGCGCCCGCATACTCCCCCCCGGATGCTCCGCATGAGAGGAGCGTCAGGGCGGGCCGGATCCGCTTTCCTCCGCGCCGGATGAATGGCAGCAGCATGCCGTAGACCCGCTCGTCCTCATGTCCGAGGGCCTCCTCCATGAGGGCTTCTACGCGTGAAAGATGCGGGGTGATGTGAGGGTAAAGTTCCATGGCACAACCTTGATTTGTCCGGTTTTAAAAAATATCCCTTAATCCCTTCTAAGGCCCTAAAGCCGCTTGGAATGCCCGCATTTGCATCTAATCCTGAGGCAGTCGTTTTTCCGGTCAAAGGAAACCGTCGCGGTCTCGCCAGGTATCCATACGGAAAGGCATTTCCTGCAGAAGCTGTTGCGCAGCTCGGTCGGGAGCCTGGTCCGGTGCTTTTTCAGGAGCTCGAAGGCCATTTTCACGCACCTATTCGAGCGCTCGGGCTTCTTGGCAGAGTAATTGTCGCGCGCCTGCGCCAGCAGCTTGGCTATCGACGAGCGCACGCTTGAATTTATAATGCTTTTCCGCGAACTCTGCATGCAGTTGGTTCGATGGATAACTTTATATACGATTACTTTGTCCGCCCGATTTGGGACCGCTCCGGCTATAATCTGGTGAACACCCTCGCTTATGCGATAATCGCCATCGCCTCGGTCTACGCGCTGAGGCTCATCCTGAAAGGACGGGTGAAAATAGACGAGACATTCATGCGGGGCGTCCTCTGCTTCGTGCTTTTCGGCTCGACGATACGGGTAGTCACGGACGCGATCGACAACGGGAAGTTCCTCCCAATCACGCCCATCCACCAGATGGTCCTCGACAGCCACCTCTGGGATTACGGCTACCTGACTGTAAGCCCGGGGGTATACATCCTGACTGCGGGGCTGCTGCTCGCTTCCCTTGCGATATTATATAGGATGAAGAGGGTGGAATGGCTTGCGTATGCCGGAATGATGCTCTGGCTGCCCCACTTCCTCCTTCTCGTCCCATTCATGTCATATGCCGCCTACGCGCTGCCGATAATAGCGCTAGCGATAGTTCCTGCTTGGTTGGCATGGCGGCATTTTGCGGACAAGGCGCTCGTCCTCGTCGTGGCAGGCCAGGCGCTGGATGGGGCGGCGACGTTCTTTGTCATAGATATCTTCTCCAAGGTGTCCGGCGTGGCCTATTTCGAGCAGCACGTCGTCGGAGGGTTCATCGGCGCGTTCTTCGGCACCTTCTTCGCGTTCTACCTCCTGAAAGTCGGGATAGCGTTCGCTGCGGCGCATGTCCTAAAAGAGGAGAAGATGGATGAGGAAGACAGGCATTTTGTCGCGCTGGTGCTGATGATAATGGGCTTTGCGCCAGGCATACGGGACATACTCAGGATGGTCATAGCGGCGTAGCGGCAACGGGGTGGAATACATATGGTCCGGGAAAAGTTGTTCATGGAAAAGGCAATCGCGAAGGCGATGGAAGGGGTCATGAAGGGGAATTCGCCTTTCGGCTCCTGCATCGTCAGGGGAAACAAGGTCGTGGCCGTTGCGCATAACACGGTCCTCACAAAAAAGGACGCCACAAACCATGCCGAGATGAACGCGATAAGGCTCGCGTGCAGGAAGCTGGGGTCCCACGAGCTGGAAGGGTGCGTCGTCTATTCTACGACCGAGCCCTGCCCGATGTGCTTTTCCGCAATCCACTGGGCCAAGGCGAAGGCCATCGTCTACGGAACAGGCATATCCGACGTGAAAAGTCTCGGGTTTTCGGAGCTGACCTTAAGCAACAGGAAGATGAAAAGCGCGGGGCGCTCGAAAGTCGGAATCAAGAGCGGTTTCATGAGGGCTGAGTGCCTGGCGCTCCTTGATTTCTGGAAAAGCAGGAAAGGGAAAAAGACGTACTAGCCTACTGGGTCGGGCAGCCGCACTGCCGCTCGACGTTCCGGAGCGCTTCTGCGACGCGCGGGCATTCGGATTCGTGGAAGTGGCTGACAAGTTTTGCGGCAAAACCAAGGCCGCCGACCGGCTCGAGGCCGTCGCGCCTCCGCAGCCGGTTCACTTCGCTGTATACTGCCTGCAAATCGAGACTTTTTGGAACTGGGGGTTTCATTTTTTCACCTTGTTTTTTGTCTGGCGTTCTCCCGATGGGTGGCGCTGAGTGCTTGATGACACTGAGTGCTTGGGAATTAAGTGGTTATAGGTGGGAAATGATTATAAATCAACCGTGCGTCCCAGCGAAACAGCCCGCGCGCGCCCGGGGCAGGGCAGCCTAATCAGAACTTTGTCGCTATTGCAAGCAGCAGCAGGAGCCCGCCGAGGAAAACGAGCGGGAGGGTTATTTTGGCGACGGCCACAATCGAGTTCACAGTGGATATGACTTCAATCGACTGTTTTGCCCCCAGTACGCGAATGTCGAACCAGCGCGTGTCAGAGAAGTATTTGGCGACCTGCATGTCTGATGCGGCCTCCGTGGCGGCGTCGGTGATGGTCCGGAGCGCTTCATCCTCTTCTTTCAGCGGGTTGAGGACCCCGCGGACCATGTTCGTCTGGTGGGTGTCCGTAGTGAAGACGCCGACAGTGAATTCGCGCCCCATTTTTTCCCCCAGTTTTTTTACCTCGGACGCGATGCGTTCCCGGAAACCGGGGGTGACGCCGTTGGAATCTATCAGGACAAGGACGTATTCGGGAGAGGATGAGAAAACGGCGACTTTTATCCCCGCCTTGCCCACGACGTCCGAATCGATGGTTCGGAAGGCCGCCCCCACCTTAAGGGGCTTGTTTGCGGTTTTTTGCGAAAGCGCATCCCGGATTGCGCTGATGTACCGGAATCCGGCCAGGCTGCCCGGCTCGAAGCTGGTTATGTCGCCGGTTTCCGCATTATGCTGGTCTATTACCATCGCTTTCCCGACATGCTTCTCTGCTTCGAACATCATGGCAAGGCCGAGGCCGAAGTTGATGTCTTCGGTGACCTCGGGGGCGCGGCTGAGCCCTATGATGGCGGAATCGTTTATTCTCAGGGCTTCGGCCCTGCATTCGTCCATCCTGCCGACCGACAGCGAGACCTGCGCATCCCGGTATGCCGCATCTTTCAAGGACGAGCCGAACGCGGAGAGAATCTTGGAAATCTCGGATGTCGCGACAGGATTCAGGTCATGCGTCACGGTGCCATGGAAGACGAACGTCCTCGATTTGTACTGCCGGTCGATTTCTGACGCCAGGAGGTGGGAGAATTCGCTCCCGCCAAGGTTCCCGAAAGGGCCGTAATGGACATACGGAGTGACGAAAAATATCGTGCCGTCCTTGCGCTTGAAGCCGGATACGCACAGAAGCGTCCTCACGTCCTCGCCGACATGCTCGAACACCTTCTCGACGTCCTTGTTGTGGTATAGCCACTGGCTGAAAAGGTACGACATCGCGTCCGTGCTGCTGAGGCCGAGGTTTTTCTTCATCGGGGCGTTGATGATGAAGAAAAAAAGCATGAGGGCGGCCAGGAGGACCGCAGATGAGATGAAGAATTTGGCCGCTGTGCCCAGGAACGGCTCGTCAGAGACGTAAAGCGCCTGGTTGCTTACGAGGAATACCAGGTAGAGGAGCAGCTGGAGTATCGCGAAAAGAAGGGAGCGGTACTTGTGCATGAAGACGAAGCGCGCGATGACATACCAGAATACCACGACAATCGCGGCGCCGAGGAAAAGCACGAGCTGCGCAAGGAAAGGGTTTGCGCCGGATAGGAGCAGGCTTGCGCCGTAGGCGATGGCATAAACCGCTTCGCCCCCGAATGCCGTTGCCGCTATCCTCCGATAAGGCATCTTGCGGCTCATCAGCTTGATTGCCGCCGATGAGATGAGGGCAGGAAGCGAGAGCAGCATGAGCCCGTCTGCGACAGCGCTCTGGATTGGCTTGTCTGAGCCGAGGTTGATTATGAGCCCGAACGCTATGCCCAGCAGCACGATTGAGAGAACGATGTACCGTGCCGGAGGGAGGCTGATGAAGTAGGATGTGAGGTTGACGGCCTGGTTGATGTTCTTGCTCATCTGAAAGTCACCACTTTCAGATATCTTGGGCGGTGCGCCCGGCAGAACAACGAATTGTTCTGCGGGCCTATGAAATGCCCGGCATTTCATCCGGCCGTCCAAAATATCGGTTTTTAATATCATTCTCAATGGTTTAAAACGATATGTCAGTTCTTGTGTGCCCGAAATGCGGAAGGACGGATGATGAGGTCGAATTCATCGACGCCTTCTGCAAGTACGACTACCCGGTCAGGTTGAAGCTCCCGGACAGGATGGAATTCGAGCAGTGCACCAGGTGCCAGATGGTGCGCCTCCAGGGAGAATGGATTCCGTACAACGCGAAGAGGCTTTCCAAGTACCTCCTCTCGAAATGCAAGGGCGATTACGACTCTGCGGATTATGATGTGGACAGGCAGGTCGCGGTATTCGTCATGAGCGGAAGCGGGGCGAAGATTGAAAGGCCGATACCGCTGGATTTGAAAAAGACCATCTGCCAGCAGTGTTCGCGCATGAGCGGCGGCTATTACCAGGCAATCATCCAGTTGCGGGGGGACCCGCTCCGCGTGCTTGGGAAGGGGGAGATGCTGGTTAAAAGGCTGGAGAACCGCACATTCATATCAAAAAGCGAGGAAACGGACGGCGGTCTGGATATATATGTCGGCGATTCCAAAGCGGTCGTCGCGGTCGTGACAGCCCTCGGCCTGAAGACATTCATCACCAAGAAGCTAGTCGGCCGCGACCAGGGCAAGAGGCTATACCGCACGACGTTCCTTATCCGCCTCTGAAATCCGGGCCCTTCCTTGCGCCGCTGGCCCAAACTGCTTGCCAGCTACCGATTCATCCCATGCGGAACCCTGAGCGCTTCGGGAACGGCCGGGAGATGGAGGAACGTGCTCTTGAACCGGACGATGAGCGCGAACGTCGCCGCCTGCGCCAGCGGGATGCCAAAGAGCGAGAACACCAATGTCGTGCCGCTTTCGCTCAGGCCCAGGCCCGCGATTGTGGGCGAGGGGACGAATTCGAGCATGGTGACAAGCGGCTGGAGGAAGAAGTAGAACAGCGCCTCCGGAAACGCCGTATCCAGGGTGATGCCGACCGCTTTCGCGGCAAAAAACCAGGAGAGCGAGCGGAAGACCCAGCTTACCATGATGAGCGCTATGATGTGAGGTGTCTTTCGGACAACTACATGCGAGCTGTCCTGCATCCGCACGAGGACATCATAGATACTTGAGACCAGCGGCAGTTTCCGCGCAAATCCGAACAATGCCAGGAACCTTTTCGAAAAAAGCACAAGCAGCATCATCAGGATTATGGCTCCGACGACGAACGCCCCGGCTATCAGAACCAGCCCCTGGCCCGGGCCGATGAACACGAACATGAGGTATAGGATGGCGAGGCCGCCGGCAACGACCTTGAAGGCGAAATCGAACATCTGCGGCCCGAAAATGGAGAGCAATGCTTTTTCGGACGGAACGCCGTAATTATACCTGAGGGCTGCTGCTGTGGCGAAATAGCCCGCGCGCGACGGGGTGAAATCGGCGAGGAGCATTCCGACGAAATGCGAGCGGAGGATGTCGATGAAGCGTATGCCTGCCTTCATGTCTTCGAGAAGAATTTGAATGCGGTATGACATGATTAGGTCCATCCCCAGGAGGGAGAGGAGGCTGAGGGCGAGGTACGCGATGTCCATCCCGGCAATCCGTTCCAGGACGTCGCCGACTCCCACGAACTGGAGCAAAACCGCCACGAGCGCGACTGAAACCGCGGCGTTTACAATGATGAATATTGTCTTGCGGTCCATGTGGTCACACTTCCCGGAAGCGGATGACGAATGGCAGGGTTTTCGTGTCCGGGGCGAGTCCGGGGGAAGGCGGCAACGCCTGGTTAATCCGATTCGCCATTCCCAGGGCTTCGTCGATGCGCGCCTGGGGAAGCCGGCCGGAGAAGCAGTTGAGGAAACAGACAATGTTCTCGCAGGAGAGATAGAGCGCAGCGGCGAGGTTCCCGCGCACCTCGTCCGAATCCGCAGGATTGTCGAATGTCCTGCCGCCCGCCATGTTGGGGGTATTGTGGTTGATGCCGAATGTGCTGGAATGGGATTTCTGGCAGAACGCCCAATACTGGCT
The DNA here is from genome assembly GCA_020053355.1 of archaeon. Taxonomy (GTDB): domain Archaea; phylum Micrarchaeota; class Micrarchaeia; order Anstonellales; family Bilamarchaeaceae; genus Bilamarchaeum. The sequence goes on along the minus strand of JAGVNI010000020.1, from coordinate 8,158 downwards.
GTAGAAGAGTTTCTCGTAGTGCCCTTTGGAGTAAAGCTGCTTCACCATCTTCTGGAAGCTGTATTTGCGCCGGAGGTTCTCAAGGGCGCGCTCCTTGGTGTTCGACCATTTGCCTCCCTTTATGAGCTTCAATTTGTCCCCGTCCATCGCCCCCATCTCCCTGAAATTCGCATAGATGGCGTCGTCTGTCAGGTATGCGTACTGCCAGATGATAGTCTCGAATACCGTGCGCATGTTGTTTGCGGCCGGGTCGAGGAGGCCGCGGCGAATCAGCTGGTACGAAGCCAGGAGGTAGACGCAGTTGCGGTAGAAGAAAGCGAGGAGGTCCTGCGAGCGGCCGTCCATTGCGCCATCGAGTGAAAGCGAGCGGTATATGGAAAACGACGCCCCGAGGATTTCCTCCATCAGGGCGCATTCGGAAGGGAAACGCCTGGCACTCTCGGAGAATACCGCGTCGTTCTCGCTGATAATGCCGCTGAAGTTCGTCTGCGCCATTTCGCTCTCCCCAAAGACAGTTACATCGATTCTTGATTCTTGATATTAACGGCGAGGCAGCATATTAATGCTTGCGATAATTGCCGCTTTCAGCCGCGAGGTCCTGGCGGCCTGCATGGAGCATTACTCCTTGCGGACGGATGCGCTCATTCGAATGGGGTAGCCCACGCAATCCTCGCCACCGGATTGCGGTCCCAGACGCTCCGCTCGACCCGAACCGGGGCATCATCCATCCTGCCCACCAGGAATGCGAGCGCATCCGTCCCATTATCAGTCCTTGAGAGGGAATCGAATGTCCCGTTTCCCAGCCTTGCATCTACAGAGCGCCGGACTTCTGTGAAATCTCCGCTAAGGAATGCCGCCCGGGTCACATCCGCGCCAGCAATCTGCTGCAGGTAAAACGCCGTCAACGTCTCGGCTGGATAACCGACATATGTGGGGGTCGTGCCGTGCGAACGTACGAGCTGCTGGGCATGCAGTTCGGTCAGCCCTTCGTGCAGCCATGGGACATGGCCAAGTACCGTCGGTTTGCCTTCAGCATCCCGATAGCGCATCCCGTCATGCCCCCCGCCAAGAAATGCCGCATAATGAAGCGTTTCGTGGGCGATGATGCACGTGCGGTCGGCCGGATTGGCAATCGCAGCCGAAATCATGACATGGTTGGTGAAGGGGAGGTACAGCCCGTTGCCTCCGCCGGAATAGCCTTCCGCTGCGTTGTTGATTTCGAATAGGGCGGGTGATTCGTTTGTAAGGATGGGCGGGGCGGCTCCGAAACGCCCGGATAACGTGGTTCCGAGATAATTCGCATCCAGCCACCCGCTGATTGCAAGGACCCGCCCGGAATCGGCTTGCGAATGCGTCCCGTCCGGCTCATTCATCGCCATACGGGCAAGCTCCTCGAGGGGCTTGCTCAGGACGAAATTGGCCGGAAGCGGATGGTCATCGAGCTTTTGCAGCACCCTGTTGATGAGCAAATCAGAATGTTCGCGGGCGTCCTCAACGCTTGCATAGCGGGTATCCTGGAAATCGGACGAATCATGCCCTCGTGAAGCCATATCGAAGGTGGGAATTGGCCGCCCGCCGACAGAACCCCTGGGGCTTGCCGGGGCGGTCCGGTCCGTTGGGGGCTGCGCGCTTGCCTCCAGCCCCCTCCCGAAATTTGCCAGGTCTGAAACATAGCGCATCGCAGAGAGTGTCGAATCTGCGATACGCCTCGCCTCCGGCTGGATTGGAGGGGGAGCTATCCGTTCAAGCCCCGCACCGTGTCTTAGCGTATCTGCGGCCGCATGTTCAGCATCTTCGAGCCTCTGCGGCAGGGTTCTTGGTTCCATTGGAGTTCACACATCCGGAGGATTGAGCATCCGGCAAATCCGGGTAAATGCCTGTATGCGGCGGTATGCGGAGGGGGCATCCTTAGCGCCGCTCAGCGATTCCCTGGCCCAGCCCAGCAGGACACCATGGATTCTCCGCAGGTATTCGATGCGGCCTGCAAATTCCGGCGGCTTGTCCTTGGCGCCGTCCCATTCCGAAAGTGCCACCTCTATTTTTGATAGGGTGCTGCTGACCTTTTGCCGCGCTTCATCCTCAATCTTCAGGTATTGTTCAGGCCCATCCGGCTCCATAGGAACGCCCCCAGGTGGTAACTGCGCAATTCAGTCGATGATGATATCCTTCCCGGTGAGGTTCTTGAAAATCATCTCGCTGAGCGTCTTGTCTTCAATCTGGAATGCCGTGTACAGGTCAGGCCTCGTCCGCCTGAGATTGGTGAAGAACGCGGACTTCTCGTCCCTCACGCGGATTGTTTCCTTCTCGTCCGCTTTCTCAAGCCTGCCCCTCCAGCCGCTCACTTTCGCCCTTGCATCCAGGAATTCCTTCGATTTCACGAGTTCGTCCGGTTTCATCATATCACCTGAAACGTTCAACTGCAATCTGGCTGTAGCATTGTGCCATAATCGGATTCGATTCCCAAGAATGGTAATCAACGCCTGCCGCCCCCACTTTCCCCATTATGAGTGAGAATGCATCCGGCGCGGAACTGCAGGCCATCAGGGCGTCGAACGTGCCTGCACCCAGCCGCTCATCCATCAGCCTGCGGACTTCCGTGAAGTCGCCGCTGAAATAGGCCCGCCGGAGCGGCTCCTGCCCGACGACCTGCTCCAGCGCGAAGCAGACGGAGGTCTCATAGGTATAAGCAACCCCGCTTGGAGAATAGCCGTTCGCCCTGGCAAGCTCGTTTGCGAGGAGTTCGGTGGTGCCCTCGTGGATGTTCCACCCGCCAACCCTTGGCTGGAGGATAGCCGCCCCGGAATCATCGCGCCAGCGGACTGTCTGGCCGCCGCCAAGATATGCGGCGTAATGGAGCTGCTCGTGGGCGAGAAGCTTCAGGACGTCCCCCTCTTCCCGGTTTGCCTCGTACGCGCCAACGATTATATGGTTGGTTCCAGGGTAATATGTCCCGGGGTGGTATCCCCCGGTCGCAAGCGCCATGGCCCTGAGCCAGGAATCGTCTTCCCCCGTGACGATTGGGGGCGTGCCTGAGTAGCGCCGATAAACGGTTTCACCAAGAAAATCGCCCGTGAACCAGGTATCCGACACGGTTCTGCTGTATCCTTCGATTGTTTCCTGGGCTTGCGCCAGATGCTCGTCGCTAAGCGCCCGCAGCGCCAGCCCGGACGCAGTCGCGCTGCCGGGAGTTTGCGCTGACGATGACCCCCGTGCAAGATCCAAGACGGCATTAGAATGCTCCCGCGCCTCTTCGGCATTTGTGAAAACCTGCTCCGGACGCTCGACTCCCCGCCCCGCATCGATAAAAGCCTGCTCAGCCCGCTCGGGCCGGCGGGCCAACAGGAAGCGGCGGACCGCATCCGTGTTTACGGCCAGCGAGCGCGTAGCGTCAACAGCCGCCTGGGTCGTAGATTCAAGCCGCTGCGCCTCGGTCGGAGTTCGCACAGGCACGAGCGAAGCAACCCTGCGCCCCTGCTCCTGTATGGCCGGCCCCGCGGCATGCTCGGCCTCCTCGACAGTGCGCTCAAGCGTCTTGCCGGCCATAAAGATTCCCCCGCGCAACATCGAGCGCATCGCAGAGTTCTATGAACCTCGCAAGCCGGCTTATCGTGGATTCCTGGTCTTTCTTCCCCTTTAGCGAATCCCTTGCCCAGCCGGAAAGCATGGTGTGGGACAAACGGAGATACTCAATCCGCTTCTCCAGCCTCTTCGGCTTTTTCTTCGCCGCGTCCCATTCTGAGAGCGCCACCTCGATTTTTGAGAGGGAGTCGCTGACCTTCAGCCGCGTCTCGAATTCGAGTTCAATCGCCTTCGTGTCAATGCCTGCCATCGCTTAACCACCATATCATACAGTATTTATCTTCAATCGATTGCTCCGGCCGTCCTCACGATTGGATTGGCGTCCCACCTTGCCAGTTCAGCGCCCAGGCCGCGCGCCTGCATGCGCTCCCGCATGAAAGCGAGTGCGCCACTGCCACTCCCGGTCGCTGCCATGCCATCGAATGCCCCGGCCCCAAGTTTCGCATCCACTGCCCTTCTCACAGCAGTGAAATCCCCGCCAAGGTAAGCCGCACCGAGAACGTTCGCCCCTGCAATCTGCTGCAGATAGAACGCAACGGTCGTTTCTGCCCCATATGCGACGCGTCCCGGGTCCGAGCCGTGGGTGCGTGAAAGCTGCTGGGACATCAGCTCGGTAGCTCCTTCATGAAGGAATTCCATGTCCTTGGGCACGACTGCCGCCCCGCTCCCATCGCGCCAGCGTATCGTCGCCCCGCCTCCAAGGTAGGCTGCGTAATGGAGCATCTCGTGGGCAATTGTCTGGCGCCTTGCCTCGGGAGGCAGGTCAGCCATCGCATCGGCATCTATGGAAATGTGGTTCGTCCCCGGATGGTACATGCCCGCTGCGGACATCCCACCTGACAGGGAACCCTCGAAACGGAAAAGCCGGTGCGGGTCTTCTGTGACGACAGGTGGAGTCCTCGCAAAACGCCCGGCCAGCGTATCACCCAGGACGCTCCGGCCCATCCATCCGGCAACATCCACGCTGAGCCGTTCTGTCGAGCCTGCCGGAGCCTGGCGCGGGTCTGCAGGCCCGGTGTAATCGCCGGGCTGCACTGCATCTGGCCTCGCTTCGGGATTGCGCTGGACTATCAGCCTCCGAAGATCATTTTCCTCTTCTAAAGAATGCCTTCTGGCGGTGGTTAGCGTCCGGAATACGCGCCCGGGCTGCTCGAACCCGCGGGAGGAGTCGCGGAACCGCGATTCGGCATCTGCGCCGACCGCGCCATTCACGCGCCCGCCCTGCCCTGCAACAGCACGGAGCGATTCGGTTGCTGCGGCCACTGACATACGCACGCGCTGCTGCTCGGTTGTCACCGAGGGAGGGCCGACACGCGCCTGGACTACCTGCGCCTGCCGGACGACAGCTTCAGCTGCCCCGACAGCATCACCAAGGCTCCGCTTTAATGCCGGCTCTGCCATTCAAACCATCCTCGCGGATTCGATATCGCGGCAAATCTCCGCAAACCTCCGCAGCCGTTTCTGCGCCGAAGCCGTATCCTTGCTTCCGGTGAGGGAGTCCCGCTCCCACCCGGTAAGCAGTTCATAGAACCTGCGGAGGTAAGCCACCTTGCCTTCAAGGTCGTCGGGCTTCTTCTTCGCCGAGTCCCATTCCGAAAGGGCGACCTCGATTTTCGAGATTGACTTGCTGACGACCCTCTGGGTCTCGGATTCCAGCTCCAATAGCGTCTTGTCGTCTGATTCCACGGTTTCACCTCAGCTTGAACATCTTGGGCCTGAGCATGCCCTCGGCCGGAAGCTCGCGGGAGACAAGGATGCCCTTTTTCTCGAGGAGCTCCAGGTAGTTCCGTATCTGCCTTTTCGTCATCGGATTTTTCCTTATGAAGCGTTCGTAGATGTCGGATGAGCCCAGCTCGCCGCCTTTTAGTATTTCAACGAGCAGGACCTCCTCCGATGAGAGTTTCAGCTCCGGCAGCTTGAATTCCGGCTCCGCGCCAAGCGCATCCTCAAGGTCCTGGAGCATGATTTTCCCCCGCCCCGCCTTCTCCGCGTGTTTCGCCGCCTTCCAGAGGCGCTCGATAGCCACGCGCGCCGAGCCGCACTCTGCCGAGCGCGCGACTTTGCGCAGGAAGCGCTCGTCGAAGCTACCCGGGGCGAGCGCACGCTCGGCCCGCAGGCGCAGGATGGAGACGAGCTGCTCTTCGGAATACTGCGCGAACTCCATCTCGGAAAAGCGCAACGAACTGCGTATGCGCGAGTCCAGTTTCGAGAGCAGCGCCTTGTTGTTCGAGAGGCCGACGATGCCGAAAGAGAGCTTCTGCTCGTTCGAGCGGGCAACGACGTAGAGGAGCTTATCGTGGCGCAGGCCGTCCATCTCGTCAAGTACGAGCAGGATGGGCTTCTTGTAGTTCCGGACGAACTGCATGATGCGGTCGAAAATCTCGTCCGCCGCGAGGCCGCGCCGCGGAAGCGGGAGGCGCATCTCCTCGACGATGCGGTTGTAGATGGACATCTGGGTGGGGTTCTCCCAGCAGTTCACATAGACGGGCAGCACGGCCGACGAGTGCTCCATGAGCTGTTTTATCAGGTACTTGACGCACGTGGTCTTTCCTGTTCCGGATGCGCCGTGGATGAAGAGATTGGTGGGCGTCCGGCGCGTAAGGAGCGGCTTGATTGAATCCGCGATTGCCTGCAATTCGCGCTCGCGGTGCATCAATTCGTCCGGGACGAAGTCCGGAAGGAGCACCTCTTCCGAGACTATTAGCGAGGAGCCCCGGTCCGTCCCGTCGAAATAGTTCGGCATGGGTAATATTTGCAGGGAAGGTTTATATGCCCCGCGGAAGGCCGGCGTTTCCGCGGAAATACTTCCGGATAATAACCCATAAAACGCTTCCCGTCCCATAGGGATGCATGGAACAGGTATGGGTCGTCAAGGAGAGCGGCGAAAAGGAGCTCTTCGACCGTCAGAAGGCGCGGAACGCGCTGCGCCGGACCGGCATGAGTTCCAAGGAATCGGATGCGGCGCTGGCCCGGCTGGGAGAGAAGCTGTATGACGGCATAACGACCAAGAGGATTTACGCCGAGCTCTATGAGATTATCGAGGGCATGAAACCCGAGGTCTCCCACAAGTTCAACCTGAAGCGCGCGCTTTTCGACATAGGGCCCGAAGGCTATGAATTCGAGGACTTCATAGGCCGGCTCCTTTCAACCCAGGGGTACGGCTCGGATTTGCGCCAGACATTGTCCGGCAAATGCGTCAACCACGAGGTGGACGTCGTGGCTTCGAAAAACGGCCGCACATACTCGATTGAATGCAAGTTCCACAACCAGTACGGCACGAGGTGCAGGATACAGACCGCGCTTTATGTGTATGCCAGGTTCCTGGACCTGAAAGAGGGCGCGAAGAAGGGGCTGTGCCGCAACGTGACGAAGCCCTGGCTTATCACGAACACGAAATTCTCCGAGGATGTAATCCGGTACGCCGAGTGCATGGATTTCCCGCTTCTGGGCTGGCGCTATCCGCTTAGCGAAGGCCTTGAGACCCTGATAGACAAGACGCGCTGCTATCCGATAACAGTCATTCCGATGAGCCGCGACGTGATAGGCCGCCTGCTTTCGCGCAAGATTGTCACAGTTTTCGACATACCGGAAAGCGCGCAGAAGCTTTCGGACATCAGCGGAATCCCCCTCGCCAAAGCGAGGGAGGTCGTCGAGCGGGCGCAGTACGCAAGATGAATGGGGGTGAGCACCGCATGGGGAGCGCAAGGATAACCGAGGTCGACGCTCTCCGAGGCATCGCCATCGCGATGATGGTGGCATACCATGCCATATTTGACATCTGGTTCCTCGGCCTTGCACAACTTGACCTGTTTTCACTCCCCCTCGTAGTCTTCCAGCGTTCCATCGGGATATTGTTCCTTCTCTTAGTCGGCGTGTCGCTGACGCTCAGCGAAAGCCGGAATACGGGGGGATACGCGCACCACCTGCGGCGCGGGGTGATGCTCGGCGCGGTCGCGCTCGGAATCACGCTCGTGACCTGGATTTACCCGCACGAGAGGTTCATCACTTTCGGCGTAATCCACTTCATCGCCCTCGCCACCATAATTGCGCCATTCTTTTTCAGGTTGGGGAAGCTGAATGCCCTGATTGGCCTAATCATCATCGCGGCAGGCTTTCTCGCCATGGATGTGGAAACGGATTCGCCATACCTTTTCTGGCTCGGAATCACGAGCGCTGATTATACCGCCCTGGATTACTACCCCCTGCTGCCATGGTTCGGAATAGTGCTAATCGGCGTATCGGCAGGGCAGATGATTTATCCGAAGGGCGTCAGCAGGATAAGGATGCCGAAATCGGCAGTGACAGATGCCCTTGCATGGGCTGGAAGGCACTCGCTTGCGAGTTATCTCCTTCACCAGGTTATAATCCTCGGCGCGATATTCTCGCTTAAGGCAATAGGCCTAATATAAGCGGCCGGTCCACACACTACACAATATACAATACGCCGGGAGCAATTGAAAGATAAAAAATAAGAAAAGGAAAAAAAAGATTACTTCTTCGAGCCCCTGCTTCTCCAGTAGACTATGCCGAGCACAATCAGGAGCAGCAGCACCAGCAGGGCGATTATCATGCCCACGTC
>JAGVNI010000004.1 GCA_020053355.1 archaeon | reverse complement strand
CTACACGACGCTCTTCCGATCTCGGTGCCGGTGCGACAGGCTGCGGTGCGGGCTGCATCCCTGCGAGGTCCGCCCGAACCTGCGCCATCCACGCGGTGGCGAACGCGTTCCTCTGCCCTTCCCTCAGGAATTCCGGGGACCGCGGCTCGCTCGCGCATCTTGGCAGGAGCAGGGCGCTCGCCTCCGCCCCCTGCATGAGCAGGAAGCGGACGTTGTCGCGCTCTGTTATCTTGAAGTTGCTGATTATGTCCGCCTCGGACGGAGTGACGAGGAACCACTCCTGCGCCCACCTGCCGCGGTTGCCCGCATTCGTCAGGTATGCGTAGTCCACGCGTCCGCCTCCGCGCTCGACCGCCATCAGGAGGTCTACAAAAGAGTCAGACGTGAACGTATTAAGCTTCAGCCCGTCAGGCACGTGCCTGCTCGACACTTCTATCGTGCAGCAGACCCTCATGCCCGGCTGCCAGCCGTCGCGCGTATCTGCGGGGCGGTAAGCCGCAACCAGTTCCGTAGTGCTGAGGCCGAGGTTCTTGCAGCTGTTCGGAACCGGCATCTGGCTGTTGCTGCAGGTTTCGGGCCTCGGGTTCGCGGAGTCGCTGAGAACCTTCGTGCGGACATCCATCCGGAGCGTCGTGCGCTCCTGCAGGAACCGAAGCACGTCGCCGTGGTTCTGGAGCCACGATAATCGGGCGCTCATGCCGTCATCTGTAGTCTCGGTCGGAAGCCTGTGCGTGCCTACGCCGTACGACTGCTTGTAGTAGTCGGCGCCGCGCGAGGGCAGCCTTTCCGGTATGTCGTAGTTGTCGTGTATGACGCGCCGGATCTGCCTCTCGCTCTCGGCCCGCATGGTGAACGACCACGGGTAGTAGAAGTGGTTCTGGCTTTCCGGAAGATAGAATGGCCCGCCTTTGATTGCCTCTGCGATCATCGTCACCGGCCTGAACCAGTTCGGCGGGTAGATGTAACTGTACCAGTGCTCGAGCGGCTGGACGCTGAGTGAGTGTCCGATGAGCAGGCCGCCGATAAGATAGCCTTTCCAGGCGAGCCCCCAGATGCCATCGACGACCCTCGGCGCCCATCTCTTGTAATTGGTGCCGTCGGGTCTCTTTCCCGGCTTTCTCTGGAGCCAGTTCCTGGGGCGCAAATCCGATACGGTTTCCGAGAACGTCTTGCGGTACAGCCAGACCAGTTTTCCCGGCTTCTGGTAGTCCCTGCTTATCCAGGACTCGCTTGTGGCTAAGTGGTATTCGACCGCGTGCCAGAACCTCGCCCATTTGCTTTCCCGATTTCCGGGAAGGCCCTTGAGTTCGCCCGTGCGCGCCTCGTAGACCATCCTCGCGATTATCTTCTCGGCATCAGTTATGCCCGCGAGGTTCCTATAGCTCCTTTCCTCAAGGTCCCGAACCGCGTGCTTGACGCCTTTTCCTAGGGGGAATGCGTACTCCTTGCCAATCGACTTGAGCTGGCCGTCGATGTGCTCCTTCGGGTGGCGCAGGCCCACCATGCATTTCTGCGCTGAGCGCAGGCGCACCTTGACTTCCTCGGGTATCTTCGCGTCCTCGATTTCCTGAGCGAATTTTCCCATCTCGGATTCGTAACGCACTTTCTTGTACGCGAACGTATCTGTGTCCTTCTCCGCGGCGCCCGACTTCTTGATGTCCTTCATGAGGAGCGCTGCGGCCTCCGGATTCTCCTTCGTTGCGAGGGCGACAAGCTGCGCGCGCCTCTCATCGGTGAGGTTCTCCAGCAGATCTCTCTCGGCCATGATGTCCGGGTTGAAATGCAACGCGGTGTCCTCCATCATGTCCACAAGCTCCGTGGCCCTTGCCAGAATCTTCGTTATCGCTATATTGGGAAGCCTCGCCTCCATACTGTCGGCGACCTCGCTGAATTTGACGTGCGAGTCCCGGTTCTCTTCGAGGAGGGATTTGAAGTGGTTTGCAAGCTCCTTCGAGAAAGCCTGCGGGTTGGATTTCGCCTCGAAAATCGCGACCTCGTCGACGCGCTTCTTGAATTCTCGCTCAGCTTTCGCCTTCGCGGCCTTCGCCGCATCGAGCCATGTGGTCGCCTTGCCGAATTCGGCATCGGCCTGCTTTAACGTGGCGGCGGTAGTTTCGAGCGCGGCCTTGATTTCCGGGCCGTCCTTTGCCCAGACCGCGCCTGTTGCGAGCCTGATGCTGCCCTGCTTGTCGACCTTCTTGGCGAAATCGACGGCCTTGTTGACCTCTTTCTGCGCGGCCTCGACAGCTTCCTTTGCCTTATTATGCGTCTGGACCGCCGTCTGGAGGCTTGCCTCGCTCTGCGCGTATGTCTGCCTTGCCTGCTCCACCCAGATTTTTGCGACTGCAAGCTCCTGCGCGTATCCTTCATCGTATCCGAGGCCCGGCATGCCGAGGATTGGGTCCTTCTGGTCGGTCGGCGTGCGGAGCAGGTTGACGACTGTTGAATGGAAACTCTCCACCGTGGTGTCTATCTGGTAGGCAGATGACGTGTGGAGGTACTCGTTTATCATCGCGCCGTCGACCAGCTGGCGGACCGTCGTGTCCGCGGTATCGACGAACGTCTTCCTGATGGTGAGGCCCTTGAGCACGCTGCCGATGAACCTGCCCTTGTCCTCCGGCCTCTCCCTTATCGCTACGCTTTCTAGGAACATGAAGAACGCTTCCGGAGGCCTTGGCAATTCGTTCGGCCAATTGGTATTCCTCCAAAGGTCCGCCGCTCCTGGGGTTGCCCTTATCGCGTCCTCCTCGGCGGTGCCGAGAATGGTCGAGTAGATTATGTCGACCTCGTGCGTGGTGAGGTCCCCTATCATGAACTCTTTCTGCTCCTTCGCTTTCCTGAGCGTGGAGGCGAGCCTTGCCCTCCTCCCAGCCATCTCCTTTCCGTATTCGGTGTCCATCTGCTCAAGAGGCGTCCTGACCGTGCAGTTGGCAATCGCGTTGATGAACATGTCCTGGCAAATCACTTCGCGGATTGCCGAGTCGGCGCTGCTCGCCTGGATTGTCCTGCTCTGGCCCCTCCGGATTGCGTCGAGGAAGACCCGGTTGAAATCAGTGAGCGCTCCGCCATCGACGGCCTGCTCGTCCACCTGCGGGGTGGCATCCTTCTTCTCCTGCTTTTCTTCCGCCTCGTCCAGCCTGCGCTGGGCTTCCCTCTTGCGGGATTCGACCTTGACTTCCTTTTTTATCTTTCTTTCCTCTCTCCAGCCGGAGACCCTGTCAGTGGCCTGCTTCGCCACATCCATGGCCTTCTTCGCCGTGCTGTCAGTATTCTGAGCCTGCCTCATCCCCGCTGGATCCGGTCCCCCGACTGTCTGTCCCGCCATGTTTTCACCTAGAGCATTAATTCTTCTATGATACTTTGTAGATTAATATGGCGGAAAGACTTTTTAAAGAGTATGGATTAGTGGGTTTTCATGCTATTTCTAAAAAACCGGATTAATCGACGATGCGGCCGACAATCTTCTGCGCATCGAAGCGCTCCAAAGCGTCGTATCCCTGGCCGATGCCGACATATATTATCGGCACGCCTGTCGCCTTGCTGATTGAGAGCATGGTGCCGCCTTTGGGGTCGCAGTCCAGTTTGCTCAGGATGACCGCATCCACCCCCACTTCGCGGTTGAAGGCGGTTATCTGCTCCAAAATGGCGTTCCCGGCGATGCTTTCCCCGATGTAGATGCAGATGTCGGGCGAAATCACGCGCTTCATCTTCTTCATCTCATTGAGCAGGCTGATGTTCGTGTCCTGCCGTCCTGCGGTGTCGATTAGGACAGCGTCAATGCCGTGCGCTTTCGCGTAATTCACCGCGTCATACGCGACGGAAGTGGGGTCGCTCCCATATTCTCGCGCTATCATCTTCACCCCGAGGCGCTCCGCATGCACGCCCATCTGCTCGATGGCTGCAGCGCGGAACGTGTCAGCTGCCGCAAACACCACCTTCCGGTTGTTGTCCATAAGGAGTTTCGCGACCTTCGCGATTGTCGTGGTCTTGCCCGCACCGTTGATTCCGATGAACATGATTTTGACCGGTTTCTCCGAAGTCTCGACACGTGAGACGATGTCGAAGTCTTTTTCGTTTGTGAGTATGTCGATGAGCGTCTCCTTGATTGAGCCGCTGACAAACGAATGGAGCTTATCTTTGCCGATTTTCGAGCCGACGAGTTTCCCCATCAGCTCTTCCTTGATGCTTTCGGATACTCCAATGTCGACGTCCGCTTCAAGGAGCTCCAATTCAAGCGATTCCACCATCTCTTTGACATCCTTCTCGCTGATTTCGACCTCGCGGGTTATCAGGCTCTTGACCGTGCCGATGATGCCGAGTTTCAGCCTCTCTTTCGGTTTCTCCTCCTCTTTTTTCGGCTCCGGCCTCGCGATTTCGGGTTCTGGCGCAATGGGCGGGGGCTTTGGTGTTTCCGGTTCCGGCTCACGAATCCTGGCAAGCGGCGCGGGCGGCGCAATGAACGCGGGTTTTGCGGGTTCAGGCCTGGACGGAAGCTCTTTTTCTTTGGCCGGGGTCGGTTTCGGTTCCGATGCCTGAACCGCTGGCGTTTTCGCCGGGATTTCGGTTTTTTGAGCAAGTTTCGCGGCCGGGGCGGGTTTTGCCTCCGCTTTCGCTTGCTCCGGCTTGGGGGCCGGAACCGGCGGTGCTTTAGCTGCGGGTTTTGATGGCGCCGGTTTCACTGGTTCTGTTTTTTTGGTTTCCGGCTCTGGATTCCTGGTTTCGGATTTTTCCTCTTTCCTGCGTTCCGGTTTTTTCTCCTCAACTTTCTGGATTTCCTTCTTTTCCGGCTTCGCTTTCGCCGCTGGTTTCTCTTCTGCACGCGGCTCCTCTTGGATTTCCGTTTCCGGTGTTTCGGGCGCCTTCTCTTCCTGCGGCAGGGCCTCGGCCTTCTCCTCCTCCTTCTTGGTGATGCCGTCAATGAAGCCGCTGATTTTCTTTTTCAGGAAGTCAAACATGAGCTTTTCCCCCGGCCGTACTCCGGATAAACGTTCCGATTGGAGCGCATGGCGCTCCAATGGACCAGCGAAACATTAAATGTTTCGCCCGGTCGCAAAACTTCAGCCGGTCAACGTCCGTCAAACGATTTCATCAAATGACGGGCGCACACGCGCGCACATGCTGCGAACTTCGGTTGGAGAAAAATGAAATAAAATTGAAGAGAATGAAAAAATTAGTCATATATAGTCTTCGCGGATGTTGCCATCGACGCGCTCGTTGATTTGCGTCGCGGTCTCCATCTTCTGGAGCTGGCTGGTCGCCTCGCGGAGCTTCGATGCGATGCGGGTGAACTCCTCGTTCAGCTTCTCGACAGCCTTCTTCGTGGCCTCGATTCTCCTGCGCATCTCCTCGCCAGCGGCACCCTTGTCCATCTCGACAAGGTATTCCGCGCCGATAGGGACAAGGACGATTGTCTGCGAGATGTCGCCCCGCACAAGAGCCCCGCCGCCAATCGGGATGAGCGCCCGCTCGGCCTGCAGGCTTTCCACAGTCCGCAGGGCGTTGCCCAGGTCAATCGTTGTAAGGCTGACCCTCTCGGTTTCGCGCTTTATCATGGCTATCTGCTCCCGATAAACCGCGAGCTCGTAACTTAGCTGTTCCTGGGTCACGTCCGTTTCTGCCATTTAATCACTAAACCTTCTCGACCTTTTCGATTTTAATCTTATTCCTTTTGACCCCATTCACCGAGCCGAAGACGGCATATGTCCTGTGCTTCGCCGCGTTCTCGGTTTGCGCCTCGACCTGCTTGGTAAAGGTCCTAACCTCGGTTCCGAGGGTTATCTTTCCGCTCACGTTGAATAATGCCATACCTTAATCACCCGATGAATATGTTTTTCACTTTATAAGCCCGAGCGCCTCTTCCAGCCGCCCGATCTCGTATGCCGTCGTATCCTCGCCGACCACATAGCCGTTGCTGTTCACGACCGCGCCGTATGCGACGAACCCGGTTCCCGTGTTCACCGTGCCCTTGTTGCCGCTCACTTTCAGCGCGTCTTTCATGCGTGCAAGGTCGTCCTCGCTGCTGCGGAAGTGCGCGAGGAATCCGGAGTTCGTGGCGATGCAGGCGCTTCCAACCGTGGAAAACCCGGCTATCGACATCGGGACCAGCTCGACCCCGAGCACGTCGCCTATTGCTCTGGCCTCATCTGTTTCCACATACGGGTTGATGATTCCGCCCAGGTCGTTCGCCGCTATGTTGTTGCCCATGGCATTGTTCTTGTCCTTTGAGACATAAACGTTCAGGCCGGCCTTCTTGAGGAGCGCTATCTCCGCCTCGCGCGCGACATTCGGCAGTATGACGCCCTTGGAGTTCATCGCGATATATACGCCGAGCAGGTTCGAGTCGCCCATCCCGACCTTAACCACTTCGGTTTTCAGCCTCTCGCGGACTATTACGTCGAGCTTGTCCATGCTGTCGATTGGCAGTATGCTGACTTCATCGTTGGTACGCAGGAACATCCCTATCCAGGGGTTCCCGAAATACGAGGCCTTCATTTTTTTCACTCGTTCGGCTTCCGCTTCGCAGTCATTTCTTCGCCTCTGGCTTCGGGGCCGGCTTCTCTTCCTTTTTCTCGGATTTCACGGCCGGCTTAGCCTCGGGCTTCTTCTCCTCGGATTTCGGGGCGTCCTTCTTTTTCGGCTCCGCGATTTTCTCATCCGCAAGGTATGCGCGCACTACGCCCTCGTCCTTGATGAGCCTGACCTTCACCCTCCTGGGGGGCTTCTGTATGCTCCTGACCCAGAGGTGCGAGTTCAGGTTCTCGCTGAGCAATATCCTCGCGCCGTCGGACTTCATGTGCCGTTCTATGAATGCGCGGAGAATCTTCACAGCCCTGGGCGTCCTCTTGTTCCTCACGGTCTCGTAGGCGTCGCCTAGGGGCACCGTGTAAATCCTTTCGAGTTTTGCCATAGAATAAATCACCCGAGAAACATCACTCTTCTATACGGAGCTTGTCCGTCCTCCAATCCCTCTTCCTGCGGTTGAACGTGACCTTCCTCTTCGTCCGAACCATAACGAAAGCGGGTATCCTCTTGATTTCCCGATTCGCTTTGCCAAGCTTGAGCTTTTTCGCAAGTCCTTTGCTTCCCATAATCAAAACCCCTGGTTCATTCACCCTTCATTTCTTATGAAACGTTATTGTCGTTTTCGTCTCGTTCTGCTCCCGGATTGCCCGGAGCAGCGAGAGGAGCTCCGTTTCGGTTATTTTCCTTCCGGCGCGTTTGTGGAACATCAGCACGTTCTTGGCGGCCGTGAGGTATATCTCCGAGTTCGCCACGGCGACGTTCATCAGGCGCAAATATGCCGCTTCGTCAAGCGCCCCCCGGAGGGTGGCTTTCAGCTGCTCCTGCGCCTTCCTGGCATCGAGTTTCCTCTTCTTCATGTCCTCGAGCTGCTGCCCTTCTCCCTCTACCTCGCCCATTGTCAAACGCACTCTTTGGCGGCCGAGTCCATGAGCTTCCTGCCCTTCGCAGTGAGGCTCCGCCCGCCCTTCCCTTTGGCAAGGAGGCCGACTTTTTCCAGCTCCTGCATCGCTTTCCTAATCGTGGAGCCGCCGGACGGGGCATGGCGCGCAGGCTTCACTCCGCGGCGCTTCTTACCGCCGTAGTGCCTTCTGAGCCTCTGCGTGCCGACCTCGCCATTCACATACGCCTGCCTCATTATGGAGGCGCATCTGAAGAACCAGAAGTCCCCGTCCTGGGGTGGCCTCTGCGCTTGCGCGCCGGTCTTGACCAAGCCGACAAATGCCGGCTTGTGGACCTTCATGTCCTTCAGCTTGTGCGCTGCCTTCTCTATGAGCTTGTTCGCTTCTACATCAAATGCTGTAACCATATCCGCACCTCAATTGTGCAACCCAAATTTCAAACTGCAACCCTTTTCGCGACGGAAAATTGGATACGACTTTGCAGGGTTAATGTATCCATAATGGTATTAAAAGTTATCTTTTGCATCATCGGGGGCCTATTCCGTACCATATTAAATCATTGTACGGACGTAATCCCCCCATGGAAAACGTTTACCCCGGGGTATTCCGCAAGGACGGCGCATACCTCACAGAGAATGCCGACCCAGGCCATAAAGTGTATGGCGAGCGGATAATCCGCGAAGGCGGAAAGGAATACCGCGTCTGGGATTCCTACCGCAGCAAGCTGAGCGGCGCGATGAAAAAAGGCCTAAAGGCGTTCCCGTTCGCACCAGGCTCGAAAATCCTCTACCTTGGCGCATCGACCGGGACGACGGTTTCCCACCTCTCCGATATCCTCGGCCCTGATGGCGAGATATACTCGGTGGAAATCGCCCCGCAGTGCATGAAGACGCTGATTGCCCTGTCCGAGCGGAGGCAGAACATCATCCCAATCCACGGCGACGCGCGCCAGCCGCAGGAATACGAGGAAGTCGGAGCGGCCGACTCTATATACATGGATGTCGCGCAGCCGGACCAGGACGACATACTCATCAAGAACGCGAGGATGTTCCTGAAGAAGGGCGGAATCGCGATGATTGCCATAAAGAGCCAGAGCATCGACGTGACCAAGGACCCGAAGGTGGTCTTCGAAGCCGTCCTGAAGAAGCTCGAACCCGTCTTCGAAATCATGGAGAAAATCCGGCTCGAGCCTTTCGACAAGGACCATCTTTTCGTTGTGCTGACCTACCGGGGCGATTGATAATCCAGTATTATTAATGTTGTGGTATATAATTTACTAATATGTCTATTCCCGCACTCGCGCAGGCAAAGCCCTTGCAAAAAGACCGCCTGCGCATCCGGCTTGAATTCGGCAGGCACCAGACCGCCGATGACGCGCGGAGCCTCTCCGGGGCATTCGAATCATTCAAGCCGCACATCTACGTTCCTGAAAAGGCCGGGCTGGACGAATCCGGCCGCATCATGGAGATGAATGAGATGAACGCCCTGCTCCGCTCGGAATCCGGGGCGGAAAGGCTGGCCGAGCATTCGGCCTCCCGCTGCGCCCTCCATGACACAGAGGGGTTCGCAAGCGAGGAGATGCTGATTGCGGCAAGGAGCCGGGTGCAAGGGATTTACCTGGCCGAAAGCGGCGTGGCCGGGGATATGTGGGAATTCGGGTTCATGATGATGGGCCTTTCGCATTCCATGCAGGAAGCCATGGGCCTGCTTCTCAAAGGTGAAGCCGAATCCGCTATCCGGGCGTCTGAGGCCGGGCTGCGCGCATTCGTCAAGCCTGCGTTAATCGAGCGGAACACGCTGGTCGTCGAGGGGATGGAGCGGCTCCTTTCCGAAGCGCCCCTGTTTTTTCCGGAACTGCCCCTGGGAGAGGAAATCCGCGTGCTGGTGCGATACGGCACGACGCATGCCGCACTGGAAGAGCTGCTGAAATCCCGCGGCTTTTTTGTCGAAACCGGCAGGATTCCCGGGATGGATTTCCGGGGCGAGATGTGCCTGCGGCTGAGCAGGGATTTCGTTTCGCCCCTCACCTATGAGGAAGGCATGCGGCTGGCATTCAACGATTTCTTCAACGAGGCGATTTCGGATTTGGTTTGCGACGAGGAAATAATCGGGGCCTTAATGAGGCAGGCATACGCGCAAATCGGCGGGGCGTCCGGGTTCCAGTCCATGCTCGCTTCCACGGCATTATCCTATCCGGAACCAGATCACAGCATCGAATCGGTCAAGCGCACCCTGGCGGTGATGGCCGGGAATATTGGAGGCGGAATGCATGGTTGAACCAAATGCTGATTCCATCATGGCGAGGCTTGGGCGCGATGCTTTCCTGTACCCCCCGATGGAGCCATTCGAATCACCGTTTCCGGATGCGGGCAAGGCGATGGAGGCCGTGATTGCGCGCTGCTGCAAGTTTTCTGGCACGACGACCTGGCACCTGGATTCCCTCAAAAAATGGCTGATGCGCCTCTTCAACCGCAACGATGCCGCTTTCTATGGCAGCGCCGTCTCGGATTCATCAAGCCCTTCTCGCTTCTCGGACATCGACCTCATGTTCTTCCCGGCCACTGACTTCCTTCCGCTTGCGGGCACCCCGGATTATGTCCATTCCTTCCGCCCCTTCGAAGAAGTCCCTTACGGCAGGCTCCCGACGAGAGCATGCATCTTCCTTGCCGGCCCGCTCCTGTTCCCAGACAATCCGGACGTCCACACGCTCAGGCTGATAGAAGCCGAGCGGCGCATGATTTCAAGCCTCCCGTTTTTCAATGGCGGAATCGGGGAAATCCTCACATACGCCGCGTTCAAGGCCGTGGAATCCGGGCCTTTGGCGGATGAATGCGGGAAGGATTTTCCCGCCTCGCTGAAGTTCCGGCTCGAGCGCAAATGGTTCGACGGCACGAACATGCAGATGGCCGTGCATACGCCGCATGAACTGAACGAGCAGATTCGGGAGCAGATTCGCCAGTTAAAGGACCCCGAGGTGCATGCGCTTGCGATGAGCGCGATGCGCCGCGTCCGCGTGAAGGAATCCGCCCGCGCAGCTCTTGCAGAAAAGTTCGTTAACGAGCTCCGGAGAAACGCCCGCGGCTAGCTTTATCCTGCGCCGCCCATACTGCAGGACCTGCGGAGCCTGGCATTAGATAATATAATAAACCGCAAACGAGATTCCAAATCGTGGTGCGCAGGGGAAGAAAAGCCCAAAGGCCAAGAACAAGCCGGGCCATACGGAAACCCGCAGGGCGTCCCAACCGCATTCCACCTGACATGGTTGAGCGTGACCTCGCTGAAATCGCAATCCGGGACTCGGAGACACGATACCGCCGCCTTTTCGAGACCGCGCAGGACGGCATCCTCCTTCTCGATGCGGACACGGGGCAGATAATCGATGTCAATCCGTTCCTGATTTCCATGCTCGGCTATTCCCACAAGGAATTCCTGGGCAAGAAGCTCTGGGAAGTTGGCGCATTCAAGGACATCGTCACGAACAAGGCCAAATTCTCGGAGCTCCAGAAGAAGGGGTACGTGCGCTATGAGAACCTCCCGCTACAGACGAGAAGCGGCAAGCAGAAAGCCGTAGAATTCGTGAGCAACACCTACCGGGTCGACCACACGAATGTCATCCAGTGCAACATCCGCGACATCACCGCACGGAGAATCGCCGAGGAACGCCTGAAACAGGTCGAGGCGAGGTATTCCGACGTCTTCGACAACTCCATGAACTGCATCGCCGTCTACCGGGCGGAAAATGATGGCGAAGACTTCGTAATAGTGGATTTCAACAAGGCGGCCGAGCGCGTCGAGCGGGTGCGGAAAAAGGACATCGTCGGGAAGCGGGTGACCTCGGTATTCCCGGGCGTAAGGGGGTTCGGCATTTTCGGTGTTTTCAAGAGGGTATGGAATACCGGGAAGCCAGAATTTTTCCCGGCCAAGGTCTACCAGGACAAGCGGATTGTCGGATGGCGGGACAACTACGTCCTCAAGCTTGATTCCGGCGAAATCGTCGCGATTTATTCCGACCTGACGAATATTAAAAAGGCCGAGCAGGACCTGCAAGAAAGCGAATCTAAGTTCAGGCGCCTGGTCGAGAGCAGCAATGACCTGATAATGCTGACAGGCATGGATGGGAAAGTGACCTACCTGAGCCCTTCCTGCTTGAAAGTATTGGGCTGGGAGCCGAAAAAACTTCTTGGCACCCGCCCCAAAATATTCCATCCGGACGACGCGTCCCGGGTGAATTCCGCACTTGCAGGAGCCCTAAAGGGAAAGGCCGGGACAGGGCTGCAATACCGTATCATCACGCCGGATGGCAAAACGAAATGGGTCTCCCATTCCTGGTCGCCGATAATGCTTGACAACAAACTCCAGATGGTCGCCAGCGTAGTCCAGGACATAACCGAAATCAAGGCTTCCCAGGACCGGCTCACAGACATAATAGAATCCCTTCCTGACCCCACATTCGCCATTGATTTGCAGGGCCGGGTAATCTACTGGAACAAGGAGATTGAAAACCTCTCCGGAATCAAGTCGGAAAAGATGCTGGGGAAACCCGGCGGCGAGGTCGGCAAGCATTTCTACGGCTGGGGGAGGCCGGTCGCCGCGGAGCTTCTGCTGGCCCCCAAGGGCAAAATCGAAAAAGAATACGACGCGTTCAAGCGGCAGGGTGACATCCTCACAGCCAAGGGCTGGGTCCCCCGTCTCATGAGGGGCAAGCCCGGTTATGTGTGGGTGATGGTGCGTCCGCTTTACGATGCCGAAGGCGGAATCATCGGCGCAATCGAAAGCGTGCGCGATATTACCTCGCAGAAGCGCAACGAGGACGCCCTGCAGGAGAAAAACCGGATGCTCGCGCTTATCAGCGAATGCAACCAGGCCATCGTGCGGAGCGTGGACGAAATCGGGCTGATGAACGAAATCTGCCGGGTGCTTGTCAATACCGGCGGCTACCGGATGGCCTGGGCCGGATGCGTTGACGAAGGCCCGGACAAGTGCGTCATTCCTAAGGCATCCTACGGGTTTGAAAAAGGGTACCTGAAAACTCTCGATATAACCTGGGCTGACACGGAGCGGGGGCGCGGGCCGACCGGGACCGCAATCCGGACCGGAAAGCCTTCGATTGCCCGAGACATCCTTAGCGACCCGCGATTCGAGCCCTGGCGAAAAGATGCGCTTTCACACGGTTACGCCTCCTCCATCGCGCTTCCGATTGCGCTTGAGGGCAAGAGGTGCGGGGCATTGAACATTTATTCAGAGAATCCCGACGCGTTCGATACCGGCGAGGTCCGCCTCCTCGACGAACTGGCCCAGGACATCGCCCATGGCATATCGGCCCTTCAGGCCAAATCCGCTCTAGTGGATAGCGAAAAGACATTCGCCGCGATTTTCAACAACGCGACCGACATCGTGGTTTTCCTTGACAGCTCCGGCAAAATACAGAAAATCAACCCATCGGTCAGACGCATGTGGGGGTATCGCCCGGTCGATATCATAGGGAAACGCTTCAGCGAGCTGACGGATTTGCTGCCCCCTGATTCAATCGCCGTGATGGCGGAGAAGTTCAGGAAGCGGGTATCCGGGGAAGAGGTGAACCCGTATGTCGTCGAAGCGCGGACAACCGAAGACCGGCAGATATTCGTCGAGGTCAGGGGTTCTGCCGTGAGGATGGGTGGTGGGATTGCCGGGGCAGTCGTCACGCTAAGCGACATCACCAAGCGCCTCTCTGCCGACAAGCGCCTCCTGGCCAGCTACCAGGTGGCTTCCATCCTTTCGGCAGGCGGGTCGGTTGCCGATACGTGGCCGGTTGTCCTGCGGACGATATGCACCAACCTGGACTGGGCCTGGGGGGAGATATGGGTGGAGGATGAGGCCCGGAAACAGCTCAGCTTGGCAGATTCATGGCATGAGGAATCGAAAAATTACCAGCCATTCGAAAAAGTCACAACAGAAATCAAGTTCAAATGCGGGTCCGGCCTTGTCGGGCGCGTATGGGCCAGCGGAAAGCCCGTATGGGTCGAGAATATCTCGAAAGAGCGCGTTTTCATACGGACAGCCGCCGCTCGGACGGTCGGCTTCAAATCCGCGTGCGCCATACCTATTGCGATGGGGGCCGAAGTCGCCGGCGTGATGGTCTTTTTCTCAGAAAAGGAACGCTCGCCCGAGCATGAACTCCTACAGTCCCTCAACCTAATCGGATACCAGATAGGCCAGTTCGTCAAGCGCAAATCCGCCGAGCGGTCCCTGCGCGACAGCGAGGCGCGTTTCCGCAATATCTTCGAGCATGGCTCGGTCGGAATCCTTCTTTCCGGCCCCGACTTCCGTTTCATCAAGGCCAACCCCGCGGCATGCAGGATATTCGGCTATACCGAATCCGAACTGTGCCGGCTCTCATTCAAGGAAATAACGCATCGGGAACACCGCGCGCGCGACATCGAGCAGATACAGCGCCTGGGGGCGGGGAAGATACCTTTTTACAAGGCAGAAAAACGCTATGTCCGCAAGGACGGCCAAGTCATATGGGGCGCAGTGAACGTTTCGGTGGTCCGGGATTCCAAGGGCAACCTGCTCTACCACCTTGCCATGGTGGATGACATCACCGAGCAGAAACGGAACGAGGACACGCTCCGCAGCCAGAAAGACCAGCTCCAGGAGCTATCCCTGCTCCGTGAGCGCTTCATGGCGGACATGACGCATGAATTGAAGACTCCGCTTAGCGTCATCATGCTGAATCTGGACATGGCCAGGAACATGGACCCCGTGACCGAATCGCGCGACATGGAGAAGTCCTTCGACCTCATGTGGCGCAACGCCATGCGCCTCTCCATCTCGGTGGAGCAGATTATGCAACTGACGAAACTGGAATCCGTCGATATCCGGTCCCAAAAATTCTATCTCGACCACATCATGCGCTCCGTCATCGAGGATTACATGCCCCTTGCGCATTCCAAGGGGCTCACCCTCGACCTGACCGGCAGGGATATCGAAGTCGTTGGGGACCCGCACATCCTGTCGATGGCGGTAAGCAACCTGGTGAGCAACGCGCTCAAATTCACGGACAATGGGGGCGTGCGCCTGGTGTGGACCGAAGAGGGCGGCGACATAATAATCTCTGTCTCTGATACGGGCATCGGAATCATGCCCGAGAACAAGCCGAAAGTCTTCGACAAGTTCTTCAAGGAGAACCACAGCGCGCCCGGCTCCGGCATCGGCCTCGCAATCTCATCCACGCTGATAACCAAGATGGGCGGGAGGATTGAATTCGATTCCATGCGCGGCCAGGGGAGCACGTTCCGCATAATCATCCCAAAGGTGGCTAAAAAATGAAAAAGATACTGATAATAGAGGACGAGCCCGACGTGGCGCGCAGCATAAAGATGTACCTGGAGAAGGCAGGCTATACGGCGGCTTATACGCTCGACCCGATGGAAGGCCTTGAGAAGCTCAAGGATTTCGACCTCCTCCTCCTTGACTTGATTATGCCGAAGATATCCGGCCGCGCCGTTCTGCGGGAAATGAAATCGCGCGGGATAAAGACGCCCATCATCGTCCTAAGCGCCATCAGCCTCCCTGCGACGGTGGGCGAGGAGCTGGCGCGCGAGTTCCCGGGGCTGATATTCGTCCCGAAGACCTCGCTCCATGCGCAGCTGCTTCCGGCCATCAAGAAGACGCTGGGCGAATGACCCGCTTATCCTAATGGGCATGGCCGGGCTAGAATTGCTGCAGCTTCAGCCCGCTTTTCGAATCCAGTTTCCGCCCGACTGTAATCGGGAGCGGGTCTATTACGATTTCGCATGCGGGGTTGATTATCGCTTCGACAAGGTGTCCGCCCAGGATTGAGAAATCATTCATGCCGAGGGCGATGTGGGCATGCACGAAAGGGTCGTTTTCCACGGTCGTGACATTGCCGGTGAGCGTTACTATCTCCAGCATGCCCGCGAGCTTCCTGCTATGATACTTATTCTCCAAGGTGTCGAAATGCGAGATTTCCGCGCTCCTGCATGCGCCGATTCCTGAAAAATGAGCGTATTGGACATGGTGCTCCTTGCATGCCTTTTTCACTGATGCGACGACTTCGTCCCCTTCGTCAAGGCGGACAATCAGTTTGCCCCCGGCCTTTCGCAAATCCATTCCAGATCCCTCCTTCTGATTGCAGCCAAATCAGACTAGTTCCTCGGCATTGGAGCGCCGCTCGCAGAAGTGGCACCTGTACCTTCCGTCGTCTTCCATCATGAACCTGGTTTTCGCCCCCTCTACGGTAATGCAATTCGGGTTCGCGCAGCGCCCGAGGCCCATCACTTCCTTTGGAAGGGCGACCGTGAACTTCTTCTCGATTTTGCTGTTGCGGATGATGTTTATCGAAGCGCCCGGCGAGACGAGGGCAATCATGTTCGCGCTCTCCTCCGAGACCAGCTTTCCCTCGATTTTCAGGATGTCCTTGGTCTTCATCATCTTGCTCGGGACGTTGATGAGGATGGCCACC
Source organism: archaeon (assembly GCA_020053355.1). Taxonomy (GTDB): domain Archaea; phylum Micrarchaeota; class Micrarchaeia; order Anstonellales; family Bilamarchaeaceae; genus Bilamarchaeum. Next base: position 10,613 of record JAGVNI010000004.1, on the reverse strand, counting down.
CTGTGCGGGTAGTTCTCCCCGATTTCGAGGATTCTCATGACCTTCGCCGCTTTCCCCGCCTTTATGTGGTCTATGACCGTTCCCATCTCAATCTGGTCAACCTGCATAACAACACCGCCTCTACCTGCTTAACGCGTATTCCAAAACCGCCTGCCGGACCGGCACACCGTTGTGCGCCTGCTCGAAATACCTCGCCTGCTTCATGCTGTCAATCGAGTTCTCGATTTCATTGATTTTCGGAAGCGGGTGCAGTATCACGAGGTCGTCCTTCGCGCCTTTCAGGTCGTCCTTCTTTATCCTGAATTTCTCGGTGACGCGCTTCGCTTCCATCGGGTCGGCGAACCGCTCCTGCTGTATCCTGCACACATACAAAACGTCCGCCTCGGAGAACTCCGGCTCGGTCTTGACATGCACCTGGAGCTTGAACCTTTCCTCCAGTTCCTTCACGTATGCCGGGTCCATCTCAAGGCCTAATGGTGAGACGAGCGTCACCTTCGCCTCGAACATGCCAAGGGCGTATGCGAGCGAGCGCATGGTCCGCGCGTGCTTCAGGTCGCCGAAAAGGGTCACGTTCAGGCCCTTTATCCGGCCCTTGCTCTTTTTTATCGAATACAAGTCGATTAGCGTCTGCGTCGGGTGCTGGTTGCCCCCGTCGCCCCCGTTGATGACCGGCTTTTTGAGTATGTCCGCAGCGAGCCTTGCCGAACCCTCCTTCGGGTGGCGTATCACGAGCGCGTCAGCGTATCCTTCGACAGTCTTGACGGTATCCTCGAAGCTTTCCCCTTTCTTGAGCGAACTCGTCTCCGGCAAAAAGTCTATATACTCCATCCCGGAGCGCAGAGCAGCGGACTGGAACGAGAGCTTCGTGCGCGTTGAAGGCTCGAAAAACAGCGTTGCGAGCACTTTCCCGGAAATTCCCGGCATCTTCTTTCCAGCGTGGATTGCTTCGGCAGAATCCAGGATTCCCTCGATGTCCTTCTTTTCCATGTCACGAATGGAGATTACGTCCATAGAACAAGCCTCCCAGACAGAATATGATGGAAAGATATAAATCTGCTTTGTGCCTCTTCCATACCAACAATTTTCGGAAGAGATGTTTATGCTCGTTGTTTTCGAAGGGATAGACGGATGCGGAAAGGAGACCCAGATCAAGCTTCTCCGGGAGAAGAATCCGGATTCGGTGGTCTTCAAATACCCGACCAAAAGCTTCCAGATGCTAAACGACTATCTGGAGAAGAAGCTCGAACTCTCGTCAAAGTCATTGTTCCTCCTTTTCCTCTCCGATATCGCGAACGAGCAGGAGCTGGTGCGCGTGGCGCAGGACTCCGGGAAGATGGTCATACTCGACCGCTACGTCTTCTCGACAATATCATATGAGCTAGCGGACATCCACTTCCCCCAGGCCAAGAAAATCGTCGAAGGCCTCGGGTTCCTCAAGCCTGATCGGGTCATCCTCCTCGACATCACGCCCGAAGCGTCGCAGGAGCGGAAAAGGAAGCAGAAGAAGCTCGACCGCTATGAGGAGAACGGCGAATACCTGGCCAAGGTGCGCGGCAACTACCTCCGGCTTGAGGAAGAAAGATTTTTAACACCGAATTGGCATAAGGTCGATGCGGGCAAGGGCATAGAGGCCGTGCACGCGGACATAATGAAGCTGTTCAAGTAGCCTAAAATTCGCTCCGTTCGTCTAGTGGCCTTTTTGGCTCACACAAGCTAAGGGCAAAAAGCCCAGGGAAAAACCCTGAGGTGGAATAAGCCAAATTGGCAGGACAGACCGGTCAAGGATAGTGGACTTTCATCGCGCTTTTGGAAAAAGCGCGGCCAAAACAGTCTGTTTGCAAACCCTCGGAGGGTTTGCGGACAATGCGTTTTGGGCCGCCTTTTCCTAAAAGGCGGAAGTTCTCCATCGACCAGGGTTCAAATCCCTGACGGAGCAATATCTTTTTCTGTTACTTTGGCGTTCAATATCCGACTAATTGTTCCGTCGGCTCATTGCGGGAGCTGTTTAATCCGCTCGGAATATGCTTTCGCCGCGGCGACCTGCTGCTCCTTGTGCCGAGCCGACCAGAGGTTGTTCGCGGTGAAGTGATGCAGCAGGGCCTTCACCTCGCTCTTGACACCGTCAGGCAGCCTGTTGAATTCGACCGTGGCGGAATCCCGTATCCCCTGGTTGCCTGAGCGCAGGTCGTTGACGAAGCCCGTCAATGATTCCGGGGAGCCAAGGTCGGTCTTCAATGCCCCGAACCTCTTTAGCAGGTCCCTGTGCGCAGAAAGCACTGCCGCTTCAGCTGCGGTGAGGTCCGATTTCTCGAGCATTGCCATCCTCTCATACGCCAATCCGGCAATCGATTTTTCGGACCGGGACGGATTGTAGGGGGTATTCGTGAATTTGGAATTGAATGCCGACAAAGCCCGCAAATCCAACTCTTTCTGGGCCTTTACCGCGCTTTCGAAGCGGGCGAGCGCGTTTTTCTCTGCGGGGTTCAGGGACCGGACCCTGCCGACCCTGAGCAATCTTTGCCTTGCGGCAAGTGCAGATGTGATATTTGTCACTGGGGTGGTCAGGTTTCCGGTGGCTTCAAACTTAAAATTCGTGAGTTGGATTGCATCTGCGCGAGGTATCAGGTTCATCATTCTCTTGAAGTCCCGATACGCATTCTCCTGCTGCGGAGTCAGTTTCACTCCTGACACACTCTGCTTCTCAATCCTGTCATACGCGGCCTTTATCTGGATGACTTGCGCATCGCTCAGGGTTTTTGAGTCTCTAAGGACTATGTTCGCCTCTTCAAGATTGGTGATATTTGCAGGTATTCGTTCTGCCGGCGTTGCAGCTGCCGGTGCGGCGGGCTGTTTCGGTTGTATAGCATCTCCACCCGGCCGAGCTTTCGGTCCAGGTGCCTCTTCCCTAGGCTGAGCTGCTGGTTTTGCAGGAGCTTCAGGTTTGGTGGCGGGATTTGGTCCAGCGCCTTCTCTAGGTGGCTGAACTACCTGTTTACGAGGTGCTGCCGGCGCATCTGGATGTGTTGGCCGGGCAACCTCTCCGCCAGGCCTGGCATCCGCTCCAGCGGCATCTCTGGCAGGCTGAACCTGAGGTTTGTTTGGCGTTGCCGGTGCGGCAGGGCTTTCCGGACGGGCAGCCCCTCCGCTAATAGGGGTATTCGATTTATTGAGCGCTTTCGCTTCCCTAAGCGAACTTATCGGCCCGAGGATCCCGCTGGCAAACCCAAGGCCCCCAAATACGATATTGAATGTCCCCCACCCCGCCTCCCCCTTGCGGATTTGGGAAACCCCGTCATAAAACTGCTTGGCGCCAAGGTATCCGCTGACGATTCCGACAGATTCAAATCCTGCAGCCATCCTGGCCAGCGCAAGCGCTCCCCTGCTTGCCGCAAAAGTCCTGCCAACAGTTCCAAGTACCGGGACCGTCACAAGGCCGGCCAGTATGCATTCGCTACGGAAGTTTTCGTATGCCTTATCCTTCTCCCATTGCCTGGCGTTCGGGTCACTCATTCTCATTTTATACTCTTTATGGGCCAGATAAACGGACGTAGCGGCCCCCCCGAGGGTCGTGCCTGTTGCGATGATGCTGAATGCGGCAATGCCGGATGACCCTAAGGAAAATGGTATCGCAAGTAGTGTCCCGACTATGGTTCCGGCCATGATAAAACTATTTTTCCTCTCCTCAAGCTCGACATACTTCTGCCGATACGCATGAAATGCAGCAACGCCGCCAAGCATAAGCCTGGCGTTGGTCCTGAATGACGAATTCATGTCCGCAAGGAACTCGCTCATGTTCCCGACAATCGGCGCGACGAACGCCGCATCAGCCTGCAGCTGCCTGTATGCAGATACGACCTTGGGGTCTGCAAATTTCGCCTCAGTCTTCCCGCTGATGCCGCTTTCAAAGTATATGTCCCTGGGCCTGAGGTTTTCCAGAATGTAGCTTCCGTTGATGTTGATCCGTTTCCCGGTTTTTTCGACATCCGCAAGCTGTTTTTTCAGGCTCTTGATATGGTCAAGGAATGATGCCTTGAACTGGGTTTTCAGGTTAGCCTCATAGTTGCTTTCGACCCGCCCGATGGCGCCGACCATCGTCTTGTTGCTGCCCTGCTTCAGGAATTCGAATAGCATCTCCCTCCGTTTTTCCAAAGAGAGCGTTTTTCCGTCCTTGATCCCCTTGAACATGTTGTATAAAGGAACCAGTTTCTGCTGCTTTTGCAAATGGTCCCCCAGCCTCTCCTTCACGATTTTTTTTGTATATATCTGCCCCTTTTCGTTCCCGGTAGGAACCGATACCTCGACATCGACCTTGAGATCCAGCAATTTCGCGGCAGCTACTTTAAGCTGCGAAGGGGTCGCGTTCCCATCATAAAAAGTCCTATAGACATCCCAGCCCATGTAGTTCTTGATGTGCTCCCTAAGCTGCTCTCCCCTTGGCCATTTCGAAGTCGCAAGAAAATTCGGGTTTGTGATGTTACGTACGCAATATGACCGAAGGAGCGCCTCAAAGCGGGGCTTGAATTTGGGGTCTTCTACCAGCCTTTTAAGATAATCATGCATCGCTCCGACGGCGGATTCGCCCTGGGCGCTGTCTTCGGATGCCTGCGTCCCAGTCCTTCGTATATTCGCCACTATCTCCTTGGTATAGCTGTAATGCGTGTGGAATGTGGCCGCGCTTTTCTGGAATTCGGTGTTCGCGGTCTGCGCCCTTAGAAGCAGCGTCTTTGCCTGCTTTAAGTATCCTTCCCTCTCCTTCGAGTTCTGGGACGCAAGCAGGCACAGGGAGGCCTTGTAGATGTATGTTATTGTAGTGGCATACTCATCCTGCACTTTCTTCCTAAGCGCAACCAGGTCGTTTTTCCCCTGCGGCCCAAGGCGCCAGTCGCTCGTATCTGATTCGGTTTTCCTGATGCTGGGCAGCTTGCCCAGGACCTTATAAATCTCGGCGCTGGCGGCGATTAGGGGTTTAATCTGATGAATCTGGGCATGCTCTTTTCTCCCGCGTATCTGCTCCCTGGAAGCCATGCCATAAAGTGCGATGACTTTTCGCATGTCCGCCGGCTGCTCCGAAGCTGCAAGGGCCAGGACGCTGTCTAAGTGCTTGAGGGACACGTCGTAGTGGGAAACCGCCTTTGTCGTATAATGGGAAATCACTTTGGCAAAGCCTGGATGCAGTTTTACGGTCCTGGCCTTGAATTCATCATAGGGCACCCCGGTCAACCGCTGGAATTTGGCAGGGTCGAACTTCCCCTCGCTCCGGAAGAGGGGGTCCCCCTCGACAGTCGCATAGAAATCGATATTCGTTGCTTCCAGCGAATCCAGCCTTGCAGCCTTGCGCTCTAGGCTGATTGAGGCATACTGCTTCGCAGTTGTAAGGATGAACTGGGCCTTTTCAAATGATTCCGGCGTGTTTTTTTCAAACAGCCTGGCGGCGGAATCCAGGAATCCGCTGATTTTTTTTATCTCCCCTGATTTAAGCTGCGCACCCCTCTCCAATCTGGCCAGGAATATCTTCGTATGGGCCAGCTCTGCGATGAACGCGGATTTCCTCATCGCGAGCAATTTTTCTCCCGGCGTTTTTGCAGGCGCCAAGATTCCGTCCCCCTTTTTCAGGAGGTTCTGGTATGCCGGTGGAAGGCGTTTCACAGCATTCCTTTCCGCATGGAGCGCCCTTGAAAGGGAAATGGACCTGGATATCACGCTCTGCCGGAACTGGGCATCCTGGAGCTTCTTCAGCCCCTGTTCCGAAAGCCTCTTCGCTTCAGCAGGGTTCCCCGCCTTGAGGGCTTTCGCTTTCAACAGAATGGATTTGGCATCCGCCAGCATCCTCTTCGTTTCGCGGACCAGCTCCCTCAGCGCTTTTTTCTGCGTATCCGAAACCAGACTCAGCCTCTTGTTCTGGAGCGAGAATTCCCCCTTCGGGTTTCCGTCGGCACCCAATCCTATATGGACTGAAACACCTGCCTTTTCCAGAGCCTCCATGTTTTTCATTAGCCATCCGGCGATGCGCAAGTCATTTCCCTCAAAAGACGGGGCGCCCCCGGCCAGAAACGTTTTGAACTCCGGGCCGCCCAAACTGCTTCCGGCGAACGCTTTCTGGTCCAGGGCCGCATTTTTCATCCTCGTGTTCTCGAGCGTGTAATTGTCCCCCTGCACCTGAACCTTGATGCCCAGGCCTTCAAGCCTCGCCTGGTTGTCTGAGAGCCATTTGGCGACTTTTGGCTCCTTGCCGCTGATTTCCTGCCGCGCTCCGGATAAGAATTGCCTGAACTCGCTGCTGGCAGCAATTTCCGGTAATGGGCTGTTTTCATTGACCAGCTTCACTCCTCCGTCCGGGGTGACTACGACCTTGACCCGCTGCTTTTTCAGCTCTTTCTCATGTTTCTTCGCCCATTCCTTCTTCTCCTCGTCCTTCAGTTCCTCCTCCTTCTTCTTCCCGTCCAGGAATTCCTCGAATTCGCTATCCGCCTTGAATGTCACATCATCCCGTATGTCCTGGCCAAGGCCCATGAAAAACATGTCCGGGTCGAAAACCATGTCCAGGTACGTGTCTTCATAGAATTCCGGGCCGTCCATCGCGAAATTGCCTTCGAATTCGGGGCCATCGAAATCGATAGGGGAGAATGCGGGTTGTGGAAAAGACATGCCGTCCATGTGCGCTTGCAGGCGCGAAAAATCCGTGTTCGCTTGCCGAAGAAGAGCGCTCTGGTCCTGCGGAGCTGCCGGGCGCATCAGGCTTTCGGACATCAGTGGCCCTGCAGGGAATTCCTCTCTCTCAGCTCTTTGCGCCTGTTTTGGTTCGCTCATGCGCTCACCGGCATCCCCCCGCATATGTCCGCCAGTTCCTGAAGCCGGGCTACGCGCGTCTCAAATGGCTCGTCCTTATCCCTTGCGAGGAATTCCGTTTTCCATCTGTGGAGGGCATGATACGCCCGAAGAGCCAGGGCCGCTTTTTCCTCCTTGGTAATCCTCCCCGCCTTTGCGGCCTCGAACGACCCTATCGCCTTGTCCACGAAAATGAGCGTGTCCTTCTCGATTTTATCTATGTTATCCTTCGTCACTTCAGTCTTGAGTGCCATCTCGCCACGAACCAAATACCCATCCGAACTTAATAATCATTCTGTGGGGTGCGGGCGTTTTACCATAGCAAGGCGAAGAACGCCCATTGCCGCCTTTAACTCAGAATCCCCGGCCATCCTGGGTATCCGGACGACCCATGATGCCGGAGTCAAGATTGGAATTGCAGCCTCGCCGCCGTCTACGCCAATTATAAATTCTAAGCAGCAAACCAAGTCATGGCAAGCGCCCAATTAAAGCCTCCGGAACGGGGGACCAAGACCGAAATCGCCGAAGCCGAGCCTAGGCAGGTCTACTACGCGTCGCTGGCGCCGGATGCGAAAAGCATCGCGGTGCAGTTCCATATACGCGGCCCGCGGGAAGTCGTCGAGCGTTTCTTCCGGGTCGTGAACAGCAGGAACCTGGACAACCTCGCATATTTCTTGGAGATGGAAGGCGGGAGCCAGTACGTCTATTCCTGCAGGGTGGGGAACCATGCCGTGACCGACCCGGCGCAGATTGTCCCGGCAATACGGCGGGAACTGGGGCTCGGGCAGTAATCCCATGCGCACCATCGCGTTCTTCCTTGCGCTCATAAGCCTCTCGTTCGCGGCAGAGGAGGACACAATAATCCGGCATCTCAATCTCGAATATGCGGCAACCTGCCCCGGCAACACCCTCCATATGAATGCGACATCCTCGGACGGGACTCCGGTTGCAGGCGTCGAAATACGCCTCGTCCTCTATGTCCCCTACCAGGGCTTCCGGGGCCTCGCGCATACTGACGATTCCGGGCAGACGTCCATCGAGCTTTCGAAGAACGGGAGCTACCGGATATACATGTACAACACGACTCTCGACCACGAGAAATACGTCGAATTCGACTATCCGCGCATGTGCCCCCCGCCCCCGCCCAAGAAGATGAACGTCTCGATTGAGACGGATTGCGATATCCTCCGGCTCTTGATAACGACTACGACGAACGGGACAGGCGCGCCCCTCGAAGGCGTCTTCATCCAGGCCGGCAACTGGTCCTCATTCACAGGCGGAAGCGGGGAGGTCTCGCTCCCATTCGAGATAGGCTATGTTTACATAATGGCCGAGAGGGGGAATTACACGAGCGAGGGCTTCTACTTCGACGGAAGATGCCTCCCCCCGCCTGAATGCGTTTCGAGTTTGGATTGCGATGGTTTCGAGTTCTGCAATGTTGGCGGGAACTGCGAAAATGTCACGGGGGTATGCGGCTATCCTGAAAACCACACTTGGGTGGCTTACGGATGCTGTGCCGATGCCGACTGCGGGAACGAGTCCACGTGCACTAACAACTCGTGCGTCCTCAAACCGAAACCTCCCGAGCCGCCGGTACAGAACTTGACGAACGCGACAAATATGACGAACCAAACGAACGCGACCGGGAACGAAAGCGAGGGAAGCGGGGAAGAAGCCGCTTCCGGTCCGTGCGCCGGGGCGATACTGCTCCTGCCCATATCGCTTCTTTCCGCATCGATGAAGCTTATCTCTTAGCCTGCTTCCACATTGTCAGGAAGAACTTCCTGAACGAATCGGCCGCCTCTTTGTTCGTTATCCGTATCACCAGCGGCTTCCTGAGCAGCATGATGAATAGCACGGTGTCGTTGTAAAAATTTATCTCGGTGAAGGTATCCTGATGAAGGTATCTCACTCTGTGCTGCTTATGAGTCTCGAAATAACCAGTCCTGTCCTTATGGTTCCTCATGTTCTCGTTGAATATTATCCGGATGCAGTATCCCTTCTTTTCGACCTCCTGGTAGTACTTGGAGAAGAACGTGTCCGCCTGCAGCCAATCCTGGCCCATGCTCGCGCCAAAAACATAGGAAACGTCCCCCGTGTCCAATGCCCGGGCGATGTCCCAGAAGACGGTCCTCATGCCATCCCATCCGTAGAATACCTCCACGTCGAGTTTCTCCCTTGTTTCGCCGTGCCTGGAGAGGAGGGCCGGCAGCAATGTATCCACAACCGAGCGTTCTTGCCGGAGTTCCTCCTCCTTGCCTTCTATGAAGTCCTTGAGCCGTTCCGGATTGGCCGCGCTAAAATGCAGCGTTCCCTGCTTTTTTACCACGGAAACTATCCCCTTCTCCACGAGGCGATAGACGACATCATAAACCTTCGAGGGTGAAATCCCCGACCTTTTCGCGAGCTTCGTTCGCGTGGTCTCGCCAAGGTCCAGAAGGGCGTCGTACACCCTTATCTCCCCATCGGTGAGCCCTATCTTCGTGAGGTCGCGGATGTTCATGGGCCTGATATCCCGCCCTGCTTTTTAATCCTTTGTCCGGGTTGCCCCCCTTGGGGACACTTGTCAATAAATACCAGAAACTAAGTGTTATACTCTGGTGATTTATATGATAAAAACATCCGGACATAAACTAGGAAACGTTGAAAAATCAGCCACGAAGGGCAATGCGAGGAAGGAGGCAGCCGCAATCGCCTTCGCAGGAGCATTGCTCTGCGGTGGGCCAATAGGCGCAAAAGCCGGGGAGCCCGCGCCAAGGCCGCCCATCACCCTGAAAATGGGCGCAGCTTATGACCCGGTGGCGAAGGATGTGCGCATGATTACAATACTCGGTTCCAGCCTCGTTCTCCCCGCTGGTTTGAAACTCGATGCCATGGCTGGGTTGTCCGGTTCCCTCACCGCACCGGGCCAATCTTATGTGGAAGAGGCGAAACTGGACCTGAACGTGCCTATAGCCGGACCGGTGTTTTTCGATTTGTATGGGTACAACTCAAGGCACTTCGGTGTCCAGAAATTCTCGGTTGGCGGGGATGTGGGCGTAGCGCTGCCCTTCGGCGCAGCCATTGTGGGGTACGAGTATATCCTCGACGCTGGCCAGATGCCCGTCTATGGTGTCCTTGCATTGGATGCAATAAAAAATAGGCTGAGCGTCTCTGTCAGTGGAGGATATGTCACCAACTGCGATGCAGGGACAGCCGGCCTGGGGGTGCGTTTCATGTTGGGAAAAGGGTTTCCGGCATTGAGCGTGCATACGATGACGATTTTCAACCGGGATGCGCTCCTATTCGCAGACACCCGCGCCATGCTGGAATTTGACTTTTAATCCTTTTTTTTCTTGCACCAATAAGGAGTGGGCTTTAGATTGAAACCTCGCTTCGCTCAGTTTCAATACAGCCCACTTCTCGCGAGGCAAAACCCAGAACACGATACTCATAACATATGAGAATTGGGCTTCCGCTTGAAACTTCGTTTCAAGTCAGCCCATTTTCCATACGGCACAACTAGAAACCGGAATCTGAAAACCAGGGGAAAATGGGCTTCCCGGTTGGCCTTGAAACGTATGCAAGGAGCCTTACACCCTACACTCAATCCTGAATCTTACAAGCACGGCACAAGACGCTTAGGGCTGCTCCTTCCGGCCTGACCCGGTTCACATATTGTTCCGCCATATAAGGCAGGACGTCAACGCTTGGGAATAAGGGCATGCATACAAGACAAAACGCCCCGGGCATTCGAGCCGCCTAAGGGGACTTGCGGTGCGGGGACCCCTGGCCCCCCTCTAGCCCAT
>JAGVNI010000006.1 GCA_020053355.1 archaeon | reverse complement strand
AGGTCCTATATTCCCGGTTCCTCGACCTCGCCCTCGCCCCCCTGCAGAACCAGAACATGCTCTGGGCGGCAGTGCCGCTCGCCATAGCAACGCTTTTCATCACGCTTTATTTCGGGCGAAACAGGAGGGAGGAACTGGGGTGGAACACGGCATTCGGCAACACGATGGTTTTCCTTTTCGTGGCAATCAGCCTCATCAAGGAGATGTACGGGCAGGGCGGCTCCTGGGGCGGCATTTTTTCTAACGAATTATACCTGACGCTATCGATAGCACTGGCATCGGCCAGCCTCATGCTGATGTTCATCACCTATTTCCACCTGATGCCCAAGCGCGCCGCGTTTTTCCTCTTCTCCGCCCCGCCGATAAACGTCACGGTCTATGTGGTTATGACGATAGTGTATGCCAACGTCCCGCCCGACTTTGCGACGGTTGTGGCAGGCATCCTGCTTCTTATCGCGATAATCCTGCTGACAAAAATCATCCAGCTTCTAATCCGGCTTATCGGCCTCGATGATAAGGGTAAGGATGAGCGGGCTGATGATTCGGGTGTGGAAAAGCTTGCGAAAATGGTGGAGGAAGAGATTAAGAGGAATGGGACTGGCGGCCTTCGGCCTTTGCCCGGACGAGCTCCTCGGCCTTCTCGCCGAACCGTTTAAGGAACTTTTCCCACGTGAAATCCCGCTCCACTTTCGCCCGGCCTTCCTTGCCCATTTCCACGCAGTGCTGGGGGTCGTTTGCGAGCAATTCCATCTTCCCGGCCATTTCCCAGATGCTGTTCACCAGGTATCCGTCCCTGCCTTCGTGTATTGTCTCTTTCGGGCCGCCTTCGTTCCGTGCGATGCACGGTTTCCCGGATGCCATAGCTTCAAGCGGGACGAGGCCGTAATCCTCGTTTACGGGCGTATAGAGCACCGCCGTGCACCTGGAATACAAATCGCGCAGCTCCCAGTCGCCGACATTCGTCTTGATTTCAACATCAGGCGTGCAGATTGAGCGCATCTTCTTCAGGTACGCATGGTGCTCCGGGCGCTTGGAAAGCGCCCCTGCTATAACCAGTTTCCAGTTCTGCCCGTCCGTTTTTGCGGCGCCGGGTTTCGGGTTCTTCCGGTTGGCAAAAAGCTTGAATGCCTCGATGGCGTATTCAAGCTCCTTTTCAGGAGCGATTCTTGAAGGGTAGAGGAAATACCGCTCGGACGGTTTCGAGGTGAATTTTTCCACCTCCACCGCCGGGTAAAGGACCTCCGAACTGCGCCTGAGGTATTTCGTAATCCGTGCCTGGGTGTTCTTGCAGCTTGTGAATATGTGCTCGACTTTGGGGACTGTGCGGTATTCGAAGAACTTGAAGGCCTCGATGGACGACCAGTACATCGCTTTTGAAATCGGGTTCCTCCGCTTCATCCTCCATTCGTAGAGGTCGAACGCCTCGCGGTTCGGGCTGTAGCAGAACCAGATAACGGGAGAGTTCCTGTGCCTTATCCATTCAGATGGGGTCTGGTGCGCGTTGATGACATCGTAGTCGTCCAGCTTCGCGTTGTAGAAGTGCCAACCGGCCTCGATTGCCGTGGAGACGCGCCTGCCAACCGGCATGCTCCGCAGCCAGCCCGGCTTCACGGTCTCGATGTCCATGTTGATGAAATCCTGGAACGAGTTCTCGGCATCGTAATTGATGCAGTGGATTTTCGCCTTGAAGTGCTGGGCAATCTTGAGGACGACGCGTTCCATGCCCCCGCGCGTCTCCAAAAATGGAGTTGTGACGATGAGGCGCATAAGGGTCATATCCGCAGGAGATTTATATTAGCCCCTGATATTCAGCCCCCCAAAAACAGGGAATCCGCGGGGGTCCTGGTAGAATTTCACCCCGTCCCGTATTATGTCAACCACGGTCCGGTTCGGCGTCCATCCTGTCTTCTCCACGAACTTGCGGTTGTCGCCGATGAAGCCGTCGAAAAGGGCTTCGCCCCGCTCATAGGGCCGCAGGAGCTTCTTGTCGATGTAAATGTCCGCCTTCACGCCCCAGGTCCTTGCCGCAAGCCTGGCGTAATCGCCTGTCGTTATGCCCTTTCCGGAGCAGATGTTGTATGCGACGCCGCGGTCGCACTTCTCCTGCGCCATGATTTGGGCGCAGACCGAATCGTATATGTGCGTGAAATCGCGGACGGAATTGGGGTTGCCCATCACGATTTTGTCCGACTTGCCTGATAGGATGTCCTTTATCTGGTGGCCAATCCTCGCCGTGAAGAACTGGGGGCCGCGGCGGGGGCCTTCCTGGTTGAACGTCCTTGTTATGACCGAAGGCGTGCCGTACGTGTAGAAAAACGACTTCCCGATGAATTCCGTGAAAACCTTGGTGGATGCGTACGTGGATGTCGGCCGCAATTCGTTCGTCTCCTTGACCGGTAGCTCGTTCATGTCTTTGACGAAGCCGTACTGCTCGGATGAGCAGGCAAGCTGTATCCCCTTGATGCTCTTGTCCTCCTTGGTCGCCGCTTCGAGAAGGTTGGTCGTGCTCACGCAGTTGTTCAGGACGACATGGCTCGGCTGCTGCAGGCTGGTCGGGACGAAGGATTCCGCGGCCTGGTGGAATATATATTCCGGCTCGAATTCCTTGATGAGCGACGCGACCCGGTTGTAATCGGTCATGTCCACTTCGTAAAGCCTTAGCTTTCCGGAGTCCACGTTGTGCTGGACATTCGGGTAATCAGGCAGTGCGTGGCGCTTCACGGTGCCTGCCACTTCCGCGCCCATGCCTATCATCAGGTCGATGATGGTGCTGCCGACCATGCCGGCAGAGCCGGTCACAAGCACGCGCCTCTCCTTCCAGAACGAGGCTGATGGCAGCGCCCCTGCGGGCTTGCCGGATTGCCCCAAATCATCGTTTTTGTCAATGTCTATCAGGTGGCCGGATGCTTTCAGGCCCTGGAATTTCTCCTTGTTGAATAGGTCATCTATGAGAATAAGTTCCATGATTTCTTAAGATTGCGAACAGAATTTAATTGTATTTGAGCCGTGGGCGTGCCATGGCGCCTGGATTCCGTCAGGGTTCCGCCCGGGCCTCGCTCGCTTCCTTGCCCATGCGAATCGGCCGCAGGATGCGCGCCAGCCCAGTTAGTAATTTAACAACAACGCGCCAACGATGGGATTGATGAAGATTTGCGTTATTGGCGCCGGATATGCCGGGCTTGTATCTGCCGTCGGCTTCGCAGGGCGCGGCCATGATGTCGCATGCATCGATAAGGATGCAGGAAAGATTTCCAAGATAACGAAGGGCCTCCCCCCCTTTTTCGAGGCAGGGCTGGGGGAAAGGCTCCGCGGGGTGCAAAATGCCGGGCGGCTGGAAGCGGGAACGGATTATTCCGCCATCCAGGGCGCGGATATCGTGATTCTGGCGGTCGGGACGCCGTCTTTGCCGGATGGCTCGGCCGACCTGTCCCATGTGCGCGCGGCATGCGCAGCGGTTGCGGATGAACTTAAAAGGAGCGATAAGTTCGCGGTGGTTGCTGTCCGCTCGACCGTGCTGCCAGGGACGACCGAGAAGGTGGTCGGGCCGGCGATTGAGAAATCAGGGGTGCGCTTCGGCCTTGCGATGGTCCCGGAATTCCTGCGAGAGGGGAGCGCATTGTCCGATTTCGACAAACCGGACAGGATTGTCGTCGGGTGCTCCGACGATAAGACGAAAACGGTGATGGAAGGGCTTTATGGCTCGTTCGATTGCCCGAAGCTGTTTGTAGATATCCGGACCGCGGAGATGATTAAGTACGCGTCGAACGCGTTCCTAGCTTCCCGCATCGCCCTGACAAATGAGACCGCGAACATCTGCCAGAAGGCCGGAGTGGACGCGGACGAGGTGCTGAAAGCCGTCGGGATGGATGCGCGCCTCGGGCCGCATTTCCTGGTTCCGGGTTCCGGGTTCGGCGGGAGCTGCCTGCCCAAGGATGTCTCCGCGCTTGCCCGGCATGCGCAGGAGGTGGGCGAGGATGCGCCTTTGCTGCACGCAATCCACGAATCCAACCAGAAACAGAAGCTCAGGCTTTTCCACATGCTCGGCAGGATGATGCACCTGAAGGGGAAAAAAATCGCAATACTCGGCCTTTCGTTCAAGGCAGGGACTGATGACATCCGGGAAAGCCCGGCGCTTTCGCTGATACCCAAGCTGCTTGAGGAGGGGGCCCATGTCCGGGCCTTTGACCCCGAGGCGATGGGCAGCATGCGCGACGTATTTCCGAACGTGGAATATGCGAACGATTGGGAGGAATGCCTTTCCGGATGCGACGCGGCATTGCTCGTAACGGCCTGGCCGGAATTCCAAAAAAGCGCGGCCGAATACAAGGAAGCGCTGGGTGCTGCGCCGCTCCTTGATTCGAGGAGGATTCTTCCCCCGAATGCGGCCGCCGAAGCCAATCTCGCATACCATGCGATAGGGCGGGGAGCGCCATGAGATACCTTGTCACAGGGGGCGCGGGGTTTCTTGGAACGAACCTCTGCCTCAGGCTGCTTGATGATGGGCATGAGGTCGTGGCGGTCGATGACCTTTCTACATCTTATTCAGGAAATGTGTCAGCCCTCTCAGGCAAGCCGGGCTTCAAGCTGGTACAGCACGATATAGTTTCGCCTTTGCCTGAACTCGGGCGGTTCGATTTCATCTACAACCTTGCCTGCCCTGCCAGCCCTTCGAAATACCAGAAGAATCCCATGCAGACGTTCCGGACATCGGCATGGGGCGTGTGGAATGTGCTGCAGTTCGCTTCCGTTTCGAAAACACCGGTATTCCAGGCATCGACCTCCGAAGTCTATGGCGACCCGCTCGTCCACCCGCAGTCTGAGGGCTACCTTGGGAACGTGAACCCGATTGGCCCGCGCTCTTGTTATGACGAGGGAAAACGTGCGGCCGAGACCCTCCTCATGGATTTTCATCGGAAAACCGGGCATCCGGTAAAGATTGCCCGCATATTCAATACGTACGGCCCGCACATGGACCCCGGGGACGGGCGGGTGGTGAGCGAGTTCGTCCTGAAAGCGCTGCGCGATGAGCCTGTGACCATCTATGGGAACGGCTTGCAGACGCGCTCATTCTGCTATGTGGACGACATGATAGAGGGTTTCGTCCGGCTGGAAAGAAGCCGGGCGGATTTCACCGGGCCGGTGAACCTCGGGAACGATAACGAATGCGCGTTGCTTGAGCTTCTTGGCACGCTTGAATCGGCCCTTGGGAAGAAGGTTGAGCGCAACTTCGCCCTTGCCCTGGAGGACGACCCGAAGCAGAGGAAGCCGGACTGCTCCCTTGCGAAGAAGGAGCTGGGCTGGGTCGCGAAGATTGGCCTCGAAGACGGATTGAAGAAGACTGCGGATTATTTCCGCAAAATAGGCGCAAGCGCACCGGCTATTTCTTGAAATGAGACTGCAGCGTTTTTGCCAGTGATGACGCATCCAGCCCGAACTTTTTTCTCAGATAGTCCTGCGAGCCGGCCTCCTTGGCGAACCGGTCCGGCAGCCCGATTCTCCGGAATTTTGTCTTGAACCCGGATTCCGCGAGGATTTCGGACGCGGCGCTTCCTATGCCACCGATAACGCTGTGCTCCTCGAGCGTGACGAAAGGCATCCCCATCTGCGCCAGTTTCAGGACCAGTTCGGAATCGATGGGCTTGACCGAGGGGAGGCTGAAGACCGAGCAGGAAACGCCTTCCTTCGACAGCTCCTCCGTAGCGGCAACCGCGTTGCCGAGAAGGTTCCCGGTGACCAGGATGGCGCCGTCCGGGCCGCTTCTGAGTTGTATCGCCTTGCCCAATCTGAAATCGGGTTTGGACTTGTGGACTATCGGGTCCCCGCTTCCTTTTGCCAGGCGGATATAGGCCGGCCCGGGAATCGCGTGCGAGGACTGGGTGCAGAGTTCGGCTTCAATCGGGTCTCCCGGGCAATAAACGGTCATATTCGGGAGCCCCCTCATCAGACCGATGTCTTCGATGGAATGGTGCGTTGGCCCGAGCGAACCGTAGGTGAGCCCGCCCCCAGAACCAACCAGCTTGACAGGAAGGTTCTGATAGCACACGTCGACCCGCACCTGCTCGAAAGGCCTCATCGTCACAAACGGCACAATCGAATAGACGTAGACGATTTTTCCGCATAATGCCAGCCCGGCAGCTAAGCCCACGGAGTTTTGCTCGGCAATCCCAGCATTGATAAGGCGGCCCGGGAATTCATCCCGGAATTTCTCAAGGACCGAGAATCCCATGTCCGGAGTCACGACTATGACGCGCGCATCTTTTCTCGCTATTTCGGTAAGGGAACGGATGAACGAGGACCTCATTTCAACTCCTCCAGCGCCATTTTTTCCTGCTCCGCATTGGGGCTTTTGTAATGCCATTCGATGCGGTTTTCCATGAAGGATACTCCTTTCCCTTTGACGGTATGGGCGATGACTACGCTTGGCTTTCCCGGTGAAAAAGGCAATTTGCCAAATAGCCCGTCCAATGCCTCAAGGTCGTGGCCGTCGACCTCACTTGCGGCCCACCCGAAGGATTCCCATTTCGCCGACAGCGGCTCCAGGTCCATGACCTCTTTCGTATAGCCGAAACTCTGCAGCTTGTTGTAATCGATAATCGCGATCAGGTTGTCCAGTTTCTTATGGCCTGCCAGCATGGCGGCTTCCCAAACGCTCCCCTCGTCGCATTCCCCGTCACCCAAAAGGACGAAGGTGCGGTAATGCCGGCTGTCCATTTTTGCAGCAAGGGCCATCCCCACCCCGATGGGAAGCCCGTGCCCGAGGGAGCCGGTGGACGCCTCGACGCCAGGCAGGCAATCCCTGGTGGCATGGCCAGGGATGCCCCCGTCAAGGTAAAATGCTGACAGCTTATCGGCCGGGAAAAACCCCCGCTCGGCCAATGCCGCATAGAGTGCCAGGCACCCGTGCCCCTTGCTCATGATGAAGCGGTCCCTGGAAGGGTCTTGCGGCTCTAACGGGTTGATTCTCATCGTCTTGAAGTATAGCGATGCCAGGATTTCTACCGTAGATAAAGCGGTGCCGATATGGGATGATTTGCCGGATGTCGCCATCCGCACTATCTTCTTGCGGATTTCCCGGGCAGTCGGTTGGAGATCCATTATACCACGCATTGTTGTGATTGGTGCATCCAATTCAAATAATCGACGAATAGAGGCTGAGGTTTTTCCGGTACCACGCTACGCTTTTTTCCAGGCCCGCATCAAGGGAATTGGAGGGCTCCCAACCCAGCGCCTTCCTTGTTTTCGACATGTCGGCAACCCACATGGGGGGTTCGGACTGCTTCTTCTGGGTTGAGCCCCAAACCGGGTCAAGGCTGGAACCGGTAAGTTTTTTCACGACAGTTGCAAGCTCGGATATCGTGTGCTGCTTTCCGCAGGCCAAATTCAGGATTTGGCCTTTTGCCGCCGGCGTATCCGGGGCTTTCTCAAAAGCGCTGAGGATGTCTTCGATGAAAATGAAATCCCGGACAGAATCCGGGCTGGCGAGGCGCGGCGGGGCGTTTTTCAGGTATGATACGATTAGCGAGGGGATGAGCCTCATCGGCTCCTCGTAGTACCCATAGGCCGCGAATATCCGGAATGTCGTTATCGGCACGCCGAAGTCGCGCGACAGGTGGGAGCAGTAAAGGGTGGCCGCGGATTTCGTGACCCCATAGAGGCTGTTCGGCTCGAGCACATCATCCTCGCGCATCGGATGATTCTTGATGCCGTACTCGGACGAGGTGCTGACATTGACCATCGCGCCCCCGAATTCCCTGCATGAATCCGCCAGGTTCATCGTGCCGAGGACATTCGTGGACACGCTTAGTTGCGGGTCTTTCTGCTGGGCATAAGCGCCGTAGGTGGCCAGGTGATAGATGACATCCGGCCGGATTCCGGACACCGCTGAAAAAACGGATTCACGGTTTGCAAGGTCCACCTTATGCACTTGGAAGCGGGGCAGGACATCCTGCAGGCGCCACGTGTTTGAGCCCTCGCGCAGGAAAAGGTGCACTTCGTCGCCTTTTTCCAGGAGGTGCCTGGCAAGGCAGGAGCCTATGAAACCGCTCGCACCGGTGACAAGGATTTTTTTAGAATGCATATAAAAATAATCGCATACTGAGATTTAAAGGGTGTTCTAATGGTGGAGATGAAGGCGGTAATCCTCTGCGGAGGGCAGGGAACGCGCCTGAGGGAAGAGACTGAGTTCAAGCCCAAGCCGATGGTCCCAATCGGAGGGATGCCGATTCTCTGGCATATCATGAAGATGTATTCTCATTACGGGGTACGGGACTTCGTGCTGTGCCTTGGGTATCGGGGGGACATGATAAAGCAGTTTTTCCTGAACCAGGAACTGATGAGCCGGGACTTCACAATCAGCCTCAAGGGGGGAAAGAAGATAGTCCATGACGGCATCGGGGGAATCGAGGACTGGAACATCACGCTTGCCGAAACCGGGGCGAACGCCATGACCGGGGCGAGGGTGAAGAGGATCGAGAGGTACATCGAAGGCGAAGAGTTCATGCTCACATACGGCGACGGCCTTGCGGACGTGGATGTTGGCGAGGTCCTGAAATTCCACAGGAAATGCGGGACGGTCGGCACGCTGACCGGGGCGAATCCGCAGTCCCGGTTCGGCATGGTCAAAACCGACGACAAGGGAGTCATCACGGAGTTCGTGGAAAAGCCGGTGATGTTCAATGACTTCATCAACGGCGGATTCTACGTCTTCAACAGGAAGCTGTTCGATTACCTGGAAAACGACGAGTCGTGCGTCCTGGAAACGAAGCCGCTATCCACCCTCGCGAAGGAGAGGCAGCTCTCAATGTACAAGCACAAGGGCTTCTTCCACGCCATGGACACCTACAAGGACTATCTGGACTTGAACAAAATCTGGGATTCTGGCAATGTCCCGTGGAAGGTATGGAAATGAGCCTGGGCGGATTTTACGCAGGGAAGAGAATCCTGATAACCGGCCACACCGGCTTCAAAGGGGCATGGCTCGCCCAAACCCTCATCCGGATGGGCGCCTTGGTTTCGGGTTATTCGCTCGCGCCGAACAGCCAGCCGAATCTGTATACGGCCCTCGGGCTGGATAAGAGAATCACGGGGAGCCACATCACAGACATACGGGACTACAAGGCCCTGTCCGCGGCATTTGCCAAGGAGAATCCGGAAATCGTGTTCCATCTCGCCGCCCAGCCGCTTGTCCGCGACAGCTACGACGACCCAATCTACACGTTCTCGACGAATGTTATGGGAACCGTGAACGTTCTGGAATGCATAAGGCACGCGCCCGGGGTGAAGGCGGCGGTGGTCGTCACAACCGACAAGGTGTATGAGAACAAGGGCATCCTGCCGCACAAGGAAGGCGACGAGCTTGGCGGATACGACCCGTACAGCTCATCGAAAGTCTGCGCCGAATACGTGACGAAAAGCTACATGCGCTCGTTCTTCAACCCGGATAATCCGGCCGGGAACCGGAACGCAGCACCCGGAGCCCAAAACACGAAACCGGGAACCCAAAACACGTTACCCGCATCGGGAGGCAGCATGCCGGCGGTGATTGCCGCACCGGCCGCATCACCCCTTGTCGCATCGGCCCGGGCAGGGAACGTGATTGGCGGGGGCGACTGGTCCAAGGACAGGCTTGTCCCTGACATCATCCGCTCATTGCTGGAGAAGAACGAGCCGGTCGCGCTAAGGAACCCGGCATCGATCCGGCCGTGGCAACACGTCCTCGACCCGCTTTTCGGATATCTCGCCCTCGGGAAGAGGCTCTATGACGGGGAACGCAGGTTCATGAGCGCATGGAATTTCGCGCCCGAGAAGGAGAGTTTCATAACAGCGCAGAAGCTGGTCGACAAGTCAATCCGGCTTATCGGCAAGGGAAGCTATGACATCAAGCCAATGGTGGGCAAGCACGAGACCGCCGTCCTGAAACTCGACGCCTCGAAAGCCAAGAAGGAGCTAGGATGGATGCCGCACCTGGGCATCGACGAATCGCTGGAATGGACGCTTGAATGGTACAAGTCCTATTACAAGGGCGACGACGTCTCGAACATCACGAACGCGCAGATTGGGCGCTATGTGGAGTCGTTCTATGGATGAGTCCGGACTCCGCAAGGAGATTATTGCGCTTACACGCAAGCTGGCCGCGCTCCGCAAGCCACAGCCGTTCGTCCCGGGAAAATCCAAAATCCCGTATGCTGGAAGGATTTACGACGGGGACGAATTGGAGGCCCTGGTCGACAGCTCGCTCGATTTCTGGCTGACAACGGGAAGGTATGCCGCTGAATTCGAGGAAAGCTTCGCGAAATCCTTCGGGACGAAATATTGCGCGCTCACGAATTCCGGCTCATCGGCTAACCTTCTCGCCCTCTCCTCCCTCACCGGGAACATGCTGGGGGAGAAAAAGCTGAAGCCCGGCGACAAGGTGATAACCTGCGCAACCGGATTCCCGACCACGCTCAACCCCATTTTCCAGAACGGGATGATTCCCGTTTTCGTCGATGCAGAACTCGGAACTTATAACGCGAAACCCGAAGCAATAGAAGAAGCTGCAGAAAAGGAAGGAGTCCGGGCAATCATGCTCGCCCACACTTTGGGCAACCCGTTCGACCTCGATGTCGTAATGAAGGCGGCAAAGAAGCACGGGCTTTATGTCATCGAGGACTGCTGCGACGCGCTGGGGGCGAAGTTCGACGGCAAGCCCGTCGGCACATTCGGCCATGTCGCAACGGTCAGTTTCTACCCCGCCCACCACATGACGATGGGCGAGGGCGGGGCTGTGATGACATCGAATCCCATTTACAAGAAACTCATCGAATCGTTCCGGGACTGGGGGCGGGACTGCTGGTGCCCGCCAGGCCATGACAACACGTGCACGAGGAGGTTCGGCTGGAAGCTCGGCGAACTTCCGTATGGCTATGACCACAAGTACGTCTACTCGAATATCGGATACAACCTGAAAGTCACTGACATGCAGGCCGCAATCGGGGTTGCGCAATTGAAAAAGCTCCCGGGGTTCATCAGGAAACGGAAGGAGAATTTCGAAATCCTCCTGAAAGCCGCGAAGGAGCACGAAGAGTTCTTCATCCTGCCAAAGATGCACCCGAAAGCCGAGCCGAGCCCGTTCGGTTTCCCCCTCACAGTCCGGAAAGGCGCTCCTTTTGGCAAGAATGAGATTGTGGAGCACCTGGAATCGAAAGGCATTGCGACGCGCATGCTTTTTGCGGGCAACCTCATCCGGCACCCTGCATATATTGGCCAGAAATACGACGTTTTAGGCACGCTCGAGAACGCGGACACCGTCATGAGGGATACGTTCTGGCTGGGCGTCTACCCCGGCCTGACAGACGGGATGCTCGGGTACATCTCTGCTGAAATGGATTCGTTCATAAAGGGCAGGAAGAAGTGAAAGGATGGCAAATAAGACGCTCGCCATTTGCATACCTACATACAACAGGGCCGGGGCCCTTGAAAGGACACTCGCTGGATTGGAGCGCGAGGTCAGGGGCTTGGAAGGCTCAGTCGAGATTTGCATTTCAGACAATTGCTCCACGGACGCCACGCAGGAAGTCCTCAAAAGATGGGAGAAGAGGGTCCCGCTCGTCCGCGCCAGGAACGAGGCTAATCTAGGCTACGACAGAAATATCCTTGCAGTGACGCGACTTGCTGCGGCAGATTACATCTGGTTCATGGGCGACGACGACGCGGTGACCGGGGGGGCGGTCAAAAGTCTCGCCACCGACCTGCAAAAACACGGGTCCGAGGCGATGGGAGCCGTGTATGTCAATGCGCTTCTAAGGAAAAAGTGGGTGACAAAGAACGCCTGGCATGGTTTTGTGGCATTGGATAAGGATTCCCTGCCAATCAAGCCCAATGTCAGCTTCATGGGTTCCTTATGCGTGCGCAGGGAAAACGCGCTGGAAGCGATATCAAAGATAAAAATCGTGGATGGCAGGCTGTTCAAGGTCCCATATTCGGATTTCGTCCTGCATGATTTTGCCCACAGCTACATATTCATCGAATGCCTCAGGGTTTCGAAAACCGTCGGCGTCGCCCCGGATTACGGGGTGGTGATACTGGCCGACGGAAGCCGGGTATCGTATAAAAAGAAGCTTTACCTGGAACTGATACTGGCAAAGTACATACTGGAGATAAAATTGCATTACCCCTGGTTCAAGGAAGCCGAACTGACGCTGGATTCGCGGGCCCGCATCATCGGAAGGACATTCATCGACGGCTCCATCGCCGCCGCGAGGCCGGATTTGGAACCGATTTTCCAGGCGTATTACCAGGTCGTCTCAAAGGTCATGGAAATCGAAGGGAAGGGGTTCGAGGCCGGCGTCCTCGGCGCATATGCCGCAATCCGGAAAGTCCCCGGAGTCAGGAGCATACTGGTGGCGGCATTCCTCGTGATGAAGCGCGTGGCCAACATGCCTTTTGACGATGTTCCTGACAACCATGCGGTTCTGGTAAGCAATATAGAATATGCATTACAGAGCACGAAGAAATTGACAAGCCCATGATTGCGGGATAATCCAATACGGAGGAAAGTTATGGCCAAGGTCAGTGTCTGCATTCCTGTATATAACGGGGAAAAATTCCTTGCAAAGACGATAAGCAGCGTCCTGTCCCAGACATACAAGGACATGGAGATACTTATTGTCGACAATGCGTCCACTGATGGCACGCCGAAGATTATTTCGGGATTCAAGGACGAGAGAATCAGGTGCGTGAGGAACGATTCGACGATTTCGGCCGCTGAGAACTGGAACCGGAGCGTCGGGCTGGCAAGGGGGGAGTATATCGCCCTGTTCCATGCTGATGACTTATACAATCCGCGGATTGTGGAGGAGGAGGCAAGGGTGTTGGATAACCGGCCCGATGTCGGCGTGGTGTTCAGCGAGGCAGTCATGATTGACGAGAACGACAAGCAAATCGGCTATTTCGGGCTGCCGAAGGATATGAGGAAACTGGATGTCATAACCTTCAAGGACCTCCTTGTCCAGCTTGTCCGGAACAATTACAACCCGATGGCCTGCCCGAGCGCCATGGCAAGGAGGAGCCTGTATGAAAAAACCCTCCCGTACGACGGAAAGAGCTACCGGTTCGTCTTCGACATCGACATGTACCTGAAGATGGCTGAAATCATGAACATCGCGGTCATCAAGGAGGGGCTTATGGGTTATCGGAGGCACACGGGCCAGGGGGGCCTCGGCCTTGGGAATGCCGACTGGGACCAGAACGAGGTGTACCCTGCTTATGAGAAGTACATCAAGAAGCACCCGGACCTGCTTGTCAAATCGGATTTGGACCGCTTCGAGGCGTTCAAAAGATGGGACTATACGTCCCAGGCGGTAAAGAAATTGAGGCGCGGGGACGTGGATGAGGCGAAAAAACTGCTAAGGAGGTCGCTCTCCTGGAGGAGGGCATTCGTGAGCCTGCTCGACATAAACCTGCTCCTCAGGCTATGGGTATCGGTATTTTTCTTTTTGGCGGCATATGCAGGCTTGGGCAGGGCGGCTTCGGGCATCACAGCCGACCGCCGCATAGGGTATATGCAGTGATGGAAGGGTGCGGCAAACATGATAAATGGAAAGAGCATTCACGGGATCCGGTTCAGCGACCATAGCAGTTTCGCCCATATAGGCTTCTTCAATGCCGTATGCGACGAGATAACGAAAATCGACCTCCCCGTGACGCGCGACCGGCTTTATCTCCTTCGCCGGGGAGCCCACCTGCTCTCCTATTCGAGGAAAAAGGAGCATTACACCGGGGACATCGTCATAACGGAATCCATCTACGAGTACGCCGCCTTGCATAAGCGGCTGTACAATAAAAAACTGAAAATCGTGGAATTGTTCGCATCCCCCAAGATATTCAAGGTCTTCAACAACGAGACCGACGCGTTCTCGGCGGCACTGATGAAAAGCCTGATAAAAGAGGTGGACGGATTCCTTCCGGTGTCCAAAATGTGCGCAGATTTCCTAATAAAGAACGGCGTCGAAAAGCCGGCAGAGGTCGTCTATCCGTACATCAAGGATGAGAAATACGGCCCGCTGGAAAAGAACGCGTTCAACCCGCAATCGAAAACGCTGGTATGCGTCGGGGGACCTGTCGACTACAAAGGCACGGACGTGGCGATAAAGGTTTTCGACAAGCTCGCTGGAACGGATGATAAACTGAAGCTGAGGATTGTGGCAAAGGAATTGGACGGGAAATACCTCGAAACCGTGAAGCACAGGGACAGGATAACGGTCGGGCCGATACCGACCGATGCAGGTTATTGCGCCGAAGTCGGAGCCAGCGTCGCGGCCCTCCATTTCGGAAGGTACGACACGTTCCCGATAGCCACCCTTGAGACCATGCTGGGCGGCATTCCGACTTTCGTCTCCAATTGGACAGGGACCAAGGAGGTCGTCGGGAGCGTCGACAAGTCGTTCGTCCTTGATTTCGACATCGACGAGTGCGTAAGCAGGGTGGGGAAATACCTGGATTCAACGGAAGCGGAAAAAGCGGCGTATTCGAGGAAATTCAAGGATGCGGCAAGGCCTTTCGGGATGGACGAGCGCATTGCGGACTTCAAGGCTAAATTCGGGAATCTCGTAACTAGGATATAGAGAGCCACTTCACGTAATTCCTGACGCCTTCAACAAAACTGACTTTTTGCGCCCAGCCAAGCTTTTCGATTTTAGAGTTATCAAGCAGCATCAGCTTGACATCCCCCGCCCAGCCCCTCGGGGTCCCCGTGTAATGGAATTCCGGGGAGAGATTCAGCTCCCTGCTGACAAGCCGGGCAATCTCGTTCACCTGGACCGTCTTATTCGAACCGACGTTGAAAACATCATACTGGGCATCCTGCTTCTTCCATGCAATCATCATGGCGGAAACACAGTCCGAGACATAGAGATAGGACTTGTCCTGCTTTCCGTCCCCGAGGATTTCCATCCTCTTGCCGTCATGCATGAGCTTATGGTAGAAATCGAACATGATGCCGTGGGCGCTCCGTTCGCCGAAGATGTTGGCAAAGCGCAATGCCGTCCCCTTCATGCCGTACGTGGAGCAGTATGAGGAGAGGTAGGCTTCGCAGGCGAGCTTGCTCGCGCCGTAATTGCTGATAGGCTTGCAGGGGTGGGTTTCCGGGGTGGGAATGACGTCCGTCTCCCCGTAAACTGTCGATGTGGAAGCGAGCACGACACGCATCAAATTGGCCTTCCGGCAGGATTCGAGGAGCGAGAATGTGCCCAAGACATTCACATCCAGGCTTTTCTGGGGGTCCTGGGCGCTTGTCCGCACATCCGGGTCGGCCGCTAGGTGGAACAACGCGTCCATCCCCTCAAGTTCGTTGGATAGATCATGGCGGATGTCCCGCTTCATGAAGATGGCCTTCTTATTCACGTTTTCCTCCCGGCCTGTCGCCAGGTTGTCGATGACGTAGACCTCATGGCCGTCCATCACAAGAGAATCCACGAGGTGCGAACCTATGAACCCCGCCCCGCCGGTTACCGCGACCTTCATGCAGGATAGAGGTTGCTTTCTTCTTTTAAGCCCACCTTGCGGCGATGACTGCGCTAAAAGCGCCCGATACGGATTGGCCTGGCCAGGCCGGGATGCTTCAATTTCGCGTACAATTCGGCTGCGGAGTCGTATGGGATGCGGTTCCTTACCGACGGAGGCAGGCTCCAGAACATCTTTTTCATCCTCGAGTTGCTTTTCGTGCCGCTTTCCTCTTTCCCGCCTGAGGCCCAGCCTGAATCCGATGTGTATTCCGATTGGACGATGTCGCGGTTATTCGAAAACACGTAATCATGGGGCTTTCTCGCAAAGAATACCACTTCAGAAGCCTTTGCCAGGTGGCATAAGGCGGTGCCGGCCATTTTTTCGTTCAGCCGGAATACGTCGTGGGGCCCCCTGCAGTTGCCCCCGTTGTCATTCATCAGGTAAAAGCTGAAGTCCTTGAACCCGTTTGCCTTGAAATAATCCAGGTAAAGTGTGGGGTGTATTGAATAGAACCCGTGGTTCATCATCGCGACCGGCGTCATGCAGGCCAGCACCCCGCCTTTTTTCAGCATCAGGTTCAGGTTTTCAAGGGCCTGGGGGACGTCGAATGTATGCTCAAGGGTGGCAAAGCAGATTATCGCGTCGAACATGTGGTGGTGGCGCGGATTGACCGGCCGATTGAGGTTGAGGAGGAAATCCGGGCCCTCGTATTCCGAGACGTCGCAGACCTGGACTTCTTCCGCGCCAAGGAGAGTCATCAGCGTCTTGCAGTTGGTGAAATTGTCACGGGTGGTCCCCTTCCAGATTGGAATCTTGTTTTTCGCATCAAAGCCCTCCGGCAGCGATTTTGCGGGGACGCCGTGCCGCTTGTATATCGAAGCCGTTTCATCCAGCGTCGCGTATACCGCCTGCTGGCTTATGACGAGCACTTTGCCGCGGATTGGGTGGTTCTTATGCTCCATCGCAAGGATGTGCAGGTGCGTTTTCAGGATTCCCATATCGACCAATACCTAAGACGCCATCCATAAAAAAGAATCTGCCGCATCGGATTTGCCGCATGGCGGCGGCCGGCCCAAGGGAAAAAATCATTAGCCCTTAGCGGAGCTTCTCGGCATGGGCGAACCTTTTCGCGGCCGAATCCTTCTCCGACACCGTATAGCCATCCAATTTCGGCCATGCGATTCCAAGGTCCGGGTCGTTCCATAGCAGCGAGCGCTCGTGGGGCGGCGAATAATCGTTGTCGGCCTGGTAGGAGAGCAGGCTCCCGTCAGTCATCGATAGCACGCCGTGCGCGCAGCCGCGGGGCAGATAGAGGCTCACCGGCTCTGGTTCACGGAGCATTTTCCCGAACCATTTGCCGAATGTCGGGGATGTCTTGCGCATGTCCACCATCACATCGAATATCTCCCCCCGCATGCAGCGCACAAGTTTTGCCTGGCTAAACGGAGCAACCTGGTAGTGGAGGCCCCGCAAGACGCCCCTTTTTGAGACCGTGAAATAATCCTCGACGAATGCGGGCTCGATGCCCCGGCCTTCGAGTATGGGGCGGTTGTACATCTTGAGAAGCGAGCCCCGGCCATCGCTGAAAACCTTGGGGCGTATCATGAAGGCCCCGAAAATCGGCAAATCAAGCGTTTCCATCTCAGACATGGCGCATCATCTCCACCAGGCCTTCGTCCACGCCTTTCATCCGGATTCCTGTCTCTTGCATGAGCTTGCCGCACGAAAGCCGGACATTCGGCCGCTTTGCAGGAAGGTCCAGGGTGGCGGACTCTATGCCCGCGACAAGCGATGCGTCCTTGCCGAATGCGGCAGCGATGCGGAGCGCCCAGTCGTACCTGTCGATGAAATCCGGCCCGGCCGCGTGGTATGTGCCTGTTTTTTCTGAGGATGCCAGGTGCATGAGAACCGCTGCCAAATCACCGTAATAGGTGGGGCAGTTCATCCAGTCCCTGCACACTTCCGCTTTCTTGCCCTGCGAGAGTTTTTCGAGCGTCGAGACGACGAAGGATTTTTTCTGGCCCGCTTTGTGCGGACCGTAGATTTGGTCTGTCCGGACGATGACGTGGTTCGGATTCGCACGGACCGCGGATTCGGCTGCGGCCTTTGTAGCGCCATAGAAGTTGACGGGGGCGGGGATGTCTTCCTCTGAATAGAATTTCCCGAATCCCGGAAAGACGAACGCGGACGAGAGGTATGCAAGCTTTGCGCCTATTTCGCGGGTTTTCCTGGAAATGGCAATTGCGCAAGCGACATTCACGGCATATGCCGCGGCCTGCTCCCTCTCGTGCCAGTCCACGCTGGGATTCGCTGCCAGATGGAAGACGATTTCGGGTTTGAATGAGCCGATTAATTCCGTTGCGGACCCGGGATTTGCCAGGTCAAGCCGGTGCGCTTCCGCGCCTTTGATTTCGATTGGATTGCTGAGGAACGTGACGGCAGTTTCATCATTAGCAGCAAGCCTGCTCGCCAGTTCCCTGCCGACAAGTCCGCTAGCGCCGATTACCAGGCACTTCAAATAGACCCCCTCATACGCTTTTCGCGGTTTCCTTTTATTAATGGCCGTGATGCGGATTTCCCCATACAAACAGGGCGAAAACCTGGGATGTTCCATAATTTAATGTATTGATGGGATACAATTGCCAGGACTACGCGGCGTTGGCATCCTGATAGGCCGGAAGGTTAGATGATGGATGCGCGCATGCCCAGGCAAGGGTTCGACATGAGATTTGCTGAGCTGGTATCTTCCACGAAGGAATTCAACAGACGAAGCTCGGACACGCTTATCATAATCCCGATTTATACCGAGTATGGCTGGCTTGCGGAGCATCTCGATGCCCTTTCCAGGCAGACGTTCCGGGATTTCGACGCGATACTCATCCTCAACAAGGTCTCGGAAGAGGCGAAGGTATATGAAGCGATAGAAAAAAAGAAGCCGGATTTCGGGGTGATAGTCGCTAAAAGGAAGGAGGACACCGGCTCGGCAGGGGGCTTTTTCACAGGCCAGCGATACGCGCTTGAAAACGGTTATAGGCAGATGATTTTCGCCGATATCGACTGCATGCCTGTCAGCGCGGACCTGGTGGAGACGCTTGTCTCTAACCGGGACAAGGGATTCGTCAAGCCGACTGCAAGGGTGATGGAGAAAGGCGAATTAATCCAACTCATCCCCGGATGGGTCATACCGTGGTATGGCCTCCTGACCACGGAGACAGCCATGAGATACGGGCTTTATTATCTCCCGCTATACTGGGGAGCCGAGGACAGCGAGTATGGAATCAGGATAAAAACCAGGCCGCACATCATCCGGAGCCAGTGCCAGCACCCCTGGGTTGCTTTGTTGTCTTATGACAACATTGACAAATCCATGAAGTACCAGGTGAACAGCCTGGCGATATCCCGGAAAACGGGCGCCGAGTCATGGTTCATCATTTCGGCGACCTTGGCGCTTTCCTTGCCGGTTCACCTCATATTCTTCCCGCCATACGGAAGGCGGGCGGCTTCAGCCCTGTTGTCCTGCCTGCTCGGCCACATATACGGAAAAGCAGCATCGGACAGGCTGTCATCCGGATTCAGGGACTGTATAGTGGAAGGGATACCGGAGAATTTCGACCATGTGAATTATTCGTCGCCGCTGAGGTTTGATTTGGGCTATCTGCGAATGCCCTTTGGGGTATTGCGGGACACGTTCAGAAAGAACATGGCCATAGATTCCAGCAGGTCCGGCATTGCCGTGGCATTCGCCGCCATTTTCTCCAAGAAGGCGTATTTCAGGACAGCAAATGGCGGATTCCTTCCCCTCTCGGACAATTCGAATCCGCGAATCCATGCAGCCAAGCTGTTATTGTTTGCCGCACTTATGCCGCTTTTTGCGGTTTTTATCGTGGCAATCATCCTTCCGATGAATATGCTCCTCCATCCGAATACCGAGCGCTATGGGCTGGATTGAGGATTGAAAAGCATTGACGGGCTGCGGCTCCGGCTATTCCGGAAGCGGGCCCTGCGGGTTGAAAATCCTCCTGAAATAGGGCATTCCAGACTCTACTGCGAAATACTTCCGGACGTGTTCTGCTGTAAGCAGGTCCGGCACGCCGCGCGAGGCGTAGTGCCTTTGCTGGGATTGCCAGTCGATTTTCTCCCCTGAATAGTCTATCTGGTTCCACTGCCGGCCCAAAACATGGGAGCAGCAATCGTCGAACGTTTCCAGCTTGCTAAGGCGCATCGAATCGAGCATCCGGAGGAGATAGGAGGCCATCCCTTCGGCGTCTTCGCGAGTGACATTGCGCTCGTGCATAGCCCGGATTATTTCGATTGTCGTTTTGGGCATCCGGCCTGCGAGGGCGGATGCCGTTGGCATAAGTGGCAGGTCCGAACGCAAATACCCCTCCGCGAGCCTCCCTTCATCCGGGGTCAGTTTCATCTTGGTTTTGCTTTGGGCAACGCGCCGGGCGATGATGTCATTAAGGGCTGAATAAGACTCGGACGATGCGGGAGGCGGCGCGGACAATGCGGGTGGGGATAGTGCAGGAGCCGGCAGTGCGGCATTCGGGGTGACCTGTGAAGGCAAGGTTTTGTATGCCGGGCCGGATG
Organism: archaeon; assembly: GCA_020053355.1. Lineage (GTDB taxonomy): Archaea > Micrarchaeota > Micrarchaeia > Anstonellales > Bilamarchaeaceae > Bilamarchaeum. The sequence continues at coordinate 78,377 of JAGVNI010000006.1, read as the reverse complement.
GGATGAAATGCGGGATTTCAGGTTCAGGCATGAATTCTGCTGACTGCGCAGGGGTGCTTGATTGCTCGGCTGTGCCATTCTGGTCCTTGCAGCCAAGAAGGAGGGGAATTGCGATTGAGACGGCAAGCAGCGGCTCCATCAGCCTGAACTTTATCCGTGAAGGCTTCTGCAGATGCTCCGCCTGCCTGAGTTTCATGGTATATAGTGTATATAGATGATATTTTAAGTACTTAGGTGGGCCTTCCGCGGAAATAAGCCATGTTTTCGCTTTTTATATGGCCATAATCAATCAGGGCATGCAGGTTCTGATCCACAAAAGAGCGCAAAAGAAATTCCAAAGGCTTTGTGATGCAGAACTCAAGGAAAGGCTGAAAGACGCTTTCGGACTTTTATCCAACCCCTTCAGCCTGGATACGATAAAAATCAAGGGAGAAGAAAACACATACAGGTCGCGGATTGGGAAATACCGGATATTGTTCATAATAGACGGGGGCACTGTCTTCATCGTGGATTTTGACACACGAGGGAAGGTTTATAAGTAAAAAATGTGGTAAATATGACGATGGGAAACGCGTATGTATCGATAGAGGAGTTCAAGAAGCTGGAGGCCAAGATTAATCGTATTCTTGACGCGCATGCGCTTGATGACAAATTGGCAAGAAGGGAGCGGGAACTGGTCAACGGAGCAAAAAAGGACATCAAAAAGAAAAAATCTAATTTTACCTCTGTAGAAGGGCTATGAGTTTCCATCATTCAAGCCGCTCGCCATTATTTATGTGAGAATCCACACCGGCATCCTAAGAAGGTTAATATTGCCCATTTCGCGCCGGCTTAGGCATGCTCGGCTGGAGGATACTAGAGGGGGGCCAATACCGCCTCGATTTGCCAATTCTTAGCCCTGAGGAAGAAGGCCTGATTATCGCAGCCCAGGAGCGCTTCAGGGAGGGCGCACGATTCCGCGACGCATTGGGCGGCGCTGATGGCGGGGGGAGGGAGCTGGCCTGCCGCATGCTGCAAAAAGCCGCAGCGGAAAGCGGCGTCTATCTCGAGCGGCGCCAGCAGGAATATCTCGGGGCGGTTGCGTCTGCGCACATATGCGGATTCGCGTTCATGGACGAATTGCTCGCGGACCCGGATGTCGAGGAAATCAGCGTCATCGGGCCGGGATTGCCTGTCCGGGTTTATATCCGGAAGCAGGGCTGGAAGGCGGTGAACGCCTGCTTTGACGATGAAAAGGCGATAGCGGACATGGTGAATAGGATGTCGCGCAACCTTGGGAGGCACATCACGATGCAGAATCCCAGGCTGGATGCGATGCTTCCTGACGGCTCGCGCCTCCATGCCTCGCTCGCGCCGATATCATGCGGCGAAATCACGATACGGCGCTTCCGCGAAAGGCCTTTCTCGCCTGCCGAACTCGTGCAAAACGGCACGATGGACATATCGGCCATGGCCTTTCTTTCGATAATCATGCAGTGTGATTTTTCCTTGATGATCGCAGGCAATACCGCAAGCGGCAAGACGACCGCGCTGAATGCGCTATTCTCCTTCGTCCCGGCGAACGAGCGCATAATCATCACCGAGGAGACCCCGGAAATCAGCATCCCGCACGCGCACCAATTAAGGCTGGTCGCGAACCGGGAGATGGGGATAACACTGAGAGACCTTGTGTATGATTCGCTAAGGATGCGCCCTGACCGGATGATTGTCGGAGAGGTGCGCAACAAGGACGAGACCGAGGCGCTTTTCGACGTCCTGCTTGCCGGGCAGGCGAGGGGAAGCTATGCCACGTTCCATGCCCAAAGCGCGGATGAGGCGCTCATCCGGCTCCGCTCGTTCGGCATACGCGAAGAGGACCGCAAGTGCATCGACTGCATAGTCGTCCTGCGCAGGATGCTGGTTTATGACATAAAAAAGCGCCAGGCCGGGGAGAAGCGGATGGTCACCGAAATCCTGGATGTCGGGTCCGGAGAGACGGTATATCGGCCGGGCGCGAAAATCAGGAGCGGATGCCTGCTGGAATCCGCCATGCAATCCTTCAACATCAGCAAAAAGGAGATGGAGGCCGAGCTTGCGGCGAGGAAGAAGCTGATTGAGCGCGCCGGGCCGGATTTCGAGGGATTCTTCAAGGAAGCGCAGGATAGGCTCTTTTGCTCCGGGATTAAAGGCGGAAAGAAACCCACAGGGGCGGGCGGTTGCTGATGGGAGCCCTGATTGGCATTTCCGCGCATTTTCCTGCAGTCCATATCAGGTGCGGATGCGTTAAGCAGCTGAAACTGCTGGGCGCGGACCCGGCACGGTATGTGGGGATGGCGCTCGCGCTCTCAGGAGCCATTGGGGTTCTTGCGCTTGCTGCTTCGCTCGCCTTCCCGTTCGCCATCCTGGGCGCCATTCCGGACGCCCTTCTCGCTTTCGCACTTGCATTCGCCTTCCTGCTTGCGATGCCCGCAGTCGAGGTCCGGAGAAAGGCGCAGGAAATCGAGGCTGGGATGCCGTTTTTCCTGCGCGGCCTGGGGATGCTCCTCCAGATGGGGATTCCCTGGCGCAGGGCAATGGAAATCGCATCGGAGCGGAGCGGGGCTTTGGAAGGGGAAATCGCCCTCGCGCTGAGGACGATGGACGAGGGGGGCGGGTTCCACAGGGCGCTCGCCCATCTTGCGGCATTCGATTCGATGATTATCAAGAGGGCGGCCTCCCAGATGGGCATGGCTTACGACACCGGGGCAACGGGCGCGGAGATGATACGCATCGGGGATGAGATGCTCGCGCTCGACATGCACAGATTGAAGGAGCACGGGGCGAGAAGCGCCATGTTCGGCCTGCTGTTCGTCCTCTTCAGCGCTGTCGCGCCCACGTTCTTCCTGATATATTCCGTTGCAGGCCCGCTCGCATTCGGAAGCGGCGGCATCGAGCGGGGCCGGATGGCGCTCATGATTCTTGTCGTCTTTCCGTCCGTAAGCGCGCTCGTCCTTCTTCTTGGAAAGGCGATGATGCCGAAGGCCTCCTTTGCAAATGAGGCGGGAATCAGCCCCCTGATGCTCGCCCCCGGCGCAATCCTGCTTGCCGGGTTCGTCCTGCTCCCCGCATTCCAGCTTGCGGTCGTAGCGGCCGGAATCATAACGGGGGTGTTCCTCGCGTACGGTTGCTTCATGCAGGAGCGGAGGGTGGAGGAGCTTGACGCAACGCTTCCGGATGCCCTCTTCTCCGTGAGCGGGATGCCAGGCTCATCTTCGGCCGAGCGGATTTTCGGGCTTATCGAAGAAGGCGGGTTCGGGGCCCTATCAACGGAAGCCGGAAAATCCAGGAGGCAGCTTGAGATGAACGTGAATGTGGGCGAGGTTTTGGATGATTTCTCATCGCGCAACCCAACCTGCATGGTGCGGCGCACGTGCACGATGATGAGGCATATGATTGAGACCAGCACGCTTTCGAAATTGGGCATCCTTGCCGAAGACATGATTCGGAGCGCCCAGGGGCAACGGGAGAGGAGCCAGCTGTTCTCGATGCAGAAGTACACCCTCATAATGGGTGCCGTAATCATGCCGGTGGTTTTCAAGATGGCCCTCGGCCTCTCCGGCACCGTGGCTAATTTGACAGGCGCGCAGGTAGATTCGGGCATCGGGGCCATCATCCCGCCATATATCGTAATCTACGCCGCAATGGCAGGGTTCGCCATAGCTGATTCGGAAGGGAAAAAATCCGCATTGGCGGTCTATTCCCTGGCACTCTCGCTGATTGGGCTCGCCGCATTCCAATTTTTAATCCTTTGAAAGCAAGGATAAACCGATGGACAGTATCACGGCCATTGCCGCCGGCATCCACAATCCCCTGCTTACGATGGCCGGAATGGCCCTCGACAGCTCGGCCATCTACGCCATCCTCATCCTTGCACTGATGCTCCTTGGCGAGGCAAGGAATGAAAAAAGGAAGAAAATCGTCGCTTCCCTTGCCCTCGCCCTCGTGTTGGGCACCGTCCTGAAATACACCATGGACCACGACCGGCCGTGCCTTGGCGAGACGTGGTGCCCGGATGACAATTCGTTCCCGAGCCTGCATGCCGCGATAGCGTTCACGCTGATGACCGGTTTCCTGAACAAGAAGAGCTACGCGGCGTATCTGGCGTTCGCGCTTTTCGTTTCATTCACGAGGCTGAATCTCGGGGTGCATGTGTTCCTCGACATCGCAGGCGCGCTCCCGATTGCCCTGATATCGTATTACCTGACCGACATAATATGGAGGGAGAAGGATGCATAGGGAGGATGCGCGCCAGCTTTTCCACATGGGGATTGGCCTGACCGCACTTGCGGCGCTGCTCATTTTCGGCCGGGGATTTCTGCTCGCCGCGCTTTTCTTCACGATAATCATCGGCACGCTGCTCATGAACGCCAGGCTGCAAGGCAGGAAGGTGTTCATCGTGACGTGGTTCGAGGAGCGATTCGAGAGGGAGGATGCGCCGCTCCCGGGCTGGGGCTCGGCTTGCTATGCGACCGGCGTCCTCCTAACACTCGCTTTCCTCCAGGATATCAGCCAGATAGCTGCGGTGATATTCGTCCTTGGGATAGGCGACGGCGTCTCGACGATAATAGGGACCCGCGGGAACATCAGGCTCCAGCATAATGGCAAAAAGACATTGGAGGGGACGCTTGCGATGTTTTTCGCCTCGCTTGGCGCGTTCCTGTTCGTCGGCTATGCGGCAATCCCGCTTGCCCTGGTTGCCGCCATCGCTGAAAGCATCCCCCGCGTGGACGACAACCTCATGATACCCGCCGCATGCGCGGCTTTCTTCCTTATCTTCGGTGCATCGCCATGATTATCCTTTTCACGAAGAACAACACTGCAAGCGCGAATATCGCGCGAGAGCTGGTTGGCAGCCACGGTTTTGCGAAAACAGATTCGACCAAGTCTTCTGAAACAACCCTCGGCGAAGCGGTCATGGAAACATGGGAGCGCGAAGGGGTGCAATTAATCGACACCAATGCCCCCTCCGTCCTGGACGTGCCAACGGATTTCGACACCGACTGCATCATCGTGCTCAGCACGCACAAGAGCAAGACACCCGGGAAGATGCTTACTGCGCATGTGCCTGGGAACTGGGACAAGGCTGAAATGGGGGGAGAGCCGAAAACCCTGAATATCGCGCACGGACTGATGCTGAAAAGGCTAATCCGCGCGCTTGATAGGGCTAATCGGAAGCACAATCTTGGCTGGCCGGTGTCGCTTGAATCAGACCACCACGGGCCCACGTGCGAAATCCCCATCCTGTTCGTGGAAATAGGAAACGGGGAAGAGCAGTGGGCGGACAATCTGGCGGCGCGCGTGGTCGCCGAGGCCGTAGCCGACGCCGTGTTCGGCAAAACTGAAGACCGGGAACCCGAAACCGTCTTCGGCGTGGGCGGCGGCCATTACCAGCGGGCGTTCACGAAGCTGCTCCTTGAATCCGATATGACAGTCGGGCACATGGCCCCAAAATATGCGATTGATTCCATGGACGAGGAAATGTTCGCGCAGGCAATCCTCAAGAACGCAGGGGAGGTCCGGCGCGTCCTCATACTCAAGGACGAGACGAACCTGGCGCAGAAGGAAAAAATCAGGAAATTCGCAGAGGCTGCTGGCATCGCGCTCGAGATGGTTTAAGGCTGCGGGATGACGGACAGCAGTTCCTTGGCTTCTGCCCGGACCGAGTGGTCGCGTTCCAGTATCAAGTCAGAGCGGACGCGCTCGAGCAGGCGGGCGAGCGGAATGTCCGTGGGGATGTTTCCGGATTCCACGCACATGCGGACCGCCAGGTATGCGTTCCTCCGAAGGTGGGGCGGATTGCTCCTAATCTCTGCTATTGTCAGCAGGCGTATCGGAACAGAGAACCCATAGGGTGTGGCGCTGAGACCGTGTATGCCGTCCTTGAGGAGGAACCCGATACTTTCCGCCACATCGAGTTCACTGGCGGATTTGTCGCTGAGAGCCAGGTACGCTAGATGAAAGCGCGCCGAGCGTCGTATTATGGAGTTGGAATCGTTCGAGAACTCCTCCATGCGCAGTGCCACCCGCCGGGCTTGCAGAGGTGTGGTGCTTGGATTCGCGGCCAGCGTAGTGAATGCATCGAAGACACGGAAGATGACGTCGGGGATAGACCGGAATTCGAGCTGTCCTTCGAGGATTTCGCAGATGCGGTCAATCTGATTATTGCTCAGCCATGGGTTCCCGGATATGTTCCCGAGCCTGTCGGCCACGATTATCTGGGTGGAAACTTCGTAAGATTGGATGACGCTAAGCATATCGATGAGGCCATCAACTTCTTTCCGGGTCAGCGATGCCGCGATATCGTGATTTATGGGAGGGATCGCGTCCGGGGCCATCCGTCTAATCATCGGGTCCTCCGAGCCCAAGGCGGAAATCACAAGCCCTTGGAGTTGCTCGCGCTGCGCGTATCTGAGATCACGATTCAGCAATCCGATGCGGCCTGCGGAGCAGAGGGCTCGGGTGGCAACGTAGGAGTCAGGGTCTGTCTTGGCGGTCCGGAGCAGCAGTTCGAAAACCCGTCCTCTGAGGTCCGCATTGCCGCTCGCACTAACGTACAAAAAGGATAGGTCGTGGACGGCGTCCCCCCTCAATTGCGGATTTCCGCTATTAAGGTTAAGTTCGAGCGCTTCGAGCGTTTCGTCCGAGGCCTCCGGTATCCGCGGCCAGTCGAGCAAACGGGCATGAGACCTTGGGCGGATAAGCGCGGGGCTTTGTGCGCTGGCGTTGGCAAGGGGGCCTCCGCAGCCTGATGCTAGCGAGATTGACACTGCCGCGGCTGAAAAGACCGCTGCCGCCCTTCTGAATGCCGAGGCCTTCTGCTCAGGCTCCTTGTGGGCATCACTGGCCGGTGCGCCTCTTTTGCACGATAACATGTGAATAAAAGTGGGTGTTAATGTTTATAAATAGGAGATAAATTTTTTAAGGGACTTTCGATGGACGACGTGCCTAATCTGACTTGGGAAGTCCAAGTTCATGCCGCAGCCTTTTGGCATCGAAGGTTGAATTGGGGCGTATCAGGAAAAGGAAGATACCCGCTGCCTTGGCCGAGAGCACATCATGCGTCGAATCGCCAACGAAAAGGACTTCCCTCCGGGCCGCACCGGCCTTTTCCATAATGTATTGCAGCGCGTCCGGGGCGGGCTTGCTCCTTGCTGTCGCGTCCCTTCCGCAAATCACATCGAATAGATCCAGCATGCCCAAATCCGAGAGGATGCGCTTAATCGAATCAGAATGGTTCCCGCTTGCGATGCCAATCTTCAACCCTTTCGCTTTCAGTTCCCTTGCGATGGCGAACATCCTGGTAAAAGGCGTGTATGAGCGGCGTTCTGCGCAAACAATCTCGTGCTTGCGGTAGATGGAATCCACCTCGCATTTCAGCCCATGATGGACGGAGAGGCGGTTCCCCAGGGGGACGATGTTCTGCCTGGGGTCGATTTCCACCCCCCGATCATGCGCCAGGGCGACGATGTCCGCCTTGACCGCAATCCAATCGACATCCAGGTGCAGGAGGGTATCGTCAAAATCGAAAATGACGAGCCGGTATCCCATGATTATTCAATCCCCGCTAGGTTTTTAATGATAGGACGGCAAATCATGTCCATGGAGAAGGACGAATCCTTATTCGACCCCGCGCTGGTGCCTGAGATATCGGGCGAAATCATCGCAAGGGGCCAGTTGGAGAAGTGATTTCATGGGGGAGGAGAAAAAGTTCGGAATCCCCAAGCCGGTCTCGGTGGGCGACACCGTGGATGTCCTAATAGAAGGGCAGGGCGGCCAGGGGGATGGCATAGCTAAGATTGAGAGCTTCGTCGTTTTTGTGAAAGGGGCCCGGAGGGGCGAGCGGTGCTCGGTGAAAATCACCGATGTGAAGCGCACTTTTGCAACAGGCGAGAAGGTCGGCCCCGCGAGGGAGAAGGAGACCGCGGCGGAGATGGTAGAGGAGACCGAAGGGGAGCATGACGGGCCCAGCGGATAATTCTGTTGGCCGTTTTCTAGCGCGGAACCCAGAAGTTCAGGAACGCCAGTATCAGGACCAGCCCCACAAGGCCTAGGCCGATTTCAAGGTGAGTCAGCGAACCGGTCTGGAAGCTGGCGCTCGGCCTGGAAGGGACCGCTGATATGGCTTGGCCGGTCTCGGTTGTGGTGCCGCCGAATGACAGCATCCTGCTCAGCAGGGTCTCGTTGTATTGCGCATTGGAGAGGGCCGCATCGCGCACAATGAGCGACAGGTTGTTCTCCCCCAGGCCAGAATAGCTGTGGTTGAAGCGGTAGACGAACGCGAACGGGTTGCTGAATGCCTCGAGCGGCGTGGGCGTGACTGGTTCCCCGGAATTTTCCGACCAACCGGCCGGACTGCTTTTATTTGAAACCATCGAGGCGAATCCGAAAAAGTCCCGCGTGATATTGAACGTGCGGATTGTTATGTTCCGCGCGGATGCGTTGTTCATGGATATCTCGGCCCGGTATAGCGGGCACTGCGAAAGAATGACTACATCGAAGCGGTTGTCCCGGAACCACTGCTCGCGCAGGATGGGGGCGACCAGGAAGAAGAGCTTCTGCCTGCCGCCTACCGTGAATGCTCGGCTCACGTTTATCGGAACGGATGATGTGAAATTGGTGTAGTTGCTGAAGCAGTCCATTCCGTCGATGAACTGGTCGTTGACTTCGTAGATGAATGTCACATTGCCGCTGATATTGACTGTGAGGTTTTCCGCTCCTGATGCGTTCTCAAGGAGGGATAGCATATCGGGCGGGACTTCAAGGCTGGTCGAAGACAAAGGCACGGATAGGGAATCGTTCCTGAAAATGAATGTGGCATTCAGATTATAGGCCACGATTGTCCGGTTCACGAATTCCGAGCAGTCATCGCCATCGAAATCGCAACGCAGGGGCATGGACGGCGGGGGGATTGAATCGTGCCAGGCCTTGTCACAGCTGAAATCAGGGTATCCAGGATATGGGATGGATACGAGTGGCCCATCGTCATGCCCGCGGGCGGATACGAGCGCCATGTCCTCCGTCATGCAGGAGACATTGTCGACTTGAGGGGTGAGGCCGACGATTATCACCGATGCGGAGATGTTCGGCGACTGGGTGTAATCGTCGAAACGAAGCGTTATCGTGCCGTTCTGCGCGTATGATTCGTTGTAATAACCGTCGAGCGCCTGCGCCGCCTGGGTGTTGTTCGCCATGACCTGGGCTAGAGGCGGCTCCGCATACTGCGCATACGCCATGCCAGCCAATAAAAGAAGGAATACGAGCCTCATAGGACATCGCTCAGCCTGTCTATCGGCACGAACGATATCATCCCGTTGGACTGCTGTATCCTGAACCTTGCGCGCTCGGACTCGGACATGCCTTCCAGGATGCGTTTCTCCTCCATCTTGTCGTCGACGACAATAACGCCTTTCCCGGCAAAGCGCTCGCCGAAAAAGCCGATTTCGAAGTCTTTCGTGACGAACTTGTCCCCGTCCTCCCGGAACGGGGTGCCGCTTTCAATCAGTTTCTCGCGGACCATGCGGCGCAAAACATTCCGCATGACATCGCCCTCCCCTTTCATCTGGTAGTAGTCGCGGTGGTTCTCCAAATGACCGGCCTGGACAAGCTTCTTGAGGATTTCCTCCACGTTGCCCTCGGTCACGTCCGCGCCGTTCGTGAGATAGCGCTTCAATGAGACGGAGAACTCGTGCGGGGTTATCGGGGACTTGCCGAGTTTCATCTCCTTCCTTATCATGGCGAAGCTTTCGAGGGCGCGGTCAGTCGGGAGCGTCATCTCCTGCCGGACGTAGTCCGCGCTGTCGCCGAAGCGGAGCCGGTATGTCGGCCTCCGGGATATGCGGGCGCCGAAATAGACCGCGGCCACGATGGCGAAAGCGGGGACGCCGTATTTCAGGTAGAACTCAATCAGCGGGTCTTCCTTGTTCTCGAATTTCACCGGGATTGTCGCGCCGCCGATTTCTATGTTGAAGATGTTCTCGCCCTGGCTCAATTTGGCGCTCACGACCATCTGGCCGTCAGAAATGAAGTATTTGCGCTTTGACGAATTTCCCAATGATACGTTCGCTTCCGCGTTATCCAGGGGCTTCCCGTCCACCATGACAGAGAAGACGCACGTATAGCCGCGCTTTTCGATTAGCTGGATTTGCGTGTCCTTGACATGCAGGAGGCCGCTTGCGATGATGCCGGTATTGTCGTCCACGAGGAGGACGTATTCGCCGGGCTCGGAGTACTCGAACTTTTTCAGGAATACGTTCTCGTCAGTGACCCTCCGGAGCTGCTCATGCTCAATCACCTTGCCGTCCTTCCTCACTGAGAGGAATGCGGTGCCGTTCGTCTTGTTGAGGACGTACTGCAGCGAGGATTTTTCCCATGGGAAGATGACGGGCGGGTTAGGGCGGAGCGGCTGGCCCAGCGACTGCAGCCGCGACGAGTCGTAGATTCCGTAGATGTCCCGGAACTCGTAGATGATTCGCATGTAGCCGGTGCGGTTGAAGGGCACAACGACGCTCCGTACGCCGTCCCCGAATATGGAGTAGGTCGTGGAGTTCCTCACCATCCAATTTGAGCGCAGGATTTCCTGTGCAAGCGACACGTTGCCTTCCAGGAAATCGTCGAGCGTGCCGTTGTATTGGACCACCCTTGCCTTTTGCGCCGATGACAGCGAATCGTACCAGTTGAGCCTCTTGATGCCGCTGCTGAGAAGCAAATCCTTGCCGCCGATGAAGACGATGGTTGCGTTCGATGAGTTCTGCTGGAGGTTGAAAAGCGCATAAGACGGGATTGCCCCGGTCGGGATGACGTATATGGCATCGCCGATTTTCGGCTCGTCGCTTACCTTCACGTCGAAGCCGTAGCGCTCGAGGGTGCGGATGCTTTCCACAAGCTCAGGAAGGCGCGTCGCCTGGACGGCCTGGCTGTCGTTGATTATCACGATTTTATGCTTCGGCTCCCGGTCGTAGCTGAGGACTGTCAGGTTGCCGTCGCCGCGGTAATTGTACACGCCGTAGGCGAAATCCGATGCCGCCCCGGTCTCCAGGACCGAAAACGACGTGGGCGATGTCTGTTGTTCCCCGCCGACAACGGTCTCGGAAAGCAGGAATACCACTATCCCCGCCATGACCAGCAGGAGGATAACTATTAGCCCGATAAATATCGTGCGCAGTTTCATAGGTCCAGCCTTGCGGATGTCAGGAAATCGACGTCGTTCCGGTAAAGGTCGCGGATATCATCCAGCTCCAGTTTAAGCATGAGCGGACGCTCGAGCGAAAGCCCCCAGGCAAGCACCGGATACACCCCGGCAAGCGGGATGCTCACTTCGGGCCTGAAGATGCCGGCGCCGCCAAGCTCCATCCATTGCTTGCGTTCTTCGAAGTAAACCTCTATCTCAAGGCTCGGCTCGGTATATGGGAAGAAGCTCGGCCGGAAGCGTATCTTCTCGAAGCCCAGTTTGCCGTAAATCTCCTTGAGGACTCCTAGGAGGTCTGTGAATGTCGCCCCCTCCCATGCGATGATGCCCTCGATTTGGTGGAATTCGGCCAGGTGCTTGTAATCCGTGGCCTCGTTGCGGAAAACCCGCCCTATGGCGAAATATTTGCGGGGCCGCTTGTCCTTGATTGCGGCCACGTATCGGGCCGAGACCGCGGTCGTGTGCGTCCTCAGCACTGTCTTCGACGCCTCTTTCGGGTCCCATTGGTATTTCCAGCCTTCCTCATGCGCCTTTTTGACGCGCGAAACGAGCTCCTCATCCTCAGGAAGCGGGGAGTCCCCCTTGATGTAGAACGTGTCAGCCAATTCGCGGGCCGGGTGGTCCTGGGGCTGGAAAAGCGCGTCGAAGTTCCAGAACGAGCTCTCGATGATGTCGCCTTCCATCTCCTGGAAGCCGAGTTCGGACATTATCGTCCGCAGGTGGTTCGTAAGCTTGGTGACCGGATGGTTCTTGCCCACGCGGGCGTTCTGGCCAGGCACGTTGACATCGAATTTCTCCTCGAAAAGCGACCAGTCCACCTTCTTGCCGCTGTAGATTACCGTGTTCGTCTTCACCAGCTTGCGCTCGAGCAGGCGGCGCTCGAAAAGCTCTTCGAAAATCTCGGCATCCTCGCACCGCCCGCTCCTTGCAAGCTGCGAGAACGCCTCGCTCATCCGCTTCGCAACCTCTCCGACTTCGGACTCGTCCTTTTCCGGAACAAGCTTCCCGCCTTCGATGGCGATGAACCCCTTGACGCGTGCCCACCGTATCCCTATTGATTTCTCATCAGGGGTCAGGTCAGCAACCATTGCGCCCCGGAGGGCTTTGCGGTGGACGGAAACCTCAGGGAAGACGCTCCCCGCATAGCGCTCCAGCTCGGCAGTGGGGATTCCGTGGAGCGACTCGGTTGTCTCTATTGTGGCATATCCATCGCCTTTAAGGGCTTCTGCTATCCTCCTTATGCTGTCCTCGTTGAGGCCGGTCTCCTTCGCAATCTCCGCGGTCGTGCGCCTTGCCGAAATTATTAGCCGAAGTACCTTGTCTGACCCTTTGTACATTATTCCTCGCCTCGCCGTTTAGCCATCGTAATGTAAAGGAAAGAGCCTATAATGACAGCGGCAAGCGCGATGACCGCCGGGCCCTGGGGGCCGCCAAGCAGCCTGCTTGTCCCTAGGAATATCCCGCCGAAGAAATCCGTGACTTCCTTGTCTATGCTGTCCTCCTCGTCGAAAACGAGCGAGAACTTGACCAGGACGATGTCGGTCCATGTCAGGGATGCGATTGAAGAGGGCAGCTGGATGCTCGAATCCGTCGGCTGGGGGTTGATGTCCAGGACCTTGGCCGCATCAGGCGGGTTGATTGTGAGGTAGACATTGTCATCCAGGATGATGTTCCCTTCCGGGGTGGTCGTGAAGGACAACGCAGCCGGGTTGATGGTATAGCGCCTGGTCCTTGGCTTGTATTTTTCTATGGTGAAAAGGCCGGTGCCGGGCTCCATATCGAACGTCTGGTTGTCCATGTAGGTGGGGAACGCCCAGTAATCCAGTATCAGTTCGCCGTGGCATATCCCCTGGATGGGATTGCATTTCGTCCGGGGCTGCGGCCGGAGGCGCAAATCGCGGATGTCGACTATGGCCGGATTCACGTGGAATTTGACGTCTTTTAGGCCCGTGTTCGTGGACCAGAAGGACAGTTCAGTATTCGATATGCCGCTGTCGTATAGGGAGCTGGAGTAGTTGCCGAACATGACGAACTTGATGCTCTCGTGCACCTTCGCACTGCCATCAGCATTGATGTCGCTGATTACTACATCCACCCGTTCGATGAGGAAGTCGGCATGGATGGATGCGGCTAGGACGAGCAGCAGGATAAGCGCTTTCCTCATAGGTTTGTCCTCTCCGTTAATCTATATAAATCATGAGGAGGCCCGGGAGGCGCGTATTGCCGCAGTATTAACATAAAATTACTAATTTAACAACATTTAAAAAACGTTCCCGGCAAAGTCATCCCTGTGAACAGGCTTCACAGGTACCTGGCATCAGCCGCATTGCTGCATGCCGCTGGAATCAGCGCGGCGGCTTTGAGGCACCCCCTTGGGCATGAAGCGAGCCTGCTGCTTGAAACCTGCAGCGGCAAAACTGCAGACGGGGCATTGTCCAGGATGCCTGAAAAAAGAAGCGCCCAATCAGCCCGGGAGGCCCTGGTTTCGGACGCCCTGAAAAAAAGCAGCGACGGGGAATTCGAAGCCGGCCGTTTTCTCATAAGTTCCGAATGCATCGATTCCCTGGCAGAGGGGAAACCGGCTTACCCCATCCGCACCCTGGATGCATATTCGGGATACATAGATAAGTTCGATTCGTCGCTTGCGGAAGGGAACGACGTCCTGAAAGCGGCTGCAACCGCCGGGCTGAAGATGCCCCTCGTGCGCTCAAGCGATGCGAGAATGAGCGATGCGCTGCTTGATTCTGTCGGCTCGCAGGGCCAGAAAGCGCTGCTGCTGTTTTCCATCATCCATGATTCAGGCGCGGCCGGGAGCGACGATGCATGGCTGTCCTACCAGGGGGGCAATTCGGGGGATGCAAGGGCCATATACAGGAGCGATGGCGATAAGTTCGACCTTGTCAGCGGTGAAAAGGCCCCGGAAGCGCATGAAGGGAAGCCCGAGGACATCATCAGGGAGTATGCAGCGAGGCATGGAATAGAGCCAAGGGAAGGATTCGATTCGAGATGGGCTTTCCCGCTGGCGCTTGGCCTTTTAGGAATCGCATCGGCGGCCGTGCCCTCGAAAAAGCGCGAGGAAGATACGCTTGACAAACGGGATATGTCGCATGAAAGGATTGGGCTTCGGCAAAGGGCATTCCGCGATATTGAGAAGGGGACGTTCCGGCTGGGGGAATTCCTGATAAACGCGAACCGCATCGATGCAGAAGAGCATGGCCGCACATTTGATGCGGAAAAGGCGATGGCCAGTTATGATGCCCTCCTTGATTCCCTCCGCAACGGGATTGACGGGGGGTCAAGCCTTCCCAGAGCAGTTCCGGAAGCGCTAGGCAGGATGCGATACCGGCTCAGCAAGCGCACGCTCTCCGATGCCCTGTTTGCAGGAGGCGGCAACTGCGAGGCGCTCTCTCAGCTCGTGGCGGCATTGGCCTATGACGCAGGGGAGAAGGATGTGATGCTCGTCTCATATTCGACACACCTCGCCCCGGTCATTTTCAACCGCTTTGCCATGAGGGACCTGGTCACCGGCATGGAGAGATGTCCGGGAGGCAAGGCGTTCTCCGCGGAGAGCCTCATCGCAAGATACTTGGTTCACGGGGGCGGGTTTGATTATCCGCTGTGCAAAGACAGGTTTCCGGGAATGATGTTTCCGTTCTGGATAAGGGGAATCGGCAGATACCGGAACACCCCGATAGACATGTCGGAGGTGGACCTGAGCGTCAAGATGATTGCTGATTCGGTTGCATTAAGCTTGGTCATCTTAGGGCTGGGTTTTCCACCGCATATGCCCTTAAAGGCGCAAGCCGCCCTGCCGCGCATCCAGACCCAGCAGGCTTCGGGCGAATACTGGAATCCAGAGGACCGCATCATGCAGGAAGTATACGGCACCAGGAATGTTTCTGGGATAATCAGCCAGAAAGCCGCCAGGGGGCTTCGTTTCGCTTCCAGGGGATACAATTGGGATGGGTATTCCTGGGCCTATGCGGATGATAAGGCAATCCTTGACTGCGGGTCCAGGGAGAAGGCGGAGCAAAAGCAGGCAGAGGATATTCCGGTTGAGGTAGAGGAAACCCGGGATGCGGGGGGAAAACCCGAAAGCAAGGAATTGGAGAATGTCCAGCTTGTCGCGGAAGCGGTGGATGACTTATCGAAATTGACAGGCAGGAAAGAGTTGACTGATTACGGCCGCGCCGAGCTTTACGGCATGATTGCCGAAATGAACGGCTATCTAGCGCTGAAGCTGAGGGAGCTCGGAAAGCCTCATGCGGCCGATTCGGCGGATGAGAGGAGGAAAACCGCGGAAGAGGGCGGCAGGATGGCGTTATCGCTCTGGTACCTTGACGAAAGGCGGGGAGCGGAATTCTGGAAAAAGCATTTCGAGTGGGCCGAAGCGCTCCGCGCCCGAAACCTGAGCTGGCAATCCGGCGGAACTCACATGCTCGCTTTGGGGGGAATGGGCGAGGACATGTTTTTCAATTCCGTGAAGATGGTCCCATATATGCTGATACCGCTCCTGCTCACCGAAAAAACCAATCCGAAGGCAAGGGAACAGTTCGCCCGGATGGGATATAACGAACGCTACCAGCTGGTCCGCAACCTGCCTAATGGATTGGATATGAGAATGCGCGGGAACGGGGCGGAGGTGTGCAGGGCGTACATGGCGTATAACATGCTGCGATATACCTTGATTGGCACTTTCCCGCAGGTCATCGGAGCGGTGAGGAAGGAGCTTGCGGCAAGGGGATTGGACAGCGGATGGGAAGCGCCGTTCGTTTCCAGAATCAGCTGGCAGGTATGGATGAAAAGCGCCTCGGCCAACCCGACGAACCTCCTGTGGGTCGAACGAGGAGTCATCACCAAAGACAATGACTGCAAGGCCAGAACCGCTTATGAAAAAGGCCTCTCGGAATGGGCGGATGGTTCGCCATGGATGGGCGGCTGGAGGCAGGCTGCAGGCCAGAGCGATTTTTTCAGCAACACTTATATTGATGAATACAGGGAGGACTACAGGGTGACTGTGAAACAGCTCGATAGCCTCCTTTCCACCCCGTACGACTGCGACCCGGATTGGAAGCCGAAGAAACGGGAATATTAACCTTCATGGTCAAAATGGCGTCATGAAGCACACTATTTCTACATTAGGTAGCCACTCGGCTTTGGATGTCAGCGAAGGCGCGAAGCAGGAGGGCTTCAATACTCTTGTAGTTGCGCAGAGGGGCAGGGAGAAGACGTATCTGGGGCCGTACAAGACCCGGAAACGGGAGACCGGAGGCGTAACCAAAGAAATCGGCGTGGTGGACGAGCTTCTTCTTGTCAACAAGTTCAGCGAGATGGTCCTGCCTCAGAACATCGATTTCCTCAACAAGCGCAACGCCATCTTCGTCCCGAACCGCTCGTTCGCCGTGTATGTGGGCTACGAGGCAATCGAGAAGCAGTTCACGATTCCGGTCTTTGGGAACAAGTACCTGCTCCGAGCCGAGGAGCGCGATGCGCCGAAGAACCAGTATTACCTTATGGAGAAGGCCGGGATGCGCACACCTAAGAAGTTCAAGTCCCCGAAAGACATCGACAGGCTCTGCATCGTGAAAGTGAGCGAGGCGAAAAGGACGTATGAACGGGCGTTCTTCCTGGCACGGAGCTATGAGGAATACAAAGAGCGCTCGGAAGCCCTTGTGAAAAGCGGAAAGACTACTGAGGAGCAGCTCTCGAAAGCCACAGTCGAGGAATATATCGTGGGCTCGCACTTCAACCTGAACTTTTTCTATTCTCCTGTCCATGAGGAACTGGAGCTTCTGGGGCTCGATACGAGGAGGCAGACGAATATCGACGGCTATCTCCGGATGCCTGCGGATGTGCAACTGGAACTCCTGAAGATGCAGCAGCCTTCGACCATAGAAGTCGGGCATATCGCCTGCACAATGCGCGAATCGCTCCTTGACCAGTGCTTTGAAATCGGCGAGAAGTTCGTCCGCGCAGTGCAAAAGGAGTACAAGGACGGCATCATCGGCCCATTCGCCCTCCAGGGCGCGTTCATCGAGGATAACGGGGAGAAGTTCACGTGCTTCGACATCTCGCTTAGGATGCCCGGCTCCCCAGGAACCCGCTTCACGCCGTATTCAGGCTACCTTTTCCGCGAAAGCGTTTCCTTCGGCAGGCGCATCGCCATGGAAGTCAAGGACGCCGAAAAGAAGAAGATGGTGGACAGAATCACCACTTAAGCCGCTTAGCCTTGTTTTATTGTTTTAGTGTGGTAAATGGCGTAAAAATAGGTTTTAAAAGGCCTTTGGTGCACAGATTATCCACCAGAGGCCAGTGATGACACTCAAGACACTATTCGACAAAGGCAGGAGAACCGATATCCAGAAGGCGTTAGAGAAGGGCGAGCCCCTGCCATTCCAGCGCATGAAAAATCCGGGGTTGTCAGAACCTGCCCGGAACGAAAACGCTGCCGCTTGCGAGATTCGCGCGTTCATACGAAGCATCCGTGAATCGGGGGATGCAACAAAGGACCGGCTTGACCGTGCAACGGAATATAACGAGAAAAAAATGGGAGAGATTGCCGCAGAGCATGGAAGCGAAGAAATCGAGCATCTGGAAGTCGCTGTCGGGTATAAATTCTTTGATGCGAAGCATGGCATCAGTGTAACATACACCCCGGCTGAGGAGATGATGCTCGCCCAATTAGAGCTATATGCGCTAATATTTCAACTTCTAGAACGGGTGCAAGCAGAAGACGCCATTCGCGCAACGCTCGGAACCAAAGGCAAGGTGGGCCCATGATTCGCGCACTGTTCGATGAGACAAGGAGGCAGGAAATCCGGGGAGCCGTTCATAGCGGCAAGCCCATCGTTTTCCGGAGCAGGGAGCCGAAAATAGACAGCACGGAACCGGAGTTGAGTTCTTCCCAAGCCGCCAAGGGCGCATACGATGGCAGGCTTTCCATCGGTGAAAGCTACAAGATAGGCGGATTTTATTTCATATACAACGGGCCTGTGGCAGGAAACAACATTGCAATGGGCATCAAGTGCGGGGATGGCCTGACAGAGACGAAAACGCTGCCGATTGGCAGGGAAACGGTAATCGATTATCCGGCGGACGGGACGAGGGTGAGGATTGCGCCGCAGGTTTGCGAAAAATCCCAGATGCAGGCCGCCATCGTGGTGGAATCGATGTACGCGGAGAGCGATTAAATGGCAGTCCAAGCGCTTTTCGATAAAAACAGGAGGGATAGGGTACGGGAAGCCCTCAAAAAAGGGGATGTCATCGCGCTAATTAAGCACAGGAAGCCGGCCCCTGATTCGATGGATGAACGCCGGGCGCTCAGGCGCGACCAACTTACGCTTGGGCTGCAGGTTAAAATCGGGGGGTTCGGTTTCAGGTATATTGGCGTAGATGGAAAAAACGCGATTGTCATGGTCGAAAAGGGGAACGGGAATGATGGCAAGGCGAGAAAGGTGCATGTGAAAATCGGGCGAAAAGAAATGAAAGACTTCAATCCGGATGCGACCAGCCCCGCATATTTCACTTTGGAAGCGAAAGAGGCCCGCGACGTGTCGGGGCAGGATGTCGTGACCGTCACGGTCAGGCAGGAATCGAGGGATTGATTTGGCACTACAGACGCTTTTTGATGAGGGAAGGAGGCGGGATTTACGCCATGCAATAGAGAAGGGCGAGCCGCTCCCATTCAGGAGAAAGAATCCCCGGGCAGAGATGATTATGGGGGAGAACAACGGCCCGATGCACTCAGGCGGATTGAATTTCAGGTTCGATGGGATTCGGCCGGACGGGTGCGCCATCATCGACATCACACAGGGAGGGGAAAGCGTCGTGCGCGGAGGATACCCCATGGAAAAGGAGAGCAGAATCACTCTGCCGGACGGCAAGAAAATCACGATTACGCCATCGAAAATATCTACCGGGAATATCTGCACGATTAGTGTTGAAGGCAGGGAAGGGAGTGATTAGTATGGGCATCCTGCGCGCGCTTTTCGATGAGAAGAGGCGGGACGATATACGCCACGCCATCAGGTCCGGGAATCCGATCGCATTCAGGCGCAGGGTCCCGTCCCTGGAGCCCTCTGCGCCTGGGAATCCGATCCAGGGCTTGATTTCAACAATAGGCGAAGACGGCAAGGAGGCGTTCCAAAAAGCGATGGGAAAGCCGGTAGAATCTGCGACATTCGAGGATTTGGTGAAATTCCTGTATGGTGATTACCCGAAAGGCCGCCCGGTTTCATATGACGATATCGCGATATCTTCCAAGCCTCCTGGGATTGCCGGTGTTGGCGACGATTTATTCATTCCAAGGAACAACCGGGGTGGCAGGGGATGATGCTCCGGACGCTGTTCGACGAGAGGAGGCGGACTGAAATCCGCGATGCGCTGAAGGCAGGAAGGCCGTTCTCGCCGAGGAAAAGGAAGCCGGCGGATGATGCCCGGAATCATCTACGTTTTTTCGGGATTTCCACGGAAACGGCGACTGAGGGATACAAGGAATCCCGAGGCTCATTCGAACGTCTGGATATGCTGGGGGATGGGATTTCCACGCCAGTATCAGACATCCTGACCAGGGCATACGATATTTTGGCTCCGGGGGCGGTAGCTGGAGCTAAGCCTGAAGGGAAATGAAAAACCGAAAGAAGTGAAACCTGAAGAATCAGGAAAAAATCAATAGAGGTCGTGGCCAGGCGAGCGCCCGAGAATGAAGGGCGTAAGCATCTTGTGCGCCTTGCGCGGCTTGTCGACATTCAGCGCGAATATCCCGTCCACCCTGTCCGATGACAGCATGGACAGCTCCGTCACGCTTATCTTCTCGGTCTCGAGCATCTCGGTTATCTTCTCCATCGAATCGTTCGAGACCTTGATGACTATGGCTTCAGGATGCGCTGTGGAAAAACCGTTCCTTGACAGTATGTCCTGCGCCTTCCTGGGGTCCTTGACCTCCAGAGCTATCACTGCCTTCCCTCCTAGGACATCCACGGACAACCCGTCTATATTGACGTTGGACTTGCCGAGTATGTAGGATATATCGGCCAAAAGGCCTACCCTGTCCTCTGACACTATGGTAACTGACTTCATATCCACCACCGGATTATAATAGCTGGACCAGATCTGTGCTGATTGCATCCAGCGTCTTGAATGTTCTATAGTCGTCGGCCGTGCCCCCCATGAAGGCCCTGACTTTGGCCTTGGCAACGGATTTGACAACCCTGACCTTCTCGCCCATTGTGAGGGATACGTCCTCATCCTTGAGAAGGCTGCAGAGCTGCGACGCGGCGTCGACGACGACTGAATACCGCGTCGGGTCAACGTATGCCATCTCCAAGGCAGACGTCAGCCCCATCACCTTTTTTTTGGTTTTCGATTGCTTCTCATGTGATTCAAACATAACCATCCCCCCACCCAGTATGATATATGGCTGAACAGTTATATATATGTTTCGCGATTATTTGTGTAAAAGTAATCTCTTTATTTATATACTTAGTGCTAAATAACACGAAATTTCTGTTACACTGTTAAGAACGAACAGATTTTCACGAATAGGATATGGACGCAAGCGATTAATAGTTTGTCGTCGATGGAAGGGCATGCGAATCGTCATTGCAGACCAGATGGAAGAGGAGGTCGTGAAAGGCATAGGTGCGCTCGGCCAGGTCGTGTACAAGCCCCAGGACGTGAAGGCAGCTCTGCAGGATGCTGATGCGCTCATAGTGAGGAGCGCCACGAAAGTCACTAAAGAACTGATAGCCGATGCGCCGGGACTGAAGGTCGTCGCCAGGGCCGGGGTTGGGCTCGACAATGTGGACCAGGCGGCATGCAAGGCGAAGGGCATAAAGGTCATCAACACGCCGGGAGCCTCATCGAACGCGGTTGCGGAGCTTGCGCTCGGCCTAATCCTGGGGGCGTTCCGGAACATCCAGAAGGCCCACCACCAGATGAAAGGCGGGAAATGGGAAAAGAAAACGCTGACAGGCAATGAAATCGAGGGAAAGACGCTCGGCATAATCGGTTACGGGCGCATCGGGGCGCTTCTTGGGAAGAAGGCCGATGCTCTCGGCATGAAGGTCATCTCATTCAACCCCCCGCCGAGGCAGGAGGATGGCATCGTCAAATTCGTGGATGATTTGGATTCGTTCCTTGGCATGGCAGACGTGGTTTCCATCCATGTTCCCGCCACCCCCCAGACGATAAACCTCGTAAGCGCGGCAAACATCGCGAAGATGAAAAATGGCGTAATCATCATAAACACATCGCGGGGGGAAATCATCGACGAGGACGCGCTCTATGACGCTGTGAAAAGCGGCAAGGTGGCAGGGGCAGCGCTCGACGTTTACCGGTCCGAGCCGTACAACGGGAAGCTTCTGGAGCTGGAGAACGTATATCTTACGCCGCATATCGGAGCCAGCACAAAGGAGGCCCAGGACAAGATTGGCGCGGAACTTGTCAGGCTCCTTAATGAAGAGCTTGGGAAGAAGGGTTGAGACAGGTTTATGGAGATTTTTCTCGGCGCGCTAACGGTCCTCCTCGCGACATCGGCAGGGGCGGCCATCGTGCTATTCTACGGATGCATGGATGAGCGGAAGAACAGCATGATGCTCGCTTTCGCCGCTGGCGTGATGGCGTATTCAGCTGTGGAGATGCTGGCGCAGGCGCACCAGGCATCCGGGGACGTCGCCGTGGTTGGCGGCCTCGCGCTCGGGTTGATTTGCCTGATGTTCGTGGAGAAAGCCCTCCCGCACATACACATGCACATAACCAGGGAAGAAATCAAGCATTCGAAAAAGAAGGCATTGATGATTGGCGGGGCGATAGCCATCCACAACATCCCGGAGGGCTTCGCGATAGCCGCCGCATTCGCAGCCTCGAATCCCCTCGGATGGTTCGTGACGACGACCATGGCAATCCAGGATGTCCCTGAAGGCACCCTGATAGCCGCGCCGCTCGCCTGCTACGGGCTCGGAAAAAGGATGGCGGTATTCTACGGCATCCTCTCCGGAGTCGTCGAGGCAGCGGCTGCGATAATCGGGTACATGTTCCTAAGCTCGTTTACCGGATTCGTGCCGCTTTCGCTGGCATTCTCCGCCGGCGCGATGGCATATGTCGTCCTTGTCGAACTGCTTCCGGATGCGCTGAAGAAGGGCTATGAGCGCGCCGGGGCGATCGCTTTCGCGGCAGGTGCTGCGGCGGCATTCGGACTGGCGTCGCTGTTTGTCGTCTGAAAAATCAGGACTCTTCTTCCTCTACTTCGGCTTCCACGGTCTCCGCTTCGACGATGGCATGGACGCCCTTGGTCGTCTTCTCGGTCTTGTCCGCGAAATGGCTTGCCATCTTGCCCCTCGGGAAGACCACGACCTCCTTGTGCTTGACGGGCAGTTGCAGCTGCTCGGCAAGGCGCACGAGTTCCGCGGTCGGGATATAGTGCTTGCAGACGAGGAACGGGACCATGCCCACGCTCGTCTTCTCCTTCACGACTTCGAGCCGGTGGCTCTGGCGCAGGCCTGTCACGTAGACCTTGACGTCCACGTAGCCTCTCCGGAGTATCTCATCTTTGCCAATCATTGTTTTCCCTCCTTATGTCAATAGTATCTCCCGACGCCCCCGAAGAACGGGATGCCGGGGCCTTTATGTATCGCGACCGTCTCCCCTTTCCGGAGGCGGCGGACGAAGATGCCGTCCACTATGAATGCACAGTCGTTTCCGACTGTTACCTCAACGTTGCTGTCCTCAGGGAGGACCTTTGGGGAGAATGCGCGCTTGTATGGACATATGGGCACAAGGCTTAATTTGCTTTCTGTTGGGGCGAGTTTCGCACCACCTGCAGAAAATGCGTATGCGGCCGAACCGAGCGCCGTCGAAATAATCATGCCGTCGCCTTCGAAAGAGGTGGTTTTTCCGTCTATGGTGACGTCCATCTCGGCGACGCGGTAATGCGTTGCATGGATGACGGCATCGTTCAATGCAGCATAATAGCGTGCGCCTAGCGAGCAGACTAGCGTGGAGATGCTCTCGCGTTTCGGGTTGCCGATGACGCCCTGGATGCCTTCCTTCCAGTTGTCTTTCCTTAGCTGGCAGATGTAGCTCTTGTCTCCGCCGATTCCGAGAACCGGCCCTTCGAGCTTGCCCTTGTAGTGGGCGTAGAGGATGGTACCGTCCCCTCCGATGCATATGGTCGCGTCCGCACCCTTTTTCACGAACGAATGGGTTGGAAAAAGGAACGCCTTCAGTTCCGCGGCGAGTTCCTTGGCCCAGGGTTTTTTCGGGTTCGGGATGATTTTGAACTTCATGAAAACCAATTCGCTGCGATGGATTAAAATCGGAATACCTAGTTTCTGGCAAGCAAAGATAGTAGCCGTATTTCTTGCCGAATTAGGGCTTCGTGCGCGCGATTGCGCCAGTGCGCGAGCCCGAAGCGACGGCCTGCTTGAACTTGCCATAGGACTTCTGGAGCTCGCCGTCGTTGATGATTGAATAGTCGCACCGCAGGAGCTTGGTCACCGAAGGCTTGCGCACCCCGCCTTCCGTCAGGGCATTGTCCGGGGTGAATGTGACCTCGTAGGATATGCGGGATGCCGCGAACGTATTGGCATAGGCGTGGGGATCTGTTACGGGCTTGCCTTCATCGACGCTGACATTGTGTCCGCCCGCCCTGTTGATTGCCTTTACCACTTCGCTTTTCCAAAGGTCCCCCTTGGCAATGACGCTGACGCGGTAAGTGGATTCCCTGAATGTGGCTACCCCGGAGAACTCCTGGAACCTGGCCCCACCTGAGTACATGAAAATATATTCGGTATAACACAATTTATTAAATGTCGCTTGGCGTTTTTTTAGAAAAGCGGGAGCATCAGGATGTTCAGGAGAAAAAGATGAAAATAAAGAAAAAGAAAAAATTGATTATGCCCTTAACCAAGGACTTCAAGGTCAGAGCCGTATGCAGATACCGAGGAGACTTCCTCTTCGGAGACAGAGCTGCCGGCAATCGATGCGCCTTTCACACCCGTGACTATGGCGACGATTTCGAGCTTGCCCTCGTAGTTCTGCATTATCCTGGCACCCCACTTGACGTTGGCTTCGGCATCCATTTTCTCAGTGACTGTTTCGCCTGCCTTGATTGCGTCGCCGAGTGTTAGGTCCGAGCCGCCCGTGATGTGGATGAGCGCGCCCTTTGCGCCTTCGAAGTCCACGTCCAGAAGCCTGTTCTTTATAACGCCATCTGCCGCAGCCTTCACCTTGTCGTTGCCCTTGCCTTCGCCGACCGCGATAAACCCGACGCCTCCGCCTTCCATGATTGCGCGGACATCGGCAAAGTCGATGTTAATCAGGGACGGCTGGGTGATTGTCCAGACCAGGCCGCTGATTGCCCTCGAGAGGATTTCATCTGCAACCGCGAACGCTTCTGCCATCGGCAGGTTCGGGACCAATTGGACAAGCCTGTTGTTGTCCAGGATGATGACCGAGTCGCAGTGCTTCTTGAGGAGCTTGATGCCCTCGTCGGCCCTCTTCTTCCTCGCCCTTTCCAAGGCGAATGGGTACGTGACCATGGCCACGACGATAGCGCCCTGCTCTTTCGCAATCTGGGCTACAATCGGGGCTGCGCCGCCGCCGGTTCCGCCGCCCATGCCTGCGCAAACGAAGACGAGGTGCGCGTTCTCGAGTTCCCTCTCGACGAGCGGCCTGTCCACTTCGCACGATTTTGCGCCGATGTCCGGGTATCCGCCGGCACCGAGGCCTTTTGTGACGGACTTGCCTATAAGCACTTTCTTCGCCCTCTCATGGACGATGTTGAGGTGCTGCTTGTCCGTGTTGATTGCGACAAGTTCCGTTCCCTTCACGCCGCTCTTTATCAGGCGGTTAATCGTGTTGTTTCCGGCGCCACCGACACCGACGGTGACGATTTTGATGCTCTCCGAGCTCAAAGCGTCCGAGGACTGTTTTTCAGCCTGCGGAGCGTTTTCCCCTACCACAGATCTTACCAAGTCTTCCATGTTTTCACCTTATTTTTTTGGTCGCCTTACCTAATCTATTGTTTTTCTCTCTGATGAGAGTAATAGAAGGAGCGTTCGGCGCTTTATATAGATTCGTTTTCACGCCGGAGAAAATAGACCACTATCGTGCATGGAGTAAAACAAAGTTACGAAATTCGAGGGAAAAGTTTAAATGTATTTAATGCATGTATTTAGCATCTTCCGGACGATTGTAGTTGGACGGTGTCGCGATGGACGTAATTTATGTGGACAGGTGTGTAGGGGTATGGTGAAAGTCATAACGATAATGGATGATGTCTACTCGGATTTGTATAAGCTGAAGAAGGCCAAGGGCATGAGTTTCAGCGAGGTCTTCAGGTATCTCCTCAAGGAGAAGAAGGAGGGGGCGGGGAACATCATCCGCCTTGCCGGCAGCATCAGGGATATCGACATCGATGCGCGCGCAGCAGAGAGAATCAAGCGCGACGCGGTTTTGACCAGGTGATTGAATGGAAAAAATATGTCTGGACTTCGAGGCCGCGCTGGACTTCCTTAGGGGGGACCCTGGAACAATCGAGAAGCTCATGTATTACGCGGACAGGGAGGACATATGCATCACTAGCATGACGCTCATGCACCTCTACGAGACGGTGAGCCGGCAGGACGCCGTCGGTGCATTCGCAGCGAATGTGACAATCCTTCCATTTGACAAGAAAGCCGCCCAGGTGACAACCAAGCTCATGAACGAATTACGGGAGCACGGCGAAAGCGTGCAAATCACTGACAGCCTGCTGACCGCGGGCGTGTGCATAGCGAATGACGCCCTGATTTATATGAAATCGCCCACCAGGTACGCGAAAATCAAGGGGCTCAAGAAGGTGTAGTCAGCCCCGGTTTTCGCCGGTTTTTTTGCCGCCCATAAGCCTTCCAAGCGTCGCGTCGATGGGGAGCAGCTGCTCCACCTTAAGCTGCCTCGCCAGGGCGCGCAGCGTCGCTTTTTCAATCGGCGGCGCCTGGTCTATGACGCGGCGAAGGTTCGGAAGTTTCCTCTTGTCTTTTTGCGCATCCATAGGATTACGCATGGCACTTCTCCGGATACATTTAACTTATTTTGCCTCCACAAGTGGGTCATGGCACTCAAGGCCCTCGTGCTTTACGGCTATGGCATCAACTGCGAGAACGAAAGCAAATACGCCATAGAAAAAAGCGGCGGCAAGGCCGACATCCTCCACCTGAATGCGGTGCTGGACAACCCGTTGGTCCTCGAAAACTACAACATGCTCATGATTCCGGGCGGATTCTCTTTCGGGGATGATTTGGGCTCGGGGAAAGTCTTCGGGAACAAGATGAAATTCCGCCTGCGTGATGGGCTCGCTGATTTCACCAAGGCCGACAAGCTCATCCTCGGCATTTGCAACGGCTTCCAGGTGATGGTGAAGATGGGCCTCCTTCCGGAGCCGGATTTCCATCAGCGCGTCAGCCTCACCACGAACGACTCCGGCCATTACGAGGATCGGTGGGTCATACTCAAGGGAAACCCCAATTCGCCGTGCGTATTCACGAAGGGAATCGACTACATCCTCGTCCCCGTCCGGCACGGGGAAGGGAAGTTCATCCCGAAAGACGGGCGCGTGATGGACGAATTGAAGCAGGGGAACCAGATAGTGTTCCAGTATGTTGATGAGGCTGGCAAGCTGGCCGGGTTCCCGTACAACCCGAACGGCTCGGTCGAGAATGTGGCTGGCATATGCGACAAGACAGGGCGGATATTCGGGATGATGCCGCACCCGGAAGCTTTCAATATCGTCGAGAATTGCCCGTACTGGGTGAAGGGGACCGTAAGAGAGCCCCTCGGCCTGAAACCGTTCAAGAATGCGGTTGCGTATATGGAAAAGAAAGGATTGTGATTGCCGGTTGGTTCCGGCAACCTTGTTTTAAAAAAAATCAGTCCTGGGTCCTGCAGATGTTGACCCTGAGCACAATCACCAGGCCGATGAAGACTATCAGGAGCGGCCATGCAAGCGCCCATTCCATGCCCGGAATCAGCCCGAAATTTATCGGGAGAGCAAGCAGCCCGATTGCCGCAAGCAGGAGCCCTGGCAGGTGCGCGTCGTCTTCATGGCAGCTGCTGCCGCATGTGCATCCCTTCGGAACTTTCGTCTGTACGCTTTTCGTTTTCTTCTTTGGAGGCATAACTTTCACCGGTTTTCGATATGGAGAGCAATATTTATAAAAAAAGGAGATTAGGCCGGTGCGCATCGGCGTATCGGCATACGGTCACTTGGGGCCCATTGCAAGGAATCCCACTATCGGCAAAAAGAGCACAGTAAGCGCGATGTGGAAAAGCGTGTGCATCAGGTCCAGGAACGTGTGCGCCAGGAAGACAGTGACAGAGTTGTGCTCGTCGAAGCGGGCAAACATCCTCTTGAAGAAGCCGAGTGCCACTATCAGCGGGATTGCGAGAATCAGGACCAGGAAAAAGGCGGTGACGCCAGGCGTCTTCAGGAACGTCACGACGCGCTCGGCGTTGTTGTCCAGCATGAAGAATACGACCGATGCCAGCCCTATGACGAACAGCGTTACGTCTATGACGCGGCCGTTGTCAGGATACAGGCCTTTCGTGTACTCATCGGAGAGGAGCCTTACCGTGCGCGGGGCTTCCCAGATGATGTAGGAGATGATGAGAACGACGGTCATCGTATCGAACATGGGGATGTTGATGAAGCTGAAGAAGTCGCCGAGAAGGTTGATTGCCATGGGTTTCACTTGGCAAGATGGAATTTAAAAAAGGGACTAAAACAGGTTCGCAGAGGGGGTATAACTGCCGAAGTAGGGATTGACGTTTGACGAAATCAATATAAAGTTTGGGAGGGATACCCAGCCTGCGGGAATGAGACAGCGGGTGATGTTTTGGAAAAAATCAAAATGGAGATGTCATTGAACTCCGTTCAATTCTCTCCATTTTTCAGGTGCTGCTAATGGAAAAAATCAAAATGGAGATCGCCGGCGAGATATCGCTCTCGGAAGACCCAGGCGCGACCATGCGCAAATGGCGCGAAATCTTCGGGATATCCCAAGTCGAGCTGGCGCGGCATCTCGGCATCACCGTGTCCACCATAAGCGATTACGAGGGCAACCGGAGGAAGTCGCCCGGAACCGGCGTAGTCAAGAGGTTCGTGAACGCGCTTTTTGACATCGACATAGCAAAGGGCGGGACGATTGCCCAGAAGTTCCGCGAGAAGGAGAAGCCTGTCAGCGAGTATTTTGAGGTGCACGAGTTCGCCCGCTCGATTCCCCTGAAGGATTTCGTGGATTTGATTGAGGGGCGGATTATCACGAATGCAGACCTCCTGGACTCGAAGAAAATCTACGGCTACACGCTTATCGATTCCATAAAAGTCATCCTCGACATGCCGTTCTCGTATTTCCAGAACCTGTATGGCAATGTGAACGAGCGCGTGTTCATCTTCACAGGAGTCAGCACCGGGAGAAGCCCGCTGGTGGTCGTCCGCGTCAGCTCATCGAAGCCCTCGGCAATCGTGCTCCACAACATCGACCCGACGAAGGTGGACCGCCTGGCAATCAAGATTTCCGAGCGCGAGCGCATCCCGATGATTGCAACGAACATGTCGATTGAGAAAATCAAGGATGCCTTGAACCGGATTTGAGGCCTTTTCCTTTAGACATGAGGTTGTGGGCGGCCAGGATGGCTGCAAGAAACAGGCATATAGCCGCGACTCCTGAGAAAAGGTGCTTCACCTGAGTGCACATATAACTGCCGGTGCGACCAACGCATGCATCAGGAGTAGAAACGCATTCCGGAGGATGCATGTCCGGGCAGAAGTTTTCGTCGTGCTGGGGGTCGGAGAAGGATATGATGGCGACGGGAAACAGGACATAACATCCAAATGACAGCAGCGCAAGCACCACCAGGGGGGCGACGAAATCGGTGGCGTTCATATTATGATTTCCCGGCCCGGAGATAAAAGCCGCGGGGATTTGGTTAGGGAAAGGCCTAATTGTTGGGCGCTACTGGTGCTGGCCGGGGTTCTGGCATCATGCCGGCTTGAAGTTCTTCCTTCCCTTGTATAGATAGGTAAGGCCGCCGATAACTGGAAGCGCCCATAAGATGGCGAGCCATATGACCTTCGAGTCCCCTTTCGATTTGGATGAGAATATCTCGAAGCTGACAATCGCGTTGGAGAGGAACAGCAGGGGCGAGGCCAGGACAATCATGAGCATCGCCGTGATGCCCAGGAACGACTTGGCGGTGTTGCACAGGTTGGAGAGCGATGCCTGGAGGTTTGAAGAGCCGCCTGTGGCGCCGGTGCCGGAATAGCTGCAAACATCCTCCCCGTTTGCCCCCATAAGCAGGGAAAGCAGGAGCGGTGTCATGACATAGATGGCTATGCAGATTACCGGCACGATGAGGAAGAACACCGAGAGGATGATGGCCCATTTCACTAAGTCCATTGCCAAGAAATCCTTGTTAGATTTAAAAAATGTGCCCGCCACATCCTCCCTATGCCAGAGAAAAAGACCAAGTTCATCGTGATTACCGGGTCCATCATGTCGGGCCTGGGAAAGGGGATAGTCTCTTCTTCTATTGCCAAGCTGCTGCAGGCGCGCGGATTCCGTGTGATGCCAATCAAGTTCGACGGCTACCTGAACGTGGATTGCGGCACCATGAACCCGTTCCGCCATGGCGAAGTGTTCGTGCTCGATGACGGCACCGAAGTGGACATGGATTTCGGCACCTATGAGCGCTTCCTGAACAAGTCGCTTCCGGGAATGTGCTCGATTACTGGCGGCAAGCTTTTTTCCAAGATAATCGAGAAGGAGAGGAAGGGCGAGTATCTCGGCCGCGACGTCCAGTTCGTGCCGCACCTGACCGGCGAAATCAAGGATTGGGTGCAGAAAGTCGGGCGGGACAACAACGCGGATGTCGTCATGATAGAGGTCGGGGGGACTGTCGGCGACCTCGAGAACGGGTATTTCATCGAGGCCATGAGGCAGCTGCATTTCGAGCACAACAACATGGCGTTCGTGCAGCTCACATATGTGCCGAGCATGAGCCCTGGCGAGCAGAAGACCAAGCCAACCCAGCATGCGACAAGGCTCCTCCAGAGCCTGGGCATCCAGCCGGACATCATAATCGCGAGGGAGCATGAGAAGCTGAGCGAGGATTCGAGGAAGAAACTGAGCCTGTACTGCAATGTGCCGGAGGAGGCCGTGTTCGACGACCCGCTCCTGCATACGGTCTATGAATTGCCCCTGGTCCTTGAAAAGCAGGGCATGTACAAACAGCTCGCAAAGAGGCTCGGCCTTCCGGAGAACAGGGAGGCTGACTTGAAAGAATGGCACACCAAAGTCGGCCGCATAATATCGCCGAAAGACGCGCCCCTGAAAATCGCCATTGTCGGGAAATACACGGCAGTCAAGGACGCGTATGTCAGCGTGAAGGAGGCGCTCGTGCACAGCGCGGCCGCAGTGAATGCCGGCCTTGAGATATCATGGATTGAAGCGAGCGATTTGGAGAAGGTCTATGATGTCGCCGAGGTCCTCTCCCCGTATCATGGCATACTGGTGCCGGGCGGGTTCGGCGATAGGGGCATCGAGGGCAAGATTAAGGCTATAGGTTATTCGCGGGAAAACAAAATCCCGTATCTGGGATTGTGCCTGGGCGTGCAGCTCATGGTCGTGGAGTATGCCCGCAACGTCTGCGGGATGAAAGGCGCGAATTCGACCGAGTTCGACAAGAAGACCGCTTTCCCGGTAATTGACATGCTCCCGGAGCAGCAGAAAATCACGAAGATGGGCGCCACCATGAGGCTCGGCGCGTATGAATGCATCCTCAAAAAAGAGACCGTCGCGCACAAGGCTTACAAGGCCGAAAAGATTTCCGAGCGGCACAGGCACCGCTACGAAGTGAACCCGGCGTTCGTGCCGGAACTGGAGGCCCGCGGGCTCATCATCTCCGGGCGCCATGAATCCGGAGTGGTCGAGATTGCCGAATGGAAGGAGAGTTTCGGAGTGGCAACACAGCCGCACATCGAGTTGAAGAGCAGGCTGGAAGAGCCCGCCCCGATTTTCGTCGAGTTCATGAAGGCGGCCAAATCCTACCGCGAGAAGCCCTCGAAATCTGCCGGCGCGGATCAGGGCGACTGATTCGGTAATGACGGGATGGACCCGAAACCGGAAATCATAAGGAAAAATTGGGCTGTCGTGAAATTTCTGCTGAAATTTCACTTCTTCCCATTTTTGCCTGAGGCAGAACACAAGACCCGAAACTGGGAGCAAATGCAAAAATGGGCCCACGCGGAATCGAACCGCGCATCTCCTGCATGTCAAGCAGGCGTCTTAACCGATCGACTATGGGCCCTAAAATCAGAGCGGATGCGGTATTGCGCAGGGATGACTAAACCAACAACTTTTTTTATACCTTGGCTTCCAGCGCCTGCGCGCCCTGGTGCACGAGAATCGGGAAGAACGTGTATCCGTGCTCGACATGGTCGAGAAGGGAGTCCTTCAGCAGGCGCCCAAGCCCCTCGGATGCTGATGCAGCGGGGCTGTGGAGGTTGTTCATGAGCACCACCGCGCCGGCATTAGCCTTGCGGAAGCCCAGCAAGCCGCTCTCAAGGTCTGGAAGCCGCATCTTCAAATCACGCGGGCTTAGCGCCACGACAAGGTCGGCCCGCATCTCGGGAAGTATTGCGAGGAATGTCGACCAGTTGACTATGCTTACGCTGGCGGAATCCGATATCGGGCCGAGCATGGTCTGCACGAGCTCCTTCATCCCGGCGGCATAATCAGCATCGTCGATAACGATGCAGACGGATTTCCCCTGCAGCTTCTGCGATGTCGCCCGGTCCTCAAGCGGGACGGAGCGAAGCCGCAGCGGCTGGGTGGTAATCGGCTTGCGCAGAGCGTGGGCGGTTTGTGCTTGCATCCTGGTCACTCTGCATCATGCCTGGGTGATAAAAATTTATAAATAGTGTAG
Organism: archaeon; assembly: GCA_020053355.1. Lineage (GTDB taxonomy): Archaea > Micrarchaeota > Micrarchaeia > Anstonellales > Bilamarchaeaceae > Bilamarchaeum. The sequence goes on along the minus strand of JAGVNI010000006.1, from coordinate 46,213 downwards.
CTTTCCCCCGGCATCCGCGGGCATTGCGGATTCACAGGCCGGCTTCAGACCTCAGTTTTTTTGCCAGGTCTGTCTTCTCCCAGGTGAAATCCGGGTCCTCCCTTCCGAAATGCCCATAGGAGGCGGTCTTCCGGTAAATCGGGCGGAGAAGGTCGAGCCTCTTTATCATGTCCACCGGCTTGAATGAGAAGTGGTCCGCCACGAGTTTCTCGATTTTCTCGATTGGCACCTTCGCGGTGCCTCGCGTCTCTATGAAGATGGAAAGCGGCTTGGCGACGCCGATGACATATGAAATCTGCACCTCGCATTGGTCGGCAAGTCCTGCAGCCACGATATTCTTGGCGACATAGCGGGCCATATACGCCCCGGAGCGGTCGACCTTCGAGGGGTCTTTCCCTGAGAAGCATCCGCCGCCATGGTGGCCGCGCCCGCCGTACGTGTCAATGATTATCTTCCTGCCGGTGACGCCGGTGTCGGCTGCCGGGCCGCCGAGGACGAATTTGCCCGTGCCATTTACATGGACGATTGTGCCGGAGTCGAAAAAATTCCCGCAGACCGGTTTCACGACTTCATCCAGTATGTCCTTCTTCACCTTATCCAGCGATACGTTCTCGTCGTGCTGCGCGGCAATCACGACTGTATGCGCCCTTTTCGGCTTATGGTCCTGGTATTCAAGGGTCACCTGCGTCTTGCCATCAGGCCGAAGGTACGGGAGCGTGCCGTCCTTGCGGACATCGGCCAGCCGCTTCGAGAGCTTATGGGCAAGGGTAATCGGAAGCGGCATCAGTTCCGGCGTCTCGTTGGTCGCAAAGCCGAACATTATCCCCTGGTCCCCGGCCCCCTGCTCGTGCTCCTTGGAATTGTCGACGCCCTGGGCTATGTCGGGGGACTGCTCATGAATCGAGGCAAGGACGCCGCACGTCCGGTAATCGAAGAGGTATTCCGGCTTCGTGTAGCCGATATCCCGAATCACGTCCCGAACGACTTTTTGGAACTCAACATAACCATTGGTGGTTATCTCCCCCATCACGATGACGAGGCCGGCCGTCGTGGCGGTTTCGACCGCGACGCGGGATTTCCTATCCTGCCGGAGAAGCTCGTCCAGCACCGCATCCGACACCTGGTCGCAGATTTTATCGGGATGGCCTTCCGTGACCGATTCTGATGAAAAACAGTAGTTCTTCGAAGACATAAGAAAGCACCGATGTACCTTCTTGCCTTGAAGAATTTAAAAGGCTCTGAAAGGATTATTCCTTATGGAATAAATATGCCCGTTCCCAGTTCCCGGCCGAGGGCGGCGGTTCCCGGATTTTATAGAAAGCCTGCCTCGCGATGTTGCGGACCGTATATGAGGGGTCATGCTCGGCCACATAATGCAGGGAGAGCCTGGCCATGTAGCCGTCCCCGTGACCGATATGGGCCTTGAGCTCCCTTATCGCAGCCTTCCTCTCAAGAACGCTCTTGCTTGAGAGCTTTTCCAGAATCGTTGAGATGCAATCTTCCATAGAATCACCCTTCCGTTGGTCCTTCCGTTGGTCCTGCCGGCGCGCCTTGCGCTTTTGGCGAGAATTTATCGAATAGTTCCTGGAGCTCGTGCGCCTTGCGCGTCTCCGCCTCGGTGAAAACTCCATCGGGAGAAGAGGTCGTCAGGGTCACGCTTATCCCGAGCTTTCCCAGCTCGGATAGCACCCCTACAGCCTTGCGCCTTTGCTCATTCTGCTCCTCCTCGCTTGCACCGGCTGGCTCGGAAACGACATCCACCATCTCGCTCATGACATGCGCGATAATCCCGTTTTTCAGCAGGTAATCCCGCCCGGTCGCAAGCAGCCTGACAAGCTCCATCGATGATTCGAATTGCTTCCCGTCCGCGCATTCGAGACTGGCAATGCAAGCGTTCACGCGGTCGGATTCCATCTGCGTGACGGCCTTGTGGAGGCCTGCATCCTCGCACTTCATCAGGATGATTCCGGTCAGGTTGTAGAATGCGCCTGCCGCCCCCTGCGAACCGAGAAGCGGCGTTAGCAGCCTTTTGAGCGTTTCGCCATCGTAGGGCATTATCCCGGCAGATGCGAGGTACACGAGCGCATCCAGCTGTCTGCGCCGGTTTTCCAGATTATCATCCGCTGCTAGGGCGGACTCCGTGATTTCGCGGCCGGTCTGCTTCAGCATCGGGGCGAGGTGCCCCATGCCCCGGGAATACATAGATGCGAGCTGCCGCAATGCCATCATCTTGTTCTCGCCTTCCACTTCAAGCAGCATCTTGAGATGGCCGGCTGCGATGAAATTCTGCGCCGCGGATTCCAGGCCCGAAACTTTCGTCAAATCGCCTGCGATGTCGAAGAATTCCTCCGGTATGCGGCCGAAGTAAAGCGCGCCTTTTAGCGCGGCCTTGGCTACGTCCTTGTCTCCGTCAAATAGCATGCTCCTGAAGAACGCCTCTGTTTTCGGGGATGGGTTTCCGGCTATCGCGATGCCAAGCTCTGCCAAATCCTTCCGGAGAAGGGACCAGCCGTGCTCATCCGTATCGGGCGAACCCGGCATCTCAAGCAGCTTAGTAATTGTATAATCCTGGGTTGCCGAATCATGCGCGCGCGCATCCCAGAATTTGAAGCTTCCGTATTCAAGCTCCCAAAGGGCGGCCACGCATGCGAGGATGGCCCCCGAATGCTCCTCTTTCCCGCTGAGTCGCAAATCATCATGCTCGACGATATCCCGAAATGCCTTGATTGCATCCCGATAAGGCGCGGTGATGCGTTCGCCTTCTGAATCCACAGGCAGCATCCTGGCCGCGCCTGCGAACAATTCCGCGATTACTGTGACGCGCTGCGTCTTGGCAGCGTCCTCGAATGGGAGGGACGAGCATCTTTTTAGGGCTTCCTGCAGGTGGAGCAGCGATTGCTCCTTCGGTTTTTGAGGGAGTGCAATATAGGAAGCGAGGGCTTCGTCGATGTTTTCCCGCTCTCCAAAGCGCATCGCCGCCTCGAAAAGCTCGATAGTCGAGCGCCGTGCCCTGGCGTTCCTGATGCTTTCTGCCATCGCGGCAAACGGATGAAAGCCGCGCCTTTTCTCCGCAACGTCTGCGGTCTCTCCAGTGAGCGTTCTGATGTCTTGAGCCATAATAGTCGCCAAACGTATTGTGCATAATAGTGTTTTTAAATGTGTGTGTATTTATGTAAAATGAGGGTTAATTGGCAGCGGCAAAGGATAGCCCGCTTCAGGCACCCTGACGGCGGCCGCGCCCAAATGGTTATTAGAATTGTGGGCATTAAAATAAATCCAGAGGCAGGTTCTATGTCATTCAAACGCTCACCGATAATTTGCATCCTCGGCCATGTGGACCACGGAAAGACGACGCTCCTTGACTCCATCCGCGGTACCGCGGTGGCCAAGAAGGAGGCCGGCGGCATCACGCAGATGATAGGGGCGAGCTACGTCGCCAAAAAGGACATAGACGCGGTGGCAGGCTCCCTTGCGAATAAGATGAAATTCAGCCTGACCATTCCCGGCCTCCTCTTCATAGACACGCCGGGCCATGAGGCGTTCACGAACCTCCGCGACCGGGGCGGCAGCCTCGCGGATTTGGCAATCCTCGTAGTCGACATCAACCAGGGGTTCCAGCCCCAGACAATCGAAAGCATCAGGATACTCAAGCAGTACAAGACGCCGTTCGTGATTGCCGCGAACAAGATTGACACGATTATGGGCTGGAAGAGCCACAAGACATCATCGTTCATGGAATCCCTCGCCCTGCAGCCGGAGCACATCCGGGAGAGGTTCGACGAGAAGATGTACGGCCTGATGGGCAAGATTTCAGAGCATGGTTTCGACAGCGAACGGTTCGACCGCATCCAGGATTTCAGCAAGCAGATAGCCATGGTGCCGATTAGCGCGAAGACCAAGGAAGGCCTGAGCGAATTGCTCGTCCTGATAGGCGGCCTCAGCCAGAGGTTCCTCGGCGACCGCCTTGAGATTGACGAGGGCGGGCGCGGGAAGGGCAGCATCATCGAGGTGAACGAGGAGAAGGGGCTCGGCACCACGATAGACGTCATCATCTATGACGGCGTGATGAGGAAGAACGATGAAATCGCGTTCATGAGCTCGGATGGCGTTAGGAGGACGAAAATCCGGAGCCTCCTGGAGCCGAACCTTTCCGGGAAGGACAGGTTCACCGCGCTCGATGAGATTGCCGCGGCGGCGGGGGTGAAAATCAATGCCCCGGATTTGGACGGCGCCATCCCAGGCTCTCCGGTCGAAGTCGTGCATGATTTCGAGAGCGAGAAAGGCGCCATAGAGGCGCAATTCAAAAGCGTGATTTTCCAGAACAGCAACGAAGCGGGGGTCGTCCTGCGCGCCGACAGCCTCGGTTCGGTCGAGGCGCTCCTCAGCCTCCTGAAAGACGCCGAGATACCGGTCAAGGATGCGGCTGTCGGGAACATCACGCGCAAGGACGTGCTGTCGGCTTCGGTCGGCAGGGATGAGTTCCCGGTGCTTTCTGCGGTCCTTGGGTTCAATGTGAAGGTCCTGGACGAAGCGTGGGAGGAGAGCAAGAATTCAGGAGTCCCGGTGCTTTACAGCGACGTCATTTACCGCCTGGTGGAGGCGTATTCGCAGTGGGTCAAGGAGGAGAAGGAGCGCATAAAGAGGCAGGCGCTTGAGAAGTTCATCTGGCCCGGGAAGCTCAAGGTGCTGGAAGGCTACGTGTTCCGGGCCTCGAAACCGGCTATCTTCGGGGTGCAAGTGCTTGGCGGGCGCGTGAAGAAGGAGTATAGGCTGATGGACCGCGCGGGGCAGGTTGTCGGCGAGATACGCGAAATCCAGAAAGAGAAGGAGAAGGTCGATGAGGCCGGCGAAGGGGACCAGCTCGCCATTTCATGCGACGGCATCATAATGGGCAAGAACGTCAACGAAGGGGACGTCCTGTATACGTATATGACATCCGACGAGATAGCCAAGTGGGACAGCCAGGTGTCGATGCTCTCAGGCAGCGAGAAGCCCGTCTACGAGGAGATACGGAAGATGCTCCGGAAGTATTTCTGACATGTGCCGCTATAGCGATTTCTCGATGTTTTTCGGGAGCGATGGCGCGCTCGCGATACAGCTGCTCACCGTCGCTTCCATAGCATCCGGCATCGCGCTCTGGGTTTTCATTTACAAGGGGCAGAAGGTCGGCCTCGCGCAATACGCCATCCCGATAATTTTGTGGATTGCGTTCGGGACGCTGGACATCACCGTGACGGCGAAGGGGACATACAATGCGCCTACGAACGAGGGGAATCCCCTTGCGCGCTTCATCTTCGTCGAAACCGGATTCCTCGGGCCCGTTGTCGCGAGCGTGCTGTGGATTTCGTTATGGTCGCTTCTGGTGCTAATCATCAATAAGTCGCTCAAACCACCGCTTTCGCAATACCTCTCGCTCGTCGTGTTCTACTCGCTAGGCATCGGGCACATATTCGGATTCTCGTCATGGTTCGGCCCGTCTTGCGCCATTGCCAGGTGGGAGGACAGTTTCCTTCCCATCTTGCCGGAATTCCTGAGGTTAATCCTTTTCGGGGCGGTGGCCGCGGCATGCCATACGCTCATTTCTTCATCATTATCGAGAACAAGGCGCCCGGCTCCTCCGGATAATGCGCAGGAAGGCCCCGCCCCCGGAGGAACTGGCTGTAGAAGCCGAACTCCATCGGAACGAACGCCTCGTTGAGGAAGAGCGTTACGGGATTCGTATAGTCCTCCTCCCCGAGTTGGCCGCCAGGGCTTGCCGTAAATATGATTCTTGGCGGCTCGCCCCTCACGATGATATCGCCGCAGTCGATTGCCATTACCGCGCCGTTGTCTATGACCAGATGGCCTCCGGGTGCCAGGACGCGGCATGATTCGTGGAGCAGGCGCTCGACCACATGCATTGGTATCCTGGGGTCGTTCGCGACCAGGGAGAGATAGACCTCCGATGCAGCAGAACCCGGAAGCGGCAGGGTGCCGTCAAAGCCGATTCTCATGAACCTGCAGTCATGCCCCTGCGCCGCCCGGTCGAGTATTTTCCGCCTGCCCTTTTCAAGGTCGTAATACGGCGATTTCTCGTTCGGCCAGCTCTTTGCGTCGATGTCCAGCCCGATGTAAGCCTGGTCAACGAGCGGAAGCTTCCGCAATGTCCGCCATATGGGGAACTGGCCGTGCCCGACCTCCACTAGGATGCTTCTCGTAATGGTTTGATGCCAGGTTTGCGCTTGGGGCTGGGGTTGGGCGGCCATATAAAAAGTATATGGTAAAAAATGTTTAAAGGGGATGGTATTCGCCATCCGCCTTCCTGATGCCTTTCCCGCAACAACAACGTATTTAATCCGGAAAGGAGAGTACTGCTTGCGATTTCTGGTGGTTGGATGATTATAGGACTGACGGGAGAGAACTGCGCGGGGAAGAGCACGATAGCGGATTACCTGATGAAGAAGGGGTTCTATTTCTACTCGCTCTCCGACATAATACGCGAGGAAGTGAAGGCTGAGGGCAAGGCGGTCACGCGCGAGAACCTGATCCGGAAGGGCAACGAGCTCCGCGAGCGCTTTGGGCCCGGGATTCTCGGTGCGAAACTCGCCCAGAAAATCCAGAATGACAAGAACTACGTCATAGACTCCATCCGGAACCCGGCTGAGGTGGAGGAACTCCGGAAACTCGGCCGGTTCTTCCTGTTCTACGTCACCGCTCCGGCCGAAGTGCGCTTTGAACGCATCCGCTCGAGGGACCGCGAGGAGGACCCCCGCACGTTCGAGGCTTTTTTGGAAATCGAGAAACTGGAGATGGAGAACGCTGAAAAAACGAAGCAGAACCTTCTCGGGACGTTCGCCCTCGCCGACAAGCGCATCGTGAACGGGGGGGATTTGAACGAGCTCCATGACGAGGTCGACAAGAATCTCGCCGCAGTATCGGACAAGTTCAAGATTTCCAGGCCGTCATGGGACGACTATTTCATGAGCATAGCGAAGGTGGTCGCATCCAGGAGCAACTGCGTGAAACGCAAGGTGGCCGCGGTCATCGTGAAAGACAAGCGCATCATATCTACCGGCTATAACGGGACGCCGCGCGGGACGAGAAACTGCGCCGAAGGCGGATGCCCCAGGTGCAACAGCTTCACAGAGTCAGGCAAGAACCTTGAGGAATGCCTCTGCAGCCACGGGGAGGAGAATGCCATCGTCCAGGCGTCCTACCATGGGATAAGCATCAAGGACTCGACGATATACACCACGTTCTCCCCGTGCCTGCTCTGCACCAAGATGATAATAAACGCCGGCATCAAGGAGGTCGTCTACAACGTCGATTACCCGATGGGAGAGACGCCGATGAGGCTGCTCCGAGATGCCGGGGTCAAGGTAAGGCAGAATCGGATTGAGGGATGATTATGGATGAAGAGGAAGAAGCGATGGCGCCCCCGCAGATGCAGGCCCGGCAGATGCCGCCATTCATGAGGGCGGCCGCCCTTACCATGACCGGGGACTTGATACTGGTTTTCGGGCTGCTTTTCATCCTGCTGGGCGCAGCCATGTTCATAACTGACTTCCTCAGGATAAAGGGGAGCGGGGAAATCATCGTGGGCCTCGGCCTTTGCGCGATAGCGATTGCGCTCCTTGCGTTCTCGAGCAGGCAGCTGCCGAAGATACAGGTCGTGGCAAGGCCGCCTGCGCCCCAGCCGCCGGCGAAGATGACGAAGGCTGACCAGTCGAGCTACCGCTAAGCTGTCCCCCCTTAGGGTGGCAGTCATGGTTAAATATGGAAAAAGACAGGGATAGGGCATGGAGAGCCGCAGAGCGCATGCCGCCGTCCTTGCGCTGATTTTCCTCGCATCATTAGCCCTCAAGCTCTTTTTCCTGGCTGGCGAGCCGCTCGTCTACAACAACGACGCCGGGTATTATGTGGAGCACATCCGGGAGGTTCTGACGCAGGGGTACCCGGACGTTTCCGACCCCCCGCTGGCGTTCTATTATGCGGGGACGTTCGCAGCCGTATTCGGCATAATGCTGGGCTTCAAGATAGCGATTGCCCTCGCTTCGGCGGCGATAGCCTTCCCGGCATTCAAACTGGCAGAACGCCTTGGCGGGGGGCGGGATGCCGCATTGCTTGCCGCCTTCTTCGCAGCATTCTCTCCGACAAACATGCTGATGACCGGAGATTTGCTGAAGAACGCCGTGGGGCTTTTTTTCGGGGCATGGTTCCTGTATTATATGCTGAAAGCGTCGGAAAAATTCTCCTTCGCCGACGCCGCGGCTTCAGCCCTCTTCGCCATCCTTATGCTGGGCAGCCATTTCTCATCGGGCGCCTTCACGGTCCTATCCGCTATCCCTTTCCTGCTGCTCGTTCCGGCATTGGAATGGCTGGATAAGTCGCGGATATCGGCCGAGTCGTGGTTCTGCATTTCCATGCTCGCCGTGCTGATGTCCGGGGGAATCGTGATTGTCCTTGCAAAGGGGATGATAGGGGAAGGGAGCATCGGCGTAATAGGACAGGGCGAAACTGTGGGGCTGAATCCGGTCTTCTTCACGGAGTATGCGTTATTCCTGCTACCGGCGCTGCTCGGCATGACCAGGCTGGGGCGCAAGCACGCGATGCTCTTCCTCCCTTGGCTTTTCATGGGCGTCCTTCTTTCGCAGCCCCTAATCACACGGCCCGATTTCCAGATGCGTTTCGCCTGGGACGCATATGTGCCGGTAGCCATCCTCACTGGGATTGGACTGGGATACTTCAGGACGGACCAGCGCGCGTTCATCGGGGCATGCCTCCTTGTCGGCATCCTCACCCTTGCCGGGTTTGTCCGTTCCGGGCTGGATATCTCGCCTATAATATACCAGGAGGAATGGGACGGGCTCCTCAAGCTCCATTCCGAGCGGCCGGATATCGTATTCACCGGGATGTCCGGCGGAACCGGCCAGTGGGTGGCGGCTGCCGGATTCGAGGTCCGGGATGACATGGGGGAGGGGGGATACCTTCTCGTATGCGACGGAGGCATGAAGGAGGAGAATCCCTGGTACGGCGGGGCATGCGATATGACCGTGCGGGCAAACCCAATCGGGACAGAGGGGCTGCCCGTAGTGGCACGTTTCGGCAGGTTCACGGTCTTGCGTGCTGGCGAGTTTGACAGGCGCGAGATGAATCCGAACCGGGAATGATGGGCTATTTGCGCTCGTCATGCCCGCCACTGGAATGATTGGCGCTTGGGTCTGTCTGTGGGGGATTCCTGATTTGGCGGTGGTGGCGGGTGGCCCAGGCAACTGCATCTTTCACGATTGGGTCGGTGAAATCAGCATTTGGCTGCAAGGATGCCGCATCTCTTTTATGGGCGATTGCCCCTGCGCGGTCCATGGCCTTCCAAACCCTGGCGAACTGCCTGTTCAATTCCAAATCGCCTTTTAGCCTCCATTGGAGATTCGACCGAAGGACGCTGATGGGAGCGTATTGGCCTCCGATAATGGGTTTTGCCGTCCCCAGTTTGAAACATTCGAGGCATATGAGCCGGCACATGGTCCCGTCATCCATCGACCTGCCGCGGAGGTCCATTTGGCGGAGGGATTCCGCATTGGAGCTTGCCGGGATTGGCGGATTGGACGGCTTTGTGCCGCAATCTAGCCTCTTTGTCTGGTCCATGCTTCCGGGCTCTCCCATATCATTATTCAAGGCTGATGCGAACCTCGCCTGCAGGTTCCGGGCGATTATCAATTGATACAGGCCGGGTTCGAGCACATCCAGGTCTTCAAGAGATTTCGACTCCAGGCCTTCGAGTGCGAGCAGGGCGTCATTGATTATCTGGTCGTCTGTGAATATTGCCGGAAATGCCGGGGTGGTGCCGGATTGGATGAATGATGCGATGTTTGAGCCCTCGGACGAAATGGCGGGGGGTTCTTCCGGGGCAGGGAACACCGAGACGCTGCCTTCCGGAACCGGCCTGAACAGGTCCACTTTGGCGCAGGGGACGATGCTGGGCTTGGTGATGGGCGCGGGCTCTTCCTCCTCTTCGGCTGGAGGGACGGGGTCGTCCGGTCCGGGGTTATCGGGCTCTTCATGCGAATCGAAGCCCAGGATTGCCAGTTGCAGATTCAGGAATGAACGTATTTTTCCAATCAACCCGCGGGGGTCCCTTACGGTTTCGGAAGGGATGTCGATGACTTTTGCGAACAGGCCGGAGAAGTCGCATACGCCGCTCATCTTCAGGATATCCGAGTATTGCCCCGCTTCGCCAGGGGATAACGCATAGAGGTATGCTGAAAGGACTGCGGCCTCGAAGCGCTCCTGGGGGGAGGCATAGGCATCGGACAGCAAGGCATCCACCACGTGCTCCCTGAAGGATGCTGGCAATGAAGGCACGCGCAGCTTCAGCGATTCCGCTTTGAGCGCGACATGGGTTTTGGCCAGGCTTGACAGTTCGAAGCAGAGGGCTACGAAGTCTTTTACGGATTCAGGCTGGCAAATGCCGTCCCGGATGAGGGAGAGATATGTCCCAAGAGGAGGCGATTCTTCCAGGGTGCGGAGCACCCGCACCGCATCCTCATGAACCTCGGGCTCTTCGCCGCGCCCAATCTTTCGCGTCTCGAATGCCACAAGAAGGGCTGCGCCCTCAAGAAGCGATTTCCCCCCGCCTACGATGCCCTCTTCCATCGAAAGTGTCACAAGCTTGGCCCGGATGGCCGTGGAAGCCCCTTGTGCGATCTGCCCGTAATCCTTGGGTTTGGCTGCCAGTGGGCGACACATGGTGGGAATTTGTTGGGAATTGTTTATAAACATGCGCGGCAAGAGATTACGACCATAACCAGACAGATGGGTTAAAAACCAGGCCTGGGAGTATCATATGGCAACGATGACGAGACCGTCCCAGACTGATTCGTGATGACAAGAGTAGCTACCGAGTTGCCGCTTATGGTTTAAGGCCGCCCCGTATAAGGACAACCAGGTGGGGTAGCGCAATCCTTATTAGTCTTATTACCCTAATCAGATTCGGGAGGTTATTATCATGAGGCTAGTCATACAGGAAGCTCCAGCGCTGAAAGCGGCAATCGATTCAATCGTCTGCCTGGTCGAGGAAGGCCAGTTCGAGGTCAAGGCCGACGGCCTGCACCTTAAAGCCATGGACCCGTCGCAGATTTCCATGGTGTCGTTCACCATGCCGAAAGAGGCATTCGTCGAATACAACGTCCCGGAAGAGATGAAAATCGGGACGGACATCGGCCAGCTCTCGAACGTGCTGGCGCGAGGCAAAAAAGGCGAGAAGGCCGAGCTTTCTGTAGAAGAAGGCCGCCTTGTCGTGCGCTTTTTCGGGGACAAGCACAAGAGGACGTTCAAGGTCCCGCTTATCGAGACCGGCGACCGGGTGCAGAGGGAGCCTAAAATCGAGTTCCAGAACACCGTCCGGATAAAGGCGGATGCATTCAAGGAGACCCTTAAAGACGCGAAACTCATAAGTTCGCACGTCCGCCTGCAGCTCAGCGACACGCAGTTCGTCGTGGATGTGCGGGGCGAGAACGGCGATGTCAAGGCCGAATTCGACAAGGGAAGCGCGGAGCTGCCCGAACTGACGGTCGTCAGCGGCGCCAAAGCGACGTTCCCGCTGCAGTACCTTGAGGACATGGTGAAGGCGACGAGCGCCCAATCCAACATCACAATCAACCTGGAGACAGACCGGCCGCTGAAGCTTGAATACGACATCGAGGGCGCCAAAGTCGTGTATTTCCTCGCCCCGAGAATCGAGACGGATTAGTCGCGGGGATGTTTACGAAACTCGAAAGATGTGACACAGGTTTAAAAACTGAAGGTGGCATAAAATATATATTCGTAGGCAACCAGGTCCAGAGGTTCCACAATGAAGAAAACGGAATTTGCGTTCGTGCAGGAGGAAGGCGACAGGCAGCTCAGCCTGGACGCTGGAAAGCACGATGATTACATGTTGCCCGAATTCACCAAGGAAGTCCCGGTATCGTCCCGGAAGCAGGAATCCGGCGAGACGGTCAGCCAGGAATACGACTGGAAGGAGAGCAAGTCCGAATGCATCCGCGTGAAAAGGATAGATTTCCGCAAGGGCGAGGACGACCTCCAAAACTTCTATCGCGTCGCCGCAAGGGACGGCGCTGACAGCATCTGCTTCAAGCACAACGACAGCACGTACATCCTTAGGAAGACCGTGAAGGAAATCGCCATGGCGCTATACAACGCCTATGGCAAGATAAGGGGTGCGGTTGAGAACATCGTCGGGTTCATGAGGACCGCCCTTGGCAACGATTACGTCATATCCAAAGTAGAGCACGAGTCATGGGCATTCGACAAGAGGATAGCGAAGGCGAATGTCCATTTCACCGACGTCGACACGCTCGATAGGGCGGGCAAGAGCAGGCTCGTCGAGATGATAACCGAAAAAATAGCCGAGCTGCATGCCACGAACCTTATTATAGGGAGGTTCACCCTGAACAACATCCTGCTCGGCCGCGACGACATGCTGTTCACCGACCTGAGGAAACTGCGCGTTTCCAGGCGCAGGGCGTTCGTCATAGACGAATTCAAGAGCGTCCTCCAGTACCTGTTCGCGATAGGGCTTGCGACGAAAGAGGACGTCTACTGCTCAATCGCTTATTACGCAGCACAGAATGAAGAGGGCTGCAGGGAATGGTATTCCGACCGGACCGGAAAGAAGGCTTCCGACCAGCTGGACATAGTTGGCAGGATAGAGGAAGACGTCTACAGCTGATTATTTTATGGAAAAGCGGAACAAATCCAGCGTGAGCCAGGGCGGGATTTGGACGATGCCATTGCTCATGTCGCTTCTGCTTTCGTCTCGCCGTTATGCTCCTTATCCCTGGACAGCCTGTAGCTGGACGCGAATTCCGAGCCCATGAACGCTTCGTCATGCGTTATCACGAACGTCTGGTTCACGACTTCCGGCACCTTGAATTCGAGGGCGGATGAGAGCATCTCCACCGCTTCGGTATCCAGGTTGTGCGTCGGCTCATCCAGAATCAGCCAACCGAGCCTGGGTGTGAGGACCATCGCGAGGGCGACACGTAACGCAAGCGCCGCGCATGCCCGCTCTCCGCCGCTTGCGACAGTTTCCAGGCCCTTCCATTCCCCGCCCCCATCATCCACTTCGAAGGCGTAGTCCTTCTCGCTTACGCCAAGACGCAGGGCGCGGTAATTCCGGTACGGGTAGAAGACCGGCCAGACCTCGTTCATGGCCGCATTTATTGCGTCCGCGAGGTTCAGGCGCAGCGATGTCTGGGTCTCGAGGAGGGCGTTCTTGAATATCGCCAGCTGCTCTTCAAGCGCGAACAGGCCGCGCACATCTTCAGCGGTCTTTTTCAGGGCGTTGTGCTCCCCGCGCACCAGTGCAAGCATGTCTGCGGTCATCCGCACCTGGGTTTCAAGGGATTTTTTGGCAGAAAGGGCGCGCTCGGCATCAATCCGCGCTTTTTCGGCATGCGCCCTGAATTCCTCATAGGTGCGTTCATCGAACTTAAGGCCGGCCAGGGCGAAGCGCACCTCACCGAGTTTTTTTGCCGCCGATTCCGCATCCGCACGCTTACTGAGCAGGCTTTTCTTCTCGGTTATTTGCGCCCTCAGCCCTTCGGCATCCTTGGCAAGGGAATCGGCGTTTACAGAAAGGTGCTTGCGCTCATCCATGGCCAAGGCGAGTTTTCCGCCTATCTCCGCCTTCTTCGCCTTGAGCGTTTCAGCGCCTGCGGCATCCTTCTTCAGGCCTGCGCACTTGTCGCCAAGGAGGGCGGCGCGCCTGAGTCTCGCCATCAGTTCATCGTTCTCTTTCCTGCTTTTCGATATGAGCGCCACGAGCGCCGAAACACGGGCTTTTTTCTCCGCAACCATCCTGTCCTTTTCAGCTTTGACGTGAGTTATCCCGTCGTCTGTGAGCTTTGATGAGCAGAGGGGGCATTCGGAAAGGCCTGGGCGGAGGCGAAGGGCGGATTCGGCCAGCTCCGCGGCCTCGCGCTCAAGGGATTTCCGCTCCGATTCGGCTGCGAGCAGGGCCCCCTCGGCTTCCTTCTGCCGGTTTGCGAGTGCCTGCTGGTCTAATCCGCCAAGGGCGGACGACAGCTCGGCCGATGCCGCATCCAGGCGGTTTTTCGCATCGACGGCCGCCTTCAGGCCGGCTTCAGCCGAACCGGATTCCTTTGACAATGACGAGAGGCGGGATTCCAATGCCTTGCGGGTTGCGTCCAGCTCCGCCCGCGCACCGTTAAGCGAGCGCAGCTTCTCTTCCAAGGCTGCAAGCGCGGGTTCGTCCACGCTCTTGCCCTCGATTTCCTTCTTCAGGGATTCCAGCTGCGCGCATATGCGCACCTCGTCTAGGGACAGGCGCGTATAGGCTTCCTTCGATTTGCGCATCTCAACGAATCGGGATGACACCGCCTGGGCTTCCCGGGAAGATGATGAGTGCGACTCTGCGGCTTTCCGTTCGGATTCGGCGAGAGCGGCGTGCTCTTCCGAGAGCTTCTTCTCCTTCGCTTCGGCCGCCATCAGCAAATCCTTGCTGAAGCCCTCTTCCAGGATTTGCCTTTTCGAGCGGACACGGTTAATCACGGTCACGATGTTCGCGCGCGCAGCCTCGAACCGGTCAAGGCCGAGAAGGACGTCCATCTCCTCCTTCCTCCTCATGGGCCCGAGGTTCAGGAAATAGTCCAGGTTGTTCTGCTCGGAGTAGATGGCTCTCGTGAAAAGGTCGTAATCAATGCCGAGGAGGTTCGTGATATATGCAGTAACGCCTGTGGGGCCGTGCTCGACCATCGAACCCGCCTTGTACATCTCCGCGTGGGTGGTGACGCCCTTTTTCGAGCGGTCGATAATCCGCTCGATGCGGTATGGCACATCATCCCAGACGAACTCGAGGACGACCTTTGCCTGGGGCTCGTTCAGCCGGACTATGTTCTCGAGCTTCAGTTTCCGCCTCTCGAGAGCCGGGAATGTGCCGAAAAGCGAGAAGGAGATGGCCTCCATCACGCTGGACTTGCCGGCGCCCATGATGCCGACTAGGAGGTTCGTGCCTGGGCGGAACTCGAGGAGCGTGTCCTTATGCGAGCGCCAGCACACCAGGCGGACGGATTTTATCATCGGATTCCAATTGGCATGGAACAGATTAAAACCAGCGTCGGGACGGGTTCAGTCGCGGGGGGTTATTTAGCGTCGGCGTCTGATTCGCGCATTATGCGCTCGCGCTCGGATGAATAAACCTTGAACCTATCCATACGGTCTGAGAGCAGATTCCAAAGCTTGGACTCCGGAAGGGATAGCAATGACCCGACCAGGGTTTCTCCAAGCCGTTCGGAATCCGGAAGGGAAGAATCGTACATTTTAATAAGCGCGATTTTATCCTCAGTGGTGAGGAAATCGAACAGGTCTTCGATATTCGGCCGCCCTGGGTCGGCAAGCGCAACCCCAACAGCCCCGGATAGCACGATTCGCCGGGCAGGCTCGGAAAGGGAGCCGAGCACTTCGGGGGCCATAGACGGGTCTTTGCCAAGCAGTTCGGACAGGTCGTTGCGTGCCATGCGGAGAAGAGAAATCGCCATGGCAATTTTTTCCATGCAGTTGGGGTCCGGAAGCATGGCGTCCGCCCCGCCTTCAAGCCATATTTTCGCATACTCATCGAATAGGGTCGTTGACCCAGTTTCGAGGTTCAACGAGTCGAGATGCCGCACGAATGACAGGACGTTCCAGACATCGGTTTTGTCATAAAAATACTTTAAGTTGGTGATGGAGACGCGGTAATACGACTCGGGCAGGCTGGCATTGGAAAACCCCGTGCCGTCATGCAAACGCAATAACTGCCCCACCATTTCGCCGGACTGCATGCCTTCGGGAATCAAGCTGCGGGCTTGAGTGGCAGGCAGCATCTGGCAGTCCAGATCAGCGTATTGGAAGGTCCATGAAAGATGCCTCGTTCGCTGAGATTCCTCCGGGTCGGGCGAAGCACTGACGGACTCGGAAGAATCCGGGGGGAATTTCTCCGGGGGGGCGAATCGCCTGTGTGGGCGGTTCTTTCCGGCAGCCAGGCCTGGCCTGGGGGCGTTGGCTTTTTCCTCCGCCGGAATCGTTATTCCCGTAATTTGGTGGGCAACGTTTTGCCGGGGGTTTTCAACACATAAAAACGACACAGCGACAACCGCGATGCCGGCGGCAAGAAGGGCTGATTTGAATATTTGCCGGCGCTTCTGCTTGAATTCGTGCCGGTCGCCTTGCGAAGATACGATTTCCCGGGCTTCTAATGATTGCACATCAGGATTGCGCAACCTAAGTTTATAAGGTTATTTAAAATGGTCAAATGTAGGTATTATGCACGAATTTGGCCTCTCATGCGCCTTTCTGCCGAATCACGGAGCGTATGAAGAACAGGATGAGGATGACGAAGCCGCCGTAGTCGAAGACCGGAATCAGGAAGCAGCAGTATATGAAAGTCCCGCCTATTCCAAGAAGGGCAATCAGCATCTCGCCGGAATTGTGGAGGGCATGGAAGATGGCTGCGAGGGGGAAGCCGATCAGGAGGGCAAGGCCGGGGGCCTTGAACTTCCGCTCGATGAAATAGCCGATTACGCCGCCTGTGATGGCGGTGTAGAACCCGTGGTTCGCGGAGAAGAACACCGAGCGCATCAGGAACAGGAAGAACCAGCTGATGATGTCGGAGCCCATCGGGTTGCCGATGAAGTATATCCAGTTTTCAATGAACGAGAATCCCATCCCTATCGTGAAGCCGAAAACGATGCCGTCTTCGACCGAATCGTATTCATGGTGCTCGGACAGAAGGGTAAGGCCGGAGCCCTTGTAGAGTTCCTCCACGACCGGTGCGACCAGGAAGGAGCCTAAGAAACCGAGGCCGAATAATGCAAGCCCCGCATCCGCAAAGGTGTTCAGGCCGATTGCCATCAGGGCGGCGAGCATGCCCCAGAGGAAAAGGGTTATTATTATCCGGAGCGGCTCGCGCTCCCGGTAATCCGCGTACCACCAGGCCGCGCACCATAGGAGCGGCACGACAAGCGCCATCAGGCCGGAGAATATGAATGCGATGAATGCCGTGTGGGATTTCCACATCTCGGCTGCGAGGGCCATGTAAAGCAGGATTATTGCTATTCCCGCGGCTTCGAAGGCCCAAAAATAGGGAGAGAGGAGCAGGGCATGGAACTTCTGGAGGAGGGTCTTGCCGAAATCCAGCGGGGAGAGCATGGCCCTCCACGAGTACTCGCCGGGCGCCGCCGTCTTATGGGGCGTTTTCATGGCCGTCCCGATGACCAGGAGCGCAACCGGGAAAAGGACAATCAGGTATATCAGGAACACCGAGAGGCCCATGAACCACGAGAAGCCCAAGAACTGCTCTTCGTAATCACGCCAGTCGACGGAGATTTCAGCAGGGCCGGCGGCGTATTCCGCCCCCTCATGCGTGAAAACCGCGACGACGCTGTATTTTGCCCCGGGCTCGTAATCGTATGGCAGGTATGCGGTGCAGGTGATTTCACTGATGCCGAGGTATTCGTCCTCGGAATCGAAGCCCTCGAAGCAATCGATGGAGCTGAGCCGCTTTCCTCCAGCATATGTATCCAAAAAAAGGAGGTCGGATTCGCCGAGGGGGGGAGTTTGGAGTGTGATATTGACCGGATAAGGAGAATCGGCCGGAGTCGCAGCGGCTGAAACGGCTTGGGAAGAGACGAGGATGAAGTCGCCCATCTTCTGCATGTGCTCCAGGTCAAGCTCGCTCTCCGGGGGAAGTACCTGGGGGAGGAATAACGCCATCATGCTGAGGGCCATTCCTGTCAGCGCCGCAAGCATCAATAAGCCGATGAATAAGCGGTTGATGTTCTCGAGCATCGGCTTGACTATCTGATGGCGGCAATAAAAAGGCTATCACGAACTGCGGGCAGTGGATGGGTTCAGGGCCGCCCGTACATCTCGCAAAGCTTGCGCACTTCGCGAAGCTTGGCGTGGGCGGATTCCATTCGGGACATCGCCTTCACGAAGGCGTTGTTGACAGACACCTTCCTCCGATAGAGGCGCCGCAGGTGGTTTGAGTATGCCAGGTTGATGCGCTCGCGTATGAATACCTCGTTCTGGCGCATCGAGCCGATATCCGCCTCGCTAATCCTCGGGAAGTTGTTTCTCAGCAGGCGGATGTCTTCCTCCAGGCGGATGTGGATGTCCTCGAGCTCACCCAGCGCTTCGTCCGACATCCGCTGGTTCCGGTTTTCCATCGAATTCGCGATATAGCCTATGGATGTCCCAAGGTCGGCCAGCTGCTCGAGCGCGTTTGATATCCGGACAATCAGGACCGCCCTCGACGCCTCTTTCTGGCCAAGCTTCCTTTGCGAGATGTCTATTACCGCCCTCTCAATCTTCTCA
Source organism: archaeon (assembly GCA_020053355.1). Lineage (GTDB taxonomy): Archaea > Micrarchaeota > Micrarchaeia > Anstonellales > Bilamarchaeaceae > Bilamarchaeum. The sequence continues at coordinate 27,859 of JAGVNI010000006.1, read as the reverse complement.
TCCAGATAATCGTTCAGCTCCTCCCTTTTCAGGAGCCGCGCGAACGCGCTCTTGCTGGGCGTTGGCAGCATTGCCGCGGATTCGTTTAGCACATTTTCCGTCTTTTCGAGGAGGTTCCGCAGTTCGGTTTCTATAACCGAGAACGCCTGGGCGTCATCTTCCGGAAGGGCATCTCCGAGCGCCACGGTCTGGAACAGGATTTCCTCCTCCTTGCCCGGAATCAGGTTCTCTATCAGCCTGCTAATCGGCCCCAGGAAAAGCAGGAATATCGCCGTGGTGATGACATTGAAGAGGGTATGGGCGTTCGCAGCCTGCTGCGCGGAAGTGCCGCCCAGGTCGATAATCGCCGAGGAAAACAGGTTGAGGAACGGAAGGATGATTAGCACCCCGCCGATGTTGAACAACAGCTGGGCGGCGGCGGTGCGCCTTGAGAAAAGGCCCATGTTGAATGACGCGATGAGCGGCGTTATCGTGCCGATGTTGGAGCCGAGGACCAGAGGGATTGCATGCTCGACCGTCAGCACCCCGCTTCCCGCCAGGACGACGACAAGGCCGGTGAAGACCGAGCTGGACTGGAAAAGGTTCGTCAGGATGAATCCTATGAGGATGGCGAGGGGCACGCTGTCGAGGTTGGCGAGATATGACGTCACGGCCGGGTCGTCCCGGAGCGGCAGGGCCGCGTCCGAGACCATCCCTATCCCGAAGAACACAAGCCCGAAGAAGAAAAGCGGCTTGCCGAGGAATGAGAAGCGCCCCCCGAATATTCCGAGCAGGAAGCCGAGGGGGATGAACACCGGCCCGAGGGCGGTGAATTTTATCGCGACCAGCTGCGCGGTGATTGTCGTGCCGATGCCTGCCCCCAGGATGACGCCCAGGCTCTGCATGAAGGAAATCAGGCCCGAATCCACCAGGCCGAGGGTTATGACGGTGACGGCCGTGCTGGACTGCACGAGCGCGGTCACAAGGCCGCCCAGGACGACGGAGCGCGCGGTGCTTTTTGTCGCCTTTTTCAGGAACGCGCGGAAGCTTTCGCCGGCGACCTTCTGGATTTCACGGCTGAACTGCTCCATCCCGTAGAGGAACAGTATGAGCCCTGAGGCCGCGGCGAGTATCAAGCTCCAGTCAAGCATGGGTAATAGCTCCGCATTGAACGACGTATCTGGTTAAATATCTCACCTGCGATGTTTTTATGAGTGATGACCAAGGTGATCACTGAGCCAAGCCCTAAGCCCGCGCTCCGTTGCGTGTCAACGTATTCGGAGCCAGGGAGCAATCCCGGCCACGGCCCATGATCAAAATGCGCAAGCATTTTGGTCACGCGTGCTGCGAGAGCAGCACTGCGCGCGATGACGATTGACGTGCGGTCTGACATATGTTATTCGAGAACGTAAGGCGATTATGAATCAAAAAATGAGGGAGACACGTGGGAACAAGTCATTTAAGAAAACTAATTGAGAAAAATCCATATGATTATGAAGCCAGAAAAAAGCTAATTGAGATAGGAACTGCAGAGGACCTTGAATGGTTATGTAAAAAATACCCGTATGATTTTGAGGCTAGGGATAAGTTGCAAAAACTAGCTTCACCGACAATATTACGGGGCATATTGGAGCGAAATCACTATGATAATAAGGCTAAAGAACGACTATTAGAAACTGGTTCTATAGATGACTTAGAGTGGCTACATCAAAAGTATCCGTACGATCCTGAAGTAAGGAAAAAAATAATCAATTATGAAGATAGTAAAGAACCGACCCAGCGTATCGTTATGGACATTAGACAGATTAAAAATGATAGAGAGTTTTTTTTACGTAAAGTCTACGAGAAAACCGAGGGTAATGAATCAACAAGCGTCGACATGTGGGAAATTGGAAGGTCTCTCGGATTTGATAGACAATATGTTGAAAGAATATATGAATATCTCAAGAATGAGGATCTGATTGAAACATTTGCTTTGGGGGGGGCGATAGTCATAACGCATCGTGGAATTAAGGTGGTAGAGAACATAATTGAATCAGAGCAAAAAGAGAGTTCTGAAATAGCACCCGTGAAGAAATCACCGCAAACATTTCCAAAAAAAGAGTATGATGTTTTTATCTGCCACGTATCAGAGGATAAGGAAAAGATAGCCAAACCACTTTACATCGCTCTAGAAAAAGTTGGCATTAGAGTGTGGTATGATGAGACTGAGTTAGAGTGGGGCAAAGGATTGAGAAGGAGCATTGAAAAAGGACTGATTTCATCGAGATACGGAGTCGTGCTTCTTTCACGAAATTTTCTCGACAAGGAAGGATGGGCACAGAAAGAATTGGACGCCTTAGAAGGCAAGGAGAAAGTCCTTCCTGTTTGGTGTGGCATTTCCCGTGAGGAAATTCAAGAAAAGATGCCGATGCTCGCAGATAGATATGCAAAAAGAATAGACTCAGATACGGATATAGGGAATATAGTGGCAGAAGTACAAAAAATCCTTAAGAAAGATGCAGTAGAATAGCTACTAGATACGTTACTGTGAGTTCACTATATACTTAATCCTCGCCAACGTGCGGTCTGACATTTCATCAATTAACCAGGAGAGAGGGTTAGTCTTCCCAGATGAACAGCTTGTCGATGGTTGTTTTCAGCTCTTTTGCCAGAGCATGGGCGAGGAGGACGGAGCAGTTGTAATCGCCTTTTTCAATGAAGACGATTGTCTCCCTTCGCACTCCGACCTTTTTGGCGAGGCCTTCCTGGGTGAGGCTGAATTTCTCCCTTAGCTCCCGGATTCTTGTCCTCAAACCGAACACCTAGTCCATGTTCCCTTTTTTCTTGAACCACATCGCGAGAACGACGAATGTGAGCCCCGGCACAATAACCATCGCCTCAAAAGCATACCGAAACTCCAGGCTTGGAAGCTTAAAAAACTCCATCATGGCCAGGTTGGCGAACATTATGCCTGTGGCAAGCCATAATCCAGCGACAAACGCATAATATCCCGCTTTCCAAGTAGCTTTCCTGGAGAGTTCATCATCCAACGGCAATCCTGTTTTCATTGATGTGACTTTTTCAGAAGCGGCAACGATAGCGACAAGTGCCACCGCCATGGCAATGGCAATGGAGCTGATCAGCCACAAGGAGCCGCCAGGCATGGAAAAAAACAATGAGAACGCAGCCATCAGCAAAGCCAGAACGAAAATCCGCACGAAAAGATCCAACCGTTTGCCCATCGCATCACCAGTATGTTAGATTAAACTAACATGTTATATATAACTAACATTGGTATATAAAACTTGCGGTGGTTTACGCATCTCGGAATCAAATCCATAACGCTCCTAAAAATCCATCAAACGAGCGCAATCACTCGCAAAATTCCATCAACGTGCGGTCTGGCAATACGGAATTCTAAAAAATCAGGTGGGTGACGCCGAGCGGGACGCCAGATGATTTTTATCTAAAAAGACCATGGCCACCCAGGCTACCACAATGGGCGCAGCCATGAACAAGCCGAGTACCGCCGAGTCGGCAACCAACCCGTCTGTCGATTGGGATATGAATTCCCCGCCTTCTTCCATGAATGCGATTGAATGGTCAACCAGGACCATGATGAACGTACCCCAGAGCATCAGGGCGAGGAAATCGAAGCGGTGCTTCCTGAGGGGGTTCGCACCGAAATGAACCACAGTCGCAGCCAATGCAGCTATGAGGATAATGACGAGCCACATGCATAATCACCTATGAACCGGCCGTCCCGGATGGCGCGCTATCGGCGAGGATGACTTTTTCGTAAACGACGACCATGACGACCCAAACCGCGATTAGCGCCATTGTCATCGGTATCCCGACGGCCGCGATTTCTCCGAACATCGCCGCAGTGTCTGCAGGGTTTGTCATCGCGGTCAGGAATGGCGGCCAGGGCACGATTTCACCGTGCGCCACGTGCTCCACGCCAAGAGCAACTGAACCTCCGAAAATCATGGTGTTCAGCCACCCGATGTGCCATTTCTCCGGGAACTTCTTCCTGAAAACGAATGTCACGACTCCTAATGCCGCAGGGGCGGAAAAGCATGCCATCAGATTCACCTTTGCAGATTCAAATGCTCATGACATTTATTAAGCTAAGGAACCCCCCCCCCCGAAACGGGCCCGGACCAATCCGGGATATAAACAGTATGCCGGCCAAGGATGGATGTGGAAACGCTTCAGGTCGTGGCAGGGGTGATAAGGAAGGGCGGCACCATCCTGATTGCCCAGCGGAAAGACGACTGCAAGAGGGAGCCTGGGAAATGGGAGTTCCCGGGCGGGAAAATCGAGCCCGGCGAGACGCCTGAGCGCGCCCTCATGCGGGAAATCATGGAGGAACTCGGAGTCGGCATCGAAGTCGGGGCCGAACTCTGCCAAACCAGCGCCGAAAGCGGGGAGACGCGGATAATGATGCGCACGTTCCTTGCCGACTGGCGCGGGGGCAAGCCGAAAGCGCTCGACTGCAAGGATTTCCGGTGGGTGGGGATTGAAGATTTGGGCGGGTTCGACTGGGCCAAAGCCGACCTGCCGGTAATCGAGAAGCTCCGCGGCATGGAGGGGGCCGGCGGTGCCGGAACCGGTGCGGCGGCCAACCAATAAAACGGTTTCGTGAGATATCGTCCCATGAGATTCAGCCCGCTAGCGCTTTTCCTAATCCTGATTGCCTCAGCCGCATCCTCTTTCTCGATTGACTCTTATTTCACGCATGCGGCCGTGCAGGACGACGGCAGCCTCGAGGTCAACGAAAGCATCAATTTCACCCTCGAGCAGGCGTACAACGAAGGCTTCCGCACGATAAGGATTGCGGATTTCGGCTCGCTGGACAATATCGTCGTGCATTTTGTGAAAGTCAACGGGGAGGGCGTGCCGTTTGCGAAGCAATTGAATGACGAGGGCCAGGCGGAGATAGTCTGGAAGAAGACGTATGGGGGAAAAAACGACGTCGAACTGGGCTATGCGCTGAAAGACAGGGCGCAGCTGTACAACGATTTCGCAAAGGTGTGCTTCGAGCATTACGGGGCGGGATGGAGCGTGCCTGCCGGGAAATTCGCGTCAGTCATGAGCCTCCCCGAGGCGGCGCGGGGGAAAGACATGCATTTCGAGGTCTATTCTTCCAAGGAGGGGACTGCGCAAATCGACGACCTTTCCGTCGTGATAGGGATGAATGACGTGCCCCCGGGCAACTACATCGGCGGGTGCTACCTATATGATCGGGGCGCCCTGCACACGGCGAATGCGGTAAACGCTTCCGCGCTTGCGATACTCAATGATGAGCGGGAGGCTTACGGCTCGAAAATGCTGATTGAACCGGAAAAGACGCCTTCGAGCATCTATTGCTGCCTTCCGGCCGCGGTTTTAAGCGCCATACTGGCCGCATTCATGTTCGTGAAAGACAGGAGGAAGCCAAAATACCCGGAGAACATCCTCCCGCCGGATAAGGAGGAGCCTGCGTTCGTCAGCGTCCTTGTGCGCAACAAGATGCCGCTGGCAGACATCCTTGCCGCGACAATACTCATGCTCATCAACCGCGGCTGCGTGGATATCGTGGAGCTGGAGAAGAAAGGCGAGACGGCCGCAGAGGTGAAGCGCGAGCATACAATCCTGCTTCTGAAAAACAGGCCTGAGGACTTGAAACCCCACGAGAAAGCCGTGTTCGACATGCTTTTCCCGCAGGGGAAGCGTGAAGCGGACCTCGACGCCATGGCCGCCGAGTATGATAAAATCAAGGACAAGGCAGGGGCGAAGGAGAGCGCCGTAGGAGGGGCAATCGAATCGTTTTCCGCGACCGTAGCGAATATCCTTTCTGAGAAAAAGGTCGCAGACCTCAAAGATACCGCCGACACGAATAACGCTGCCGTAATCGGCATGTTCATGATGGGTTTCATTGGTTCGTGCATCATGCTTTTTATAGGGATAGAATTCCTCACGGGGTACCTGGCTGAAGGGAACACGGTTGAAGCGGCAGGGATAGCAGCGGCGGTAATCCTGGTCCTTCCTTCAGCAGCATACCTGGTGCTGCGCAACCGGCGCGTCACCGTGCATGAGGACCTTCGCGACGAATATGAGAAGTGGGACGCGTTCGCCCGCGCGGTGAAGGCCAGCAGGCTGAAAGAGTACCCGCCTTCGTCCGCCGTCATATGGGGCGGGATATTGGTTTATGCGAGCGCCCTGGGAATGGCGGACAAAGTGAAAAGGCATATGTCCGAACTCGATGCTTTCACGACGAAGAGGATGCAGAGCCTCGATTCGGTTGGCATCGCATCACGCAGGTACTACACGTCCGCCTGGGGGGTCTATAACCTTAAAAAATACGGAAACCGGAGCGGGCCCGAGAGCAGGTCCGGCGGGTTCTCGTCGCATTCATCAGGCGGCTGGAGCTCGGGCGGGGGCGGCGGCTTCAGCGGCGGGTCATCTGGCGGGGGGGGCTTCCGCTAGAAAAGGGACGGATTTCATGAAACTGTTCGAAGGGATATCGCGGAACGTTTTCGTCCTGGGGGTAGTCAGCTTCCTTACCGATGTCTCAAGCGAGATGGTCTTTCCAATCATCCCCCTCTTCCTTACCAGCATCCTTGGCGCGGGGAAGGAGGTCATCGGGCTTATCGAGGGCGTGGCGGACAGCATAGCGAGCCTCCTCGACATCTTTTTCGGATACTGGTCCGACCGCTCGGGGAGAAGGAAGGACTTCGTGATTGCCGGGTACGGGCTTTCGTCGGTTCTTAAAGTCGGGCTGGTTTTCGCGAGCGCCTGGCAGCACATCCTCGTGATACGCGGTGCTGAACGGATAGGCAAGAGCCTCCGGACTTCGCCGCGCGATGCGATTATCGCGCAATCGACCGGGGAGAAAAACCGGGGGAAGGCGTTCGGATTGCACAGGGCCATGGACACCCTTGGAGCGCTTGTCGGGCCGGTGGTCGCATTCGCAGTTTTCACATTCTTCGGTGAGAGCGAGCCCTCGTTCCGGTTGATTTTCATGATTGCGCTGGTGCCGGCGTTCCTTGCTGTCGTGGCAATCGCCTTTTTCGTGAAGGAGCCGAAAGGGGCTGCCAAGGCAGCGGAAAAGAAGCCGCGGTTCTGGGAATCCCTCCGGATGCTTGATTCGAGGTATAAGGCGTTCCTCAAGATATCCTGCCTTTTCTCGCTTGCGTATTTCAGCTTTGCCCTCCTGATTGTCCGGGCGGGCGAAATCGGGCTCGGCGCGCAGGACGCGCTGATTGCGTATCTTGCATTCAACGGCGTTTATTTCCTGGCGTCTATGCCTATTGGCGGGTTGTCGGACCGGATTGGGAGGAAGCCGATAATAGCTGCAGCGTTCGTCCTGTATGGGCTGATTTGCGTCGGGTTCATCGCGGCGGGGGAACTGTGGCAGGTGGTCGCGCTTTTCGCCCTTTACGGCGTGTTCGTCGCCGCGGACGAATCGGTGAACAAGGCTTATATATCAGATATCACCAGCGACAAGACGCGCGGCATCGCACTAGGAGCGTACAGCAGCGCAGTCGGCGCGGCATACCTGCCGGCGAATGCCCTGTTCGGGATAATCTGGGCAACCTTCGGCACGCCCGTGGCGTTCAGCGCGGCGGCAGGAGTCGCAGTGCTGGCAGGACTCCTGATGCTTGCGCAGAAGTAGCTATTTGAGGATTTTCCCGGTCTCCATGTACCAGAGATACATGTCCAGTTCGCCCTGGCTGATTTTCGCCCGCGCCGCGAGCGGGGCCAGCTTCCCCTCGATTTCAAGATAACGTTTCCGGGAAAGGGTTTTCGAGCGCGGCTTCGGTATTGCGCCGTGGCGTGCCAGCAGGTCGATGATGTGGAAGTCTATGATTGCGAAGCGGTCCACCCCGACATTGCGGAGGAAATGGCTGGATTCCTTGTAGCCGAGCCCGGTGATGTTGTCGGCCAGCCATTCGCGCGCGGCCTCAGGCGGGTATGCCGCAAGCACGGATTTGAGCCGGTTGCGGTGCTTCCGCGCCTGGCAGATGTATTTCGCCCGGGCATTCGGAAACCGGTATCCGAGCGTTTTCAGTTTCGACGCAAGCGCGCGCTCGGAAAGATTCAGGAACCCGTCCCCTATCGCGTCCTGCATTTTCATCCCGCCCTCTGCCGAGTAGTTCGCGGTGAGCAGGCAGAAGCAGAGTTCCTTGAACAATTCACCGGATTGCTGCATGCCCCTGGCCTTGAATTCGGCCATGCGCATCGCTATCCGGAAGCCAGCCGCCCCCCTTTTCAACGAGCCTATCCTACGAAGCATCCCCCTCATAGTAAGGACATATGCCGCGCGGATTTATTAAAAGTTAGGGAAGAATGCGTTGCATGGCGGAAATCTTCCTGAAGGCGGCGAAAGCGGCCCGTTCCGGCAGGGTGATTTTCGCGCCGCCGATGGAGAAGCTCAGGGAGATGGGTAAATCGGACGAGCAGACCACTGAGTACGGCAGCGCGAACTACGTGACCGCCATCCGCTCACGGAGCGCGAAATTCACTGAAATCGTTTTCGAGCCGACCGGGGAGCAGGAGGAAACGGTCGCAAAGGTCGCGCAATACATAAAAGATGGGGAACTCGTCTCCATCGACAGGATTATGTGCCTGAAAACGGGGTACCGGACCAGAATCCGGCTTTTTGTCACGAAAAAATTCGCCAGGCTCGCGTACATGTGGGGCAGGATGCTTTTCGAGCCGCGCGGGGAGAGGCCCGGAAGCCGTCCGAAAGCGGCCGCCGATTTTACAATCATCGACGTGCCCGAATGGCCGGAGAGGAAAGTGCTGGTCGACCCGGTCTCGTTCACGACAATCATACTGGGCTCGGATTACTGCGGCGAAGTGAAGAAGGCGGGATTGCGCATGATGATGTATGCGCACAAAAAAAAGCGAGGCGGGCTGGGGCTGCATGCCGGCTCGAAGGTGCTCAGGGTGCGGAATTCGGCAAGCGGGAAACTCGTGGAGAGGGGCATGCTGCTCTTTGGCCTGAGCGCCACGGGAAAGACGACCCTGACTTGCCACCACCACTGGCTGGATTCAGGGGCAGGGGAGCTTGTCCGCATAAGGCAGGACGACGTCGTCCTGCTTAACCGGGACGGCTCGGCTGTTGGGACCGAGGACAATTTCTACATCAAGACCGACGGCCTGGAGCCGGAGTCCCAGCCTCTTTTGTATAAGGGAGCAACATCGGAAAACGCCATACTGGAAAACGTCTTTGTAGGAAAGGGGAGGAAAGTCGACTTCTTCAATTCTGGCATCACAACCAATGGCCGCGGCGTCGTCATCAGGAAGGAGCTGGATTACACCGACCGCTCGATAGACCTGAAGCGCGTCGACATGATCGTATTCATCACAAGACGGAAGACGATTGTGCCGCCGATTGCCAAGCTGACGGCCGCCCAGGCCGCGGCTTTCTTCATGCTTGGCGAATCCGTGGAATCGTCAGCCGGCGACCCTACGCAGGCAGGGAAACCGCTCCGGGTTGTCGGCACGAACCCGTTCATAATAGGCCCCTTGGAAGAGGAGGGAAACCGCTTCCTGGAAATACTGAAGGCCAACCCGCATATTGAATGCTTCCTGCTGGACACCGGCAGGTTCGGGGCGCACCCGGGCGCGGACGAGGGGATCAAGATAACCGTGTATGATTCGGCCAGGCTCCTTGCGGATGCGGCAAGGGGCTCGATAAAATGGAAGAAGGACCTGGATTGGGGCTACCTTGTCGCGGCTGAAGCCGGGGACGTGGACATGCACCACTTCGACCCGAAAGCGTTCTATGGCGAAAGCGAGTACCGCAGGCTGACCGTTGAGCTGAAGCGCGAGAGAAGGGAGTGGCTCGGGCGGTTCAAGGGCCTTGACCCGGAGATAGTTGCTGCAATATAGCAGGCATCGGCGCAATCAGCGGCCTTTCCAGACGGTCTCGGGCACTTTTTTCCGATAGTTCACGAACCTGGCCTGCGCAAAGAGCAAATCGCCCACGCGGTTCATGTAGACGATTGTGTCTGGATTGACCGTTTCTTTTTGCGAGAGGGTGATGACCGCCCGCTCGGCGCGCCTGCAGACCGTCCTCGCCATATGGAGCAGGGACGCGCTCTTGCTGCCGCCCGGGATGATGAAATGCGTGAGCGGGGGGAGGCCGGCCCAGATGCCGTCTATTTCCTTCTCGATTTCGCCCACCCTCTGCGGGGGGATTGCCTTCGCCTTTTTTCCCTTTGTGGCAAGCTCCGCGCCTATCACGAACAAATCACCCTGGATGGATTTCAACGACTCTTCAAGCTCGGATGGGGTGTCAGCGAACGCGATGACCAGGCCCAGGACCGCGTTCAGTTCGTCGACAGCCCCGTAAGCCTCCACGCGCGGGTCGTTCTTCTGGACCACGGCGCCGCCGATAAGGGATGTGCTTCCCCGGTCGCCGAACTTCGTGTATATCTTCATGCGATGGTCTTCCAGATTGTAATATAAAAACTAGCATGCAGTCCTACAAAAACAATCATGTTTGCGACATAACTGGTGCCACTATGAGAGCGGTTGATTATACGAAACATGCGAAGGCCGGCCCGCTGCAGGCGCTAGCTTTCCGGAGCGCGGCATGCTATGAGCCGGCCCTCGAAGGGCTGGTCCGCGCGTTTGTATCAAAAGGATTCATCGACGAGAGGGAGAAGGCCGGCCAAGGGATAGGCGCGCTTGTGCGCTCTGCGATTGCGAGGCTGGACATAGAGGAAGCGTCCAAAAGGAAATGGAGCTACACCAAGGCCCACTCCATAGAAGTGGCCAGGTTCGGGTATACGATGGCAGTGGAAGCCGCATCGGAGGGGATGACCGACGCGATATGCAATGACCCCAAGCTCGCATTTGCCGGCGGCCTCATCCATGATGTCGGAAAAACCTTCATACCCACGGCGATTCTGGTCAAGGAACTTGGTGTGGACTTCGGCTGGTTCACGGCATTCCGGGACGCCCCCCTCACCAGCGCCGAGAGGAGGATAATGCGCGAGGAGCATGTCGCCATCGGGACTAAATATGTAAGGCTTTTCGGAGGCGGGCCGCACATCCGGACGATGCTGGATATGGTCGGGCTGCACCATGTGATGTTCAACGGGGAGAACAGCGGGGTCCCGAGCTATCCGTCACTGATTAGGGGGATGGATTTGCCGCTCCATGCAAGGATTGCGAAGGTGGCTGATTTCGTTTCGGCGGTGATGCCGAGGCACTACCGCACGAATGGGTACATCTCCTCCCAGGACAGCGCCCTGGCATACGCAATAGTGGCCGCCGGCACCGAGCTGGACCCGGTTTCAGTGCGTTGTTTCATCACAGGGCATTATGAGGCCTCGCCAAAACAGGCGGCCGCCATCATAGAGAGGCTTGCGCACCCGCGCGGGCAGGAAGGCGTTTCGGACATACACGGCGCCCGGGTGTACGCAAAGGATGTCGTCCGGACCGACCCGGAGTTTCTGGGGATAATCCAAAGGCAGGATTTGGACAAGGCCAGGCAGCGGGATAACGAGATGGACGGATTCGCCCGCGACTTCGGCCTGCCGCCTGGCGCAGTGCGGTCAAATTAATAAATATGAACTGGATTACCAAGCCCATGACACTCGTAGACGACTTCGCGCTTCTTGAGAAGCACGGGTTCAAGCTTCTCCCGTACCGGCTTGCCAAGACCGGCGATGAGGCCGCCAAGGCGGCGAAAGCGATAGGATATCCGGTCGCCATGAAGATAGTGTCGCCGGATATCGAGCACAAAACCGATGTCGGCGGCGTGAAAGTGAATATCAAAAGCGAGGACGTGCTCCGCCTGGCATTCCGGGACATAACCCAGAGCGCGAATGGGAAACGGATCGAGGGAGTTCTCATCCAGAAGATGGCCCGCAAGGGCGTCGAGCTCATCATAGGCGGGAAGAAGGACCCGCAGTTCGGGCACATGATTGTCTTGGGCCTCGGCGGCATTTACGTCGAGATATTCAGGGACATAAGCGCAAGGATTTGCCCCCTGACGGCAGCGGATGTCGAAGAGATGGTCTCCGAATTGAAGGTGCACCCCCTTCTTGAAGGCGCAAGGGGAAAGAAGCCGATAAACAAGAAATCCCTCGAAACGCTTGTCCTCCGCGCATGCGCGTTCATGCTTGAAGAGGATATATTGGAGATGGACCTCAACCCGGTCGTCTTCGATGAGGTCGGATGCGACATTGTGGATGCAAGGTTCAGCAGGTAATGCCATGAAAAAAATAGTCCAGAACCTGAAGTCGGTTTTCTCCCCGCGCACTGTGGCCATAGTCGGCGCCTCTGCGACGGCGAACAAGATAGGCAATGTGCTGCTGCGGAATTTCATCGACGGCAAGTTTCCCGGCAAGGTTTATCCGGTGAACCCGAAATATCAGGAAATCGCCGGCCTGAAATGCTACCCCTCGGTCAGCAGCATCCCAGGCAAGGTCGATTGCGTGATAGTGGCCACGCCCGCCGAAACCGTTCCGGACATCGTGGATGACTGCGCGAAGAAGAATGCCGGGGGCGTGATAATCCTCAGCGGAGGCTTCGAGGAGGTCAAGAGGTACGACCTGGCAGAGCGGATAAAGAAGACCGCCGAGACGAGCGGCATGCCGGTTATCGGCCCGAACTGCCTGGGCGTGTTCAACCCATACACCAAAGTGGACAGCATTTTCCTGCCGATGTACAAGCTTGAGAGGCCGAGGGCGGGAGGGATAGCGTTCATCACGCAGAGCGGCGCGGTGGGCTCTACCGTGCTCGACCTTGCCGCATATTACGGACTCGGCGTATCGAAATTCATATCATACGGCAACAGCACGGTCCTGGACGAAGCGGACTATCTCGAGTACCTGATGAACGACAAGGAAACGGACATCATCATACTCTACATCGAAGGCGCGAAAGACGGCAGGAAGCTCCTTGAGGCGATGAAGAAGGTGAACAAGGTCAAGCCGATAATCGCCCTGAAAGCCGGCCGGGGGGCTGGCGGCCAGGCGGCGGCGCGCTCGCACACGGGAAACATCGCGGGCAGCTACCTGGCTTACCAAGCCGCGTTCAAGCAGGCGAAAGTCACTGAAGCCGAGGGCATAACCGAGGTCTTCGATTTCGTCAAGATTTTCCACCAGCCAAAGCCGAAGGGCAACAGGATAGCCGTGATAACGAATGGCGGAGGCGTCGGGGTGCTGACGGCCGATTGCATCGAAAGCGAAGGATTGGCGCTTGCGGAATTCAGCGAGGAGACGAAGAAAATAATCGCGAAAATCCTGCCTTCCTATGGAAATGTCGCGAACCCGCTGGACCTCGTAGCTGATGCCGGCGTGGAAGCGTATGGCAAGGCGATTGACGCAATGATGGCGGACCCGGGCATAGACGCCCTCCTGATTATCATCCTCACTCAGACGCCGCCGATTGATGAGCGGATAATACACGTCATGACCAAGGCTTCGGATGAGAGGACCAAGCCCATTGCGACCATATCGATAGGCGGGACATATACCGAAGCGTACAGGAAGATTCTCGAAAGCAAGGGGGTTCCCAGCTACAACTCACCCAATGCCGCGGTCAAGGCGATGGGTAAGCTGATTATATATTCCAGGTACTGCGAGCAGCTGAAGAAGGCCAAGTGAGCCAAAACTCGAATTCTTTTCGTTTTCATCGAGCGCGCAGCCTGCGGCAGGAATGGGCTTGTCGTCGTTGACATGGGTTTTGAAGAGGGGGAGGGGCGGGGGTATAGTTCCACTAATAAACGATTGTTGTTTGTTTATTAAGTTATGTAACTATAGTTACATAGATACAGAAGACGGACACCTTTCGCCTTGCCAAGAAAAAAGTTGAAATATCTATATAACCGTCGTTAATCCGCTTCGGTTTCCCTGGTGAAAACATGCTCGTCTTGTATATATACGACCTGAAAGCGACGAACAAGAAATCGTTCAACCGGACAAAACGCCTCTTCTACTATCACCTGAACCGGCTTCCGCTGAAAAAAGAGCTTTGGAAGACGAAATCCGCATTCGCTGTGGAAACCAGGATGGAAAGGATGATGGATAAATTCTTCAAGCGCTTCGGAAGGGCGGTCATCGTCTATAAAACCAATATCGAGTCCATCGAGCTGCTTGAATCCTGATGCCTGGGCCAAACTGGAAGCCGTAGCCTAATAGTGGAAGTGTGGGGTCTCCCTATAGGGCCAATTCGCAGATATATACCTCGAAACCCAGGCCGAGCTTATCGAGCAGGCTTCCACTAATCTTCCCAAAAACGCCTATCTCCTTGCCCCCAGATACGACCATGCAGGAAACTTCCGGGTCAAAGGCCTTCTGGGGCTTCTTTTCCAGCGTGAATTCGAACCCTTTCTCGAATGCGAGGGCCTGGAGGACCCCCCTGGCATGCGCGAATTCGATTTTCTTGTCCATTATGCCAAAGACGAGCCGTTTCGAGCTTTTCTTCCCGTCACGGACGATGCCTATCTCATAGAACCTTTGCGGGAGCCCCTTCATCTTGTTTATCTGGAATGTCTCTAGCATGTCCAGCACCAGGGTGGGGCGGACGACCGTATAATCGGCCGTGCCCGGATTGGATATCTCCACGACTCCTTTCTCCGCGCCGATCTGCTCCAGCCGTTCCTTATTGGTGAGGATGAATGTCTTCGCCTCGAGGAATCCCATCCCCCGCATTATGCGGTCGGCCTCGTCATACTCCGTTATCGTCTTGCCTGGGGAGAAGAAATCCGGAATCGTCGGCTTGAAATTATTATAACCGTATGCGATGGCGACATCCTCGACAATGTCGACGATGCCGAGGACATCGGCCCGGTAAGGCGCTATGGATACCTTCCCCCTACTGTATCCGTATCCCATCCTTCCGAGGTATCCGGCGACCTCCTTTTCACCGAGCGAAAGGCCTAATATCCCATTCACCTTCTTTATGTCCAGGGCCATGCTTTTTGGGCTCAGATCCGGCGACCGGAACCTCTCTTTTCCATAATCCATTTCCACTTCGTAAACCTGGCCGCCCATGTCCGCGAATGTGCATACCAGGATGTTGAGGGCAGCCTTGCATGATTGCATCTCCATGCCCGAGACCTCGATGAATATGTCCTTCGTATCCACGTCGACCTTTCCGGTTTCTGCGGAATTCACAATCGGGATGAGCGCCATAATCTTGCCCGCCGCATCGGTGAAAACCGGGTATCTCTTGTGGCCTTTCAGCAAGTGCCCGTACTGCTGGCCTTTCTTATGGTTTTCAAGAATTTCATCGGCGCCCATCTCTTTGTCGTGGCCAAGAGGCACGTACCTTATCTCCGATGGCTTCATCGTCGTATACCTGACCGGGAAGCGGATTGCATGAAGCGGGTAGAGGCCAAGGCCGAACTTCTTCACCCTGCGTCCCAGCGTGGCAAGCAGCTTCTCCTGCAGCAGCACGGCGTCGCGCACCCTCTCGTCTGAAAATTCCAGCCCCTTCACCACTGCGCAAACGGTGTATGGCCTCACTTCCGAGACCGAGGGGTCTACGATAACCCGGTAATCCGATTTTTTGGCCTTGTACTCCGGGAGTTCCTTGCCCAGGTACGCTTTCAGGGCGCGGGCGAGCCCTTCCATGGAATACCAGTCCGGCCGGTTAGGCGTCAACTCGGTGATTATCTTGTCGACTTCCGGCTCGTATTCAGAAGGTGCGCCAAGCTCGCTGAGCAGCGCGACCATCTTCTCCTTCGGGAGGTTCACCAGCTTCTTCATTTCCCCGTATGCGAATTCAACAACGACCATGTTCCCACGTTATCCTGTTTCCGTTCTCATTTCCGGATTTCCCTAAGTCTCGCCTTTTTGGCAATCATACCTACCGCATCCGTGAGGTATTCCCCGTTGAGGCAGGCGGTGCAGAGCGGAAGCCCGAGCGCCTCCTTAAGGCCCCCGAGCGAGATGTAAGCGAGGCTATCCGCCCCAAGATAAGACCGTATCTCTTCGATTGATTTTTTATTTGCTATCAATTCCCCGTACGTGGACATGTCCACCCCATAATAGCAGGGAGCCCGCAGCGGCGGGCATGTTATCCTCAGGTGGACCGACTTGGCCCCGGCGCCCCGGACAAGGGCGGTAATCTCCTTCAGCGTGGTGCCGCGCACGATGCTGTCATCCACGAGGACGACGGAGCGGCCGGACACGATTTCGCGAAGCGGATTGAGTTTCAGCTTCACGGCATCCGTCCTCATCCCCTGGTCTGGCATGATGAACGTCCTGCCGATATACCTGTTCTTTATCAGCCCTTCCTCGCACGGAAGCGAAAGCGCCGCTGCATAGCCCGCGGCCGCGGTTCTGGAAGTGTCCGGAACCGGCACGACGACGTCCGCCTTGGCCGGAGCTTCCCGAGCCAGTGTTTCCCCAAGACGCCGTCTCGCCCCGTAAACGCTTTTTCCGTCTATGACGGAGTCCGGCCTTGAGAAATATACGTATTCGAACATGCAGTGCCTGGGCGTTTCCTTGACGAGCGTTTTACGGACAATCCTGCCCCCTTCGACCCATGCCAGTTCCCCGCCACGCACGTCCCCCCGGTAAGGGATGCCGTTTATGTCGAGGGCGACGGTTTCCGATGCAAAGCAGATGAAATCATCATTCTCCCCGAAGACAAGGGGCCGGATGGCGAAGGGGTCCCTGAAAACCGCGAGCCTCCCGTTCGCAATCGACGCGACGGAATACGAGCCTTCGAGTTTGCGCATCATCCCGAGCACCGCCTTTTCGAGGCCATCCTCGCGATCGAGCATGAACACCATCGCTTCGGAATCCACAGAACTCATGAACGTATATCCATCAGCTTCCAAATCCTTCTTCAATGCCGCATAATTGGCCAAATGGCCGTTATGCGCCGCGGCGAAGTCTCCGAAGACCATCGGTTGGACGTCGCACTGCCTGCATTCGCCATGTGTCGGGTATCTCGTGTGGCCAATCCCGATATCGCCCTTCACCTTGATGTCCTCAGGCTCGAAAACAGCGGACACCAAGCCGGTTCCCCGTCTTGCCTCAATCGACTTTCCGTCGAATACCGCAAGCCCGGCCGCATCCTGGCCGCGGTGCTGCAATGCAACCAGCGCCCGGTATATGTAAGGCGCCACGTCCTCCCCCGTTTTAGAATAAATGGCGACAATGCCGCACTCCTCGCGCTTCTCCTCAGAATAAGGATTGAGGACCTTTGCTCCCATATCAGTACAATGGATGCTTCGCTTTTAATGATTTCTAGACAATAGGATTCCTGGTTATTCTTATGAGACGTGTCGCTATTATCGGTGCAGGCATGACCCCGTTCGGGGAGCATTGGGAGCAGGGCTTCCGCGACCTTGTCGTCGAGGCAGGAATCAAGGCCATCAGCGATGCCGGCATCTCAGGGGACCGCATAGATGCGGGTTTCATCGGGACCATGGCATCCGGCCGCCTAATCGGCCAGGAGCACATCGGGGGCCTTATTGCGGATTATATGGGCCTGACACCCATACCGATAACCCGCGTCGAAGGCGCATGCGCCTCAGGCGGGCTTGCCCTTAGGCAGGGTTTCATGGCTGTCGCCAGCGGCCTCCACGACATCGTCGTCGTAGGCGGCGTTGAGAAGATGACGGACCTCGGAGTCAATACAGTAAGCGACATCCTGGGCGGGGCGGGCGACCAGGAGTGGGAGCTTTTCCTCGGCGCGACTTTCCCGGCGATTTACGCCCTCATGGCGAAAAGGCACATGCTGGATTATGGCACCACTGAAGAGATGATGGCATCGGTGGCGGTGAAGAACCACCGGCACGGGGCGAAAAACAAGTACGCGCAGTTCCAGAGCGAGATAACGATAGAGACGGTCATGAAATCCAAGAAGGTCGCCGATCCCCTCAAGGTGTTCGACTGCTCGCCAATAACAGACGGCGCAGCCGGAGTGGTGCTGGCACCGTTGGAGCTCGCGCACAGCTTCACGAAGAAGCCAGTCGAAATCATCGCATGCGCACAGGCCAGCGATGCCATCGCGCTCCATTCAAGGGAAAGCCTGACAAGCCTCAAGGCGACGCAGGTGGCCGGCAAAAAGGCGTTCGACATGGCCAAGCTCACACCCAAGGACATCGATTTCGCCGAAATCCACGACTGTTTCACGATTGCGGAGATAATGGCCATAGAGGACCTGGGCTTCTTCCCCAAAGGGATGGGCGGCCCGGCGAGCCTCGAAGGAAAGACCGCCCTCGGCGCAGAGCTCCCGGTGAACACCTCCGGGGGCCTCAAGGCGTGCGGCCATCCTGTCGGCGCCACCGGCGTCAAGCAGGCCGTTGAATGCGTATGGCAGCTGCGCAAAGAAGCCGAAGGGCGCCAGGTCAAGGATGCGCACATCGGCCTCAGCCAAAATGTCGGCGGAAGCGGCGCCACCGCGGTAGTGCACATTTACAAGGGCACCTAGCGTGTTTGGATGGGCGGCTCAGGGTTCGTCTACGGGCGATTCTTTTCCAATGGTTGCGGGTCTGCAGGATATTCCCTGGAAGACGCGCCCCCGCGCGCATCCGGCATTCCTTCCAACCGGCAGCCAGCCGAAACCGAAATGCGGCTTAAGGCCGGGCATCGGCATGTCTGCCTGCGTTATCAGGAAACCCCCATCGCTTTTTTCTGGGTAGGTTACGGCGGCTCGTGTAATTTCCGGGGAACTGCCCGCCCTCTTCCGCAAGGCGCGCCGTTTATCTACGATATCTCGGCAGAGGCGCCCGGGAAAGATTCCCCTTTGGATTCAGGCATCCTCAATCCCCTCCTTCTCTGCCTTCAGGATTACCTGGGGGAGGAAGCCCGGGGCAGGCTTTTGGTCTGCACTCCAATCCCGTTCGCCAACGCGGATGCGGCCGCATGCTCGCTCTACCGCATCGCATCCTATGATTCGATTGCGCCCCATCTCCGCTGCAGCCCAGTTGTCCGGCCCAAGAGCATCCCTGAAAAGGCGGTGGACGCCATCCGTGCCCGCTCCCCCGCCATCATCCGGGCGGCGAGCAGGGCGCTTTCCTCGACACACCTGCGGAAATACCTGATGGAAGGGAAGCTTGCCGGAGCGCCCCTCCGGATTTCGTTCAACGGCTCAAGGAGCATGGCCTGCTATTATTCCGGGGTCATATTCAGCCGGTCCAGGAGCAATGTCCGGCGGCATGCCCTCCAGTTCCCGTTCGGCCGACTCCAGGCGGACATGGAAGCCTCCTGGCTGGTGCAGCCGGTGAAAAACTCGGATTTCGACGCCGTGCTGCCCGCATTATGCCGGACCATCCTGCTGGTGGGCGCTTCGTTCGACCAATTCGTCGGATCGCTTCCAAAAAGCGCATCGAGCGACATCAAGAAGATAATCTCGAGCGGATTCGAGTCTGCGACCTCGGAGGACTTCTTCGATTTCCTCCTTTTCTACCATTCCATGTACCTGCCGATGCTTGGCGCCCGGCACCGCGAGCATTCCCTGTACCTAAGCTTCGATGCCCTTGCGGATTTTTTCAGCGCCGGTTTCATACTGTTCGTGAAGCAGGGGCGGAATCCGGTGGCCGGCATGGTTTCCATGGTGCAGGGCGGCACGTTGCTTGGGAAGACCATGGGCATCGCGGCAGGCTCAGCGGCCCATACCCGGGCCGGCGCAAACTCCGCAGTCGTTTATTACCTGATAAAATACGCGTACGAAAACCGCCTGGCCGCCGTCGACTTCGGATACTCCAGCCCGTTTGCCAGCGATGGCGTGCTCAAGTTCAAGGCAAAATGGGGCGGCAGGCTTGTCGCCGACCGGAATTCCGACCTCCTGTGCCTGAATTTCCGCGATGAGGAGACGAAAAAGAGGTTCTTTTCGGCTTGCCTGCCGCTAGAGCTGGATTCTCTCGAAGCTTATGAACCGGCGGGCCCTAGCCCTTCAGTTTCACAAACGCAAGGCCGGCAAAAAGCAGGATGAACCCTGCCGAAGAACCCGGGCACGGGCTCTCTATCTCCCCGCACTTCACCGCCGCGCTTTTCACGCATTGGTCGGCCGCCGCATAGCAAATCGCGGTGGAGCCTTCCCGGCAGTCCTCCGAGTCGTTGCCGGTGGAATACTGGGCCGTGCATGAACGCAGCTCATCCGCGCACGAATCGACTGCCGGGCATTTCCCATCGGCATATTTCGCCGACATTATCGGGTAGCTCATGCTGACGCACGATGTGCCGGATGACTGGTAGCCGCTCTTGCAGGAGGAGTCGACCTTGCCGTTTTCATCGAACTGGCACGAATTGCAGGTCTTGCTGTACGCCTCTGCCGCGCATCCGGCGAAAACAGAGCCGGCAAGCAGGGCCAAAATCCCCAACGAAACCACAAGGAGCTTCATGCCCTTCCTTTCCTTGCGCGCAGATTTAAACCGTTGCGCCTGGCTTGCGCAAGGGGGAAATGAAAAAAAAACAATAAACGGGCGATTCAGTTCCGGACTTTCGCCACCATGAACTCCTTGGCCGCGGTGCCGATCATCCTTACCTGTGGCTTGCCGTCGCTTGCCCGGTTGTACAGGACGCCGTGCCACTCTTTGAGGCAAAACTTCTCATCCAGAAGCTCGACAACCTTCTCCGAGTCGAACGGCTTGCACGAATAGAGGTCGAAGTAGATTTCGTTCGTGCCGTCCTTGTGGTTGAAAAAGTGGAGCGAGCAGTGGCTGGTGGTAATCATCTGCACGAAGCTTTGCCCGGGGAAATCAAGGTCCTCGGCGTCGGCCCAGTTTATAGGGCCTAGGGGCTTCATGTGTATTTCCTTAAGCAGCCTGTCCACAAAACGCTTCGCATCGTCCTTCGGCAGCGCCTTAAAAGATGGATCGATCTTCGCGTTTACCGTAATATGTATGTGGTCCAATTTCATTTTTCATCCTTGCTACCTTTCTATTACGATTAAATTTTTAAATATATTCCCATTTTTTCAGTTTTTTTCCCTCTCCAAGCATGACGCAACGCGCTTCGCGCAGCGCCTCCGCTCGTGTGTTTATATCATTTATGCGGGGAAGTTATTAAAAACTTATTCCTCCACTTTCTGCAACCTGCGTGCGCGCTTCGCGCGTTGCACAACTTTGCTGCCCCCCTTCACGTCTTGTGCTTCACAAGGCCCCATTTCCTCCGCACGTCCTCCTCGATGGTGGTGAATACGAGGCGCTCAATCAGGAACCCGATGCTCATTATCACAATCATGACCGCCACGACCTGGTTGATGTCGTTCAGTTCGCGCCCCATCTGGAGGAGCTGCCCAAGGCCGGCGCTGACATACAGCAGCTCCCCGGCCATCAGCGAGCGCCAGGCGAAAGACCATCCCTGCCGGATGCCCGAGACCATGGTGGGCAGGGCGGCCGGGAAGACGACCTCGGAAAACAGGCTCCAGCCTTTGGCGCCCATAGTCCTTGCGGCGTTGATGTAAATGGGCGGGACATTCGATATCCCGGCGCTTATCGCCATGGTGATGGAGCCGACCGCGCCGGCGACGACAACGAAGATGATGGCCTTGTCATTCAGGCCGAACCATAGGATGGCGAGGGGGAGCCAGCAGATGCTCGGGAGCGTCTGCACGCCGAGCATCAGCGTGCCGAGCGTGCGCTCAAGAACCCTGCTCTGCGATATGGCTGCGCCGAGTGCCACCCCGATGAATACCGCCACCCCGAATCCGATGGCCATGCGTTTCAGGCTCGCTATCGTGCCATGGAGGAAGCTCTCATCGTCTATCCCGTGCAACATGGCCGAGAGCACTTCCACGGGGGACGGGAATATGTAGCTGGGCCAGATTCCGGCCTGCGCCACCACGTGCCATAGCACGATGAA
This sequence comes from archaeon, assembly GCA_020053355.1. GTDB lineage: Archaea > Micrarchaeota > Micrarchaeia > Anstonellales > Bilamarchaeaceae > Bilamarchaeum. The sequence goes on along the minus strand of JAGVNI010000006.1, from coordinate 6,122 downwards.
GGCAAGAAGGAAAATGATGAACGTCAGGCTAGTTTCTCCCATCATGCAATGCCTCTGCCATGTATCTTTCGAACTCGACACGAAGTTCCCCCAGTATCCTTGAAGTGATGGCGGCCAGTTTCGGCACGCCGCGCGATTCCCGCGGGCGCGGGTAAACGACCCGGAACTCCTTCTTCACCCTTCCCGGCCGGTACGTGAAAAGCACCACCCGGTCGCCAAGGCACACCGCCTCGCTCACGTTGTGCGTGACGAATATTATCGTCTGCCCGGTCTTCATCCAAATCTGCTGCAATTCGATATGGAACTGGTCGCGGCTCTGCGCATCGAGCGCCGCAAACGGCTCGTCCATAAGGAGGACCTCCGGCTCCATCGCGAGCGCCCTTGCGAGGGCAACCCTCTGCTTCATCCCGCCGGAAAGCTCATGGATGTATGAATTCTCGAACCGCTCAAGGTTCACGAGATTCAGGTACTTCAGGGCCACTCTCCTTCTCTCTTTCTCCTCCACGCCCTTCATCTTGAGGCCGAACTCGATGTTCTGGATGGCGGTCAGCCAGGGAAACAGGGCGGATTCCTGGAACATGACTACGCGGTCCGGCCCCGGTTCGCTTACCTCACGGCCGCCGACCCGCACGCTTCCTTTCTCCGGCCTGGTCAGTCCGGCTATTATGCTGAGCAGCGTGGATTTTCCGCAGCCGCTTGGGCCGACGATGCAAAGGAACTCGCCTTTCTGGACGCCGATGCTGATGCCTTCGAGGGCGCTCAGCTTCCCGTCCTTCATCACGAACTCTTTCCAGACGTCCCGTATCTCGATTTCAGCCATCATTCCTTGCGGCCGGCTCCCATCCTTGCGCTCTTTCTTCATCTTACTTCCCCAAGATTCCCTTCCCCCAGAACCTCGTTTATGGAAGTAAGGTTATATATCCCTGCGAGGTCCGGTTCCGTGTCGCCGAGGAACCCGAGGTCGTAAGCGCTCTGTGCCGAGCGCGCGAGCGACGTGCTCACCGGGTCGTATGTTATCTCGCACCTGCCAAACGCCTCGTCAAGCACTGCCTCCGGCAGGGCTTTCGAAGTGAGGTTCTTTATCTGCCCGTTCATGATGGTTTTGGCTTCCTGCGGGTTCTGGTTTATCCACATGGTCAGGTTGACATGCGCAATCAGGAACTTTTTCACGAGATCCGGGTGCGCCTCCAGGAACTTCCTGCTGACAATCACGTTCGAGGTCACGAACTTCCCATCGGGCCAAAGGGTCCGCTCATCCAGATACACCCTGCCACCGCCTTCCTGCACGAGGCGCGCCCCCCAGGGCTCCGGGACCCATGCGCCGTCAATCTCTTTTTTCTGGAACAACGTGAGTATGTCGGGGTTTGCTGTGGGAATCACTTCGACGTCGTTTTCCCCGGCTCCTATCGTCAGGTTGTTTTCCATAAGCCAGGCCCGCAATGCCACGTCCTGCGTGTTGCCCAGCTGCGGGCTTGCCACGCGCCTTCCGGCGAAGTCCGCAGGCTTTTCGATGCCGGAATCGTTGCGCACTACAAGCACCGCGCCGCCACTTGCCCCGCCGGCTATTATGTTGAGCGCCTCGCCGTTCGATTTGATATACCCATTAATCGCCGGGTTCGGCCCGATGTACGAAATGTCGATTTCATCTGCGAACATGGCCTCTATTACTGAGGGCCCGGCATTGAAAGGAATCATCGTGATTTCCGCTTCCTCGCCGAGCGCTGTCTCAAATGTCCCCTGCGCCCGCCCTACCAGGGCCTGGGCATGCAGCATGTTCGGGAAATACCCTATCCTGACCTCTGTTTTATTCGCGCTTTGCGGGTGTTCCCCGCCAAAGAGCAGCAATCCCGCAAGAGCCAATATGACAACGGCCGCAGCCGCAAGCAGCAATTTGTTCATTTTTCAAACCCTTCCCGAATTTTTTTCGCGAGCCCCTTACTGGCTCCGGTGACTACTAGGAGCGTGCCGTCTTTGAGCAGCACCCACCGGACCCTCTCCCCGTCCTCAAGGCCGAGGTACTTCACTATTTCGCCCGGGACGGTCGTACGCCTACGCGAACCGCGTATCGTTAGCGCAGTCTCCTGGGCATGGACGATGTCCTTGAGGTCCAGTTTCATGAGGCGCATTTGCCCGCCCGGGTTTTTAATTATTGGTTTTCCACCAATACATTACCAATATTATCAGCCGCCCGCCGCGCCGCCTGCCGCCGTATTTTCGGTATCTTTAAATATTCGCGGGGGGCAATCCTATTATAGGGCATGCGGGAGCCATAAGACGCCGATTCGGGGTTAAACGTATGGAGCCAGAGGTCATACCAGCCATCCTTGTGAAGAGCCGGGAGGACCTTCTTCGCCGCATCGGCCAGGTCCGGGGTCTCGTTCGTGAAATCCAGATAGATATCATGGACGGGATTTTCGTGCCGAACAAGACAATCGGCATCGACGGCCTGCACGACCTCCCGGAAGCGCTCTACGAATTCCATTGGATGGTGAAAGACCCCGAGCGCTGGATAGAAAAAATCCGCGGGCCGAACATGCATCTTGTCCATGTCGAAACCATAACCACACTCGATGCGGTGGAAGCGGCGGTAAAGAAGGTCGGGGGCCGCCTCGGGCTTGCTATCAACCCGGAGACCCCGCTTGAGAAGCTGCTCCCATTCGTCCCGAAGGCCGAGCGCGTGCTCGTCATGACCGTCCGGCCAGGATTCTCCGGGCAGAAATACATTTATGAGATGGAGCACAAGGTAAGGAAGCTCCGCGAACTTTTCCCCGCACTCGACATTGAAGTCGACGGCGGCGTGAACAACGAGACCGTGTCGCACGCTTATTCCAGCGGCGCCAACCTGCTCGCAGCGGCGAGCGCCATATTCGCACAAGAAGACATCAAAGGCGCGATTGCACGCCTGAAAGAGCGCGCGCTTAAGGGGTGTTCCCATGAAACCCATTGACCCTGGACTTGCGGAAATCAAGACGGACATGAAGCGGCTCGCCATTGCCGCCAATTCGATTAGGCAGGACATAATCCGGATGCTGGTGGAATCGAAAAGCGGCCACCCCGCCGGTTCTCTCGGCATGGCGGACGTATTTGCGGCCCTCTATTTCGGTGCCCTCCGTCACGACCCGACCAACCCTTCATGGGATGCGCGCGACCGCGTCGTGCTTTCCAACGGCCACATCTGCCCGGTTCTTTACGCGACGCTTGCCGAAGCCGGCTATTTCCCGAAAGCGCAGCTCATCAGCCTGAGGAAGCTCGGCTCACCCTTGCAGGGGCATCCGCACAAAGGCGCGCTCCCGGGCATAGAGAACTCGTCAGGCCCTCTCGGCCAGGGGATATCCCAGGCGGTCGGGATGGCGCTCGTAGGGAAAAGGGAAAAGAAAGACTGGCGCGTATACGCGCTTCTAGGTGATGGTGAACTGGACGAAGGCCAGGTCTGGGAAGCGTTCCTCCTCGCATCCAAGTACAAACTCGACAACCTCGTGGCCATAATAGACCGGAACAACATCCAGATTGACGGCACGAGCGACGAAGTCCTCCCGCTTGAGCCCCTCGCCGACAAATTCTCCTCCTTCGGGTGGAATGTAATCGTCATTGACGGCAACAACCTTAACGCAATCCTGCATGCATTCGGGATGGCGCAGTCATGCACTGACAAGCCATCCGTCATTATCGCCAACACGATAAGCGGGAAGGGAGTTTCGTTCATGGAGAAGAAATTCGGCTGGCATGGGAAGAGCCCGAACAAGGATGAAGGCGACCTTGCCCTCAAGGAACTGGCCGAAGAGATGAAGAAGCTGGAGGCGATATGAATGGCTGACAACGAAACCGGGAACCCGGAACAGAAAACCGCTATGAATCTCGTCCCAGACATATTTGCCGCCACAGTGCCGAAAAAAGCGAGCCGTGACGGCTTTGGGAAAGCCCTCCTGGAGCTTGGCGAAAAAGACCAAAACGTATGGGCGCTGACAGCCGACGTCTCCGAAAGCACGCGCACCCACTGGTTCGCGGAAAAATACCCGGACCGTTTCGTCCAGGTGGGCGTTGCCGAGCAGAACCTCGCAGGCATCGCAGCCGGCATTGCGGCGTGCGGCAAGCAAGCGTACATATCCGCATTCGCGGCGTTCTCGCCGGGCAGGAATTTCGACCAGATACGCGTCTCGGTCTGCTACAGCAATTCAGACGTCAAAATCCACGCCTCACACGCAGGCCTTTCCGTCGGCCCTGACGGCGCGTCGCACCAGATTCTGGAAGATATCGCCATGATGCGCGCGCTTCCAAACATGACCGTCCTTGTGCCGTGCGATTTGGAACAGGCGAAAAAAGCCACGCTTGCGGCGGCAAAACTCAAAACCCCGGCATACATCCGCACCTCCCGCGAGAACACGCCTGTTTTCACCACCCCCCAAACCCCGTTCGAGATTGGAAAGGCGAACGTTTATCGGGATGGCAAGGACGTCGCCATTTTCGCGTGCGGCCTGCAGGTCTTCGAGGCCCTCAAGGCCGCAGAAGAATTGAAGAAGAAGGGCATCGATGCCGCAGTAATAGATATGCATTCCATAAAGCCGATTGACGAGGCCACAATCGCCCAATATGCAAAGAAGTGCGGCGTCCTGGTCTCGGCCGAGGACCACCAGGTGAATGGCGGCCTTGGAGGCGCGATTGCAGAAGTCCTTTGCGAATCCCATCCAGTACCGCTTGTGCGTGTCGGTGTGAAGGATTCCTTCGGCGAGTCTGGGAACTGCGCGGAACTCTACAAGAAATATAGCATTGATTCAGCAGGCATCATAAAATCAGTCGAAGAGGCGCTGAGGCTGAAAAAGTAGGGTGCCTGAGAATTTCCGGTTCTTAGGTATTTCCCTAACCTTTTCTCCACTTTTTATATCCTCCCGCAGTGAATAATCTCTAGGCGATTTACATGCCGGATGAAGCCCTTCGTCAATTATGCACTACTACGAAAACATTCCTTGGCGCATTCGGAATGATTTGCATCATCCTCAGCCTGCTTCTTTTCATCGCGAACCATTTCGTCAACAGCGGCAAGCCTAAAACCTCGAAGAAGCCGCTTCTGTGGCTGGCCGGAATATCAATTCTGGCAATCGCCGCAATCTCGATAAGCATCTATATCATTGCGCCGCCCCTGCTTGCATCACTCGGTTTCAAGCCCGCGTATGATTGTGTTTCTGATTACAACGTGGGTTTTAACACAGCGTCGTACTGCGGCGCATACTGCACAAACAAGAGCGCCCCGAAGCCTCCAGGAAACTGCACCTGCCTGATGTATTAGCCGGAACCCTGTGGCAACTGCCCCCCCGCAGGTCCCTCCGCTTTGGGCTCGGCATCCCTGAAAACAAGAACCGGGAACTCCTCCAGGAACCTTGCGACCTTGCGGTCTCCTGCCGCGGCAGCCGTCAAGTCCTTTCTGAAACGCTCGGCCTCGACCTGGGTGGGCACCCTGATGCTGTAATCGTCCTGGATGAGCTCCAACGCCTCGTTTTTCCTGGAGAAGAACATCCTGAACCTGGGGTAGCACTTGCCTATGCCGGTTGCGCTCACGTCGGGCGCCTCCTCGTGGTACCTCGCGCGCGTGCTTACCCTCTTTCCGCCATTCATGATTGACTATCTACTGAAACATTATTAATTGGTTTCGCCGCTCCGCAAGATTACTAAATTCTTTCCTATCCCTATCATATACCGAGGCGTCATATACCCGCTGAGGGTGCCTGGTAAAGGGGTGGCAGAATGAAACTCGGCATCGTGATTTCCACAGACGACGCGGAAACTGTATGGAACGCATTCCGGCTCGGAAATTTCTCCAGAAAGGAAGGCACCGAAACGAAGGTTTTCCTGATTGGAAAAGGCGTCGAGTATGTGAAAGCCAGCAGTGAAAAATTCAACTGCATCGCAGAGGCGGGCAAATTCCTCGCTGGCGGGGGCTCCATCCTCGCGTGCGGCACGTGCATCAAGACAAGGCACCAGGAAGGGACGAACCTATGTCCCATATCCTCAATGAAAGACCTTTATGAAATAATGGCTCTTCTCCAACTTTAGGATGACCTCCACCCACAACTGTGCAAGATTTTCAGCCTGAAATACTCCAAATCCCTGTAACCATAAGCCCGTCTTTT
>JAGVNI010000018.1 GCA_020053355.1 archaeon | reverse complement strand
ATCCATTTACAAATTATACAAAAATTGGGAGTTACTCAAAATATTTGAAAGATATTGGAAGGATATATAGGCAGATCAAAAAGGTAATGAAAAAAAATGCCACAATCATAATCGAAGTGTCAAATACAATCGGTGAGGGCCGCCCTATGACCCCTTTAGCTTGGGACATAGGGAGAGAAATTTCGAAAATATTCTTTTTCGAACAAGAAATAATTTATTGCTCGACGGAAGGCGATCATAGCCACGTTTTAGTATTTAAGAACAAATAACTTCAAAGTAATCATTTTCATTAAAGTTCAGTGTCCAAGTGCAAGCAGCAGGGTAAGTACGCTTAGTTACAGTTTGTTTAATCATATATACCCGCCCTAATAGGAGAAGTGCTGTTCCTATCGTGGTTTTATTATTTGAGCTTAGGCACTCGTCTAACCTCTTTCATGGCAGCAGTTATATGGAATTAATGCAAAATCCACCTCGGCAAAGAGGGCAAAGGCAGGTGTGCGTCCTCAGGCCTGATCAGGGCGTTTGCTCCCTGCAATTTTTGTTTCGTTAACACGAAACGCGCGCTTTGGGTTACAATTCAACTTTCAGGCCGAGTTCCTTCTTAAGTTCCCGGTAGCGGTTCCTGATTGTAACCTCGGTCACGCCAGCAACGTCCGCAACCTCTTTCTGGGTTTTTTTCTCGCCATGCATAGCGCAAGCAATGTAAAGCGCTGCGGCGGCGACTCCAGTCGGCCCTCTTCCTGATATGAGGCCTTTGCGCAGGGCCTTGCCGATGAGCTTCGCTGCCTCTTCTTGCACTTCGCCGCCAAGTCTTAATGAAGTTGCGAATTTCGAGATGTACTGAGACGGATCTGTAAGCGGAACATCAATCCTGAGCTCAGTTTTAATGAACCTATAGGCACGTCCGATTTCTTTCTTTGGGATACCGGAGGCCTTGGAGACTTCATCGAGGGTCCTGGGGATATTCTGAATCCTGCAGATGGCATAGAGTACTGCGGCTACCACGCTCTCGATCAGCCGTCCCCGTATAAGTCCATCCTTTACTGCCTTTCGGTAAAGAAGAGCTGCGCTTTCCTTGATGTTGTCAGGAAGGCCGAGCGAGGACGCGACACGGTCAAGATCGGAAAGGGCGATGACGAGGTTCCGTTCCATCGAAGAGGATACCGAAATCCGTTTGTGCCATTTTCTCATACGGTAAAGCTGGGCTTGTTTTTTTGGGCTGATTTTACCGCCACGGATGTCACGATTGTACTGGTCTATCTCGGTCACGAGGCCTTTGTTCGGCCTCATGAACTTGATCGGGGCTCCGCCTCTTGCTTTCTTCTCCTTTTGTTCAGAATCGAAAGCTCTCCACTCAGGGCCCATGTCGTGTATGTTTTCTGCTATGATAAGGCCGCAGCTGGAACACAGCATTTCGCCCTTTTCATAATCACGGACTATTCGCTTGCTTTTACATTCCGAACAGCTGGCTGACATCGATGGTATTGGAATTGACACGGTAGTTTGCATTAATGTATTATGATGGGAACACAGCATATGGTTACCGGTTTTTGTTAAAAAGCCCATTCTTGCCTTTTTTGACCATTATTTACGTTTTGGCATCCAGATTGGCACTTGGCCAAAGAGGCTTAAGACCTCTGATCAGTTCAGTGGCCTTGCTCCCTGCAATTTTATTAAAAAATGGAAAAGTTCATCCCTTTGCCTGGATATAGTAGCCGAAGAGGCTGTCTTTGACCAGGGTGCCACTCACGGTGACAGTGCTTCCCTCGGCTGGGAGGGATTCGCTGGACACCTTTATCGAGCCGGTCGCATCTTCAATGGAATAGCCGGAAATTTCCCCGATTTTGATGCTGTCGGTAACTGTCCCGCTGACAGTGACCTCCTTGCCCAGGTAGTTGTCTGGATTTGATTTGATGTCGCCGATTTTAGTCGCCACCATGGCGCATCCGAACAATAAAGCCAGCGAGATTATCAGGAAAACGTATTTCATAAGAATCACTTGGATGGATCGGGTTTTCGCGTCTTATTCACCTGGCGCCGCGTCTCCTGGTGGGCTTTGCCCTCGTTGAACCGCCTTTTCGATTTCATATGCCGGATGTGGCTTGCAGGGACTTTCATAGAATCGACCTGCAGGTATATCCTGACGATGGAATAAATAGGCTGCGATGCCGCGAAACGGGAGGGTTACTCGCGGCAATAAGCGGGATTCTATTCACCGCGCGCCGCTTGCGCAAGGCCGATTGCGAGCTGTGACACGAATTCGCCCTTATCATTCCTTGAGAAGACATCCATGACGCGCTTCCCCCTGCCCTCGTTCTCGGCATCGAAAAGCTCGGTTCCCCCGTAGAGCATGTTTATCGCATCGCCGAGGTCCCGCGCTGCGATTGCGTTAGGGGCATCCGGCAGGGATGAGCGGATCAGGAAGTTCGCCCCGTCTTTTTCGAGCGCTTCGACTTTCTGCGCCAATCCCGATGCGTCATCGACAAAAATGGCGTAAGTCATGCCCCTGCGGAGGTCGAAGACCGAAAATTCGGTTTCCGGGGGTATCTTGGTCTCTTCATGGGCAAGCTTGATGTTCTCGAGGGCTTCCTTGAATCTCCCGATAAGTGCGGACATCGGCCTCGGGTCGCTGCATTTGAACACGCCGTAGGCTATGCCGGCACGCGGAGTATTGACCATTATTTTATTAATATTAAAACAAAATAAAAGCTTTCCGGATGCCAGGAATCGCCGGGCCTCAGTACCTTCTGGGCCTGCGGTTGCCGCCGCCATATTGGGACGGCCGGCTTCCGAATCCGCCGCCTCCGCGGGCCCTGCCGTGCTTCTTTGGCGGAAGCGGGTCGGTCTCCACAAAGGTAGTCGCCTTTCCGCTCGTGCCCATCCTGGCGGTCCTGCCGATGCGGTGCGTGTGGGTGTCTTCGCTGTCAGCCTTGTCGTAGTTTATGACATGGTTGATATCGTCGATATGGAGGCCGCGTGAAGCCACGTCGGTCGCAATCAGTATCCTGAACCTGCCTTCCTGGAAATCACGGACGACGCGCTCGCGCTGGCTTTGCGATTTTCCGCCATGCAGGTAGCGCGCCTCGATATTGTGGTCGTTCAGCTTGTTGCAGACGTATTCCACGCCCCGCTTCGAGGCCACGAAAACAAGTGATCTTGACGTCGGTTCCTGCATCAGGATGTCCTTTAGCTTCTGCAGTTTTTCTGCCCGGGTCATGCTGATGAACGTTTCCTGAATTTTCAGGACCTTTCCCACCGGCCCGACTTCTATGACGGCCGGGGTGGCCATGTATTCCGACGAGATTTCCCGGATTCTCGCATCAATCGTCGCCGAGAAAAGCAGGACCTGCCGCTCGCGGCTGGTCATGCCCATTATCTTGTCTATATCCCGCTTGAATCCGATATCAAGCATGCGGTCGGCTTCGTCCAGGACGACGATGTTTGTATAGCTCAGCTTGAGCGCACCGCGTTGCACATGGTCGAGAAGGCGGCCGGGCGTCGCTACGAGTATGTCGAAACCCCGCCGCAGCGATGCGGTCTGGCTCCCCATGCCCGCCCCGCCATAGACTGCGAAGATGTGCAGGTTGTGGTTCTGGGCAATTGAGCGGATTTCCTTCGTTATCTGGAGCGCCAATTCGCGCGTAGGCGCAAGTATCAGCCCCTTCTTGGTCCTGTCTTTGGAGATTATCTCTATCAGCCCGATTCCGAAGGCGGCAGTCTTGCCGGTCCCGGTCTGGCTCCGGACTATGATGTCCTCGCCCTGGAGGAGGAGCGGGAGGGATTTCTCCTGCGCTTCCGTGGCATCTATATAACCCATTTCACCGAGCGCTGACATAGTCCTGGCGCTGATGCTCATCTCGCTGAATTTCATTATGTTTTCACCTTTTTTTTGAAAAATCGATTTCGATTATCTTCTGTTCATCTGGTGACTGAGGATAACAAAAATCAGAATTTCTCAGATTTTATAACTTAATTATGGATGGCCATATTATTAAGGATATGCTTTTTCGTTCGTTATTGCGCCATCTTCTTATCGCGCCTGAGGCGCTGGAATGATATGGCGAACCTGTGCGCCTCGTCCCTGCACCTCTGGAGCAGCTTCAGCGCAAGGTCAGTCCTTTGCAGGCGGAGAGTATCCATCCGGGATGGAAGGTAAATCTCCTCTTCCTTCTTGGCGAGCCCGAGGATGGGAAGCCGGATGCCCGCCTCGTCCATCCCGTCCATGGCGGCGTGCAGCTGCCCTGCCCCCCCATCTATTAGTACCAGGTCCGGAAGCGGCCCGCCCTCCTTGACCAGGCGCGAGTACCTGCGGCTCACGACCTCTTTCACCATGGCGAAATCGTCCTGGCCGACGACCGTCCTGATTTTGAATTTGCGGTACCCCGATTTGTTTGGCTTGCCGTTGATGAACTGGACCATCGAGCCCACGGACTCTTCGCCGAAAAGGGTGGAGATGTCGAATGTTTCGATGATGATGGGCAGGTGCTCAAGTGCCAGGGCTTCTTTCAGGCGGATGACATCAGGCTCAATCCTGCCAAGGACCAGCGATTTCGCGGCGATTTCCAGGACTTTCGCCTTCTCCCGCCCCGGATGTGAGAATGAGCCCGCCCCAAAGGCGGCATTCAGCGTTTCCATGTCCTTGGCCGGAAGGTTCGAGTACACCTTGTCCGGGAGGTCGGGGTAATACTGGAGGCAGAATGAGATTTCCGGCTCTTCCTGCTCCTTTATGGCCATGGAGTGGCTTTCGGCCTTGCCTATGACCCCGCCCCGCGAGCGGAGGATTTGGACGTAAAGCGTCCCCCCTGCGCGCTGGAACCAGATGAAATCCTCATCCTGGCCCCGGCGCGCCTCCACCCTCTGCCTGTCGAAGAAGATTTTCAGCGAACCGGCTTGGTCCCGGAGCATCGCCGCCTTCTCGTAATCCTGCGAATCCGATGCCTGCTTCATGCGCGAAGATAGCGTGGCCATCAGCTCCTTTGCGGGGGATTTCCCGCCCAGGACCAAACGGACAGCGTCGATGTTTTTTACGTAGTCTTCCCTGCTTATCGCGCCTATGCAGGGCGCGTCGCAGTTCCCGATATGAAACTGGAGGCATTCCTTTTTGGGCAACTTCACGCAAATCCGGATTTTGAACAGCTTCCGCAGGTAGCGTGCGGAAATCGCCCTTTTGGCCCCCTCGACGAACGGGCCGTAGAACGCAGCGTCCTTGATCCGGAATTTTCCTTCCGGGTTCCTCCGCGCAAGAAGAAGCCGGGGGAACGCCTCGTTCGTGATGGCGAGGTAGGAGAAGTGCTTCGCGTCTTTCAGCGCCATGTTGTATTTCGGCATGTAGCTCTTGATGAGGTTCGATTCGAGGATGAGGGCTTCTTTCCCGCTTTTGGTTACCAGGAAATCAATCGATGCGATGCGGGACACCAGGAGGCTGGTCTTGGGGCTGTCGACTTTTCCGAAATACTGGGATAGCCTGCTTCTAAGCGAGATGGCCTTGCCGACATATATGACAGCGCCCCCTGCATCCTTCATGATGTATACGCCGGGCAGTTCCGGGTAGCGGCTCTTGTCAAAAAGCATCCAATCTATTTCTTATCCAGCGCTTTCTTCAAATATGTGCCGGTGTATGATGGGGAGGACGCGATTTTCTCAGGGGTTCCCTGCGCGACAATCCGGCCCCCAGCCTCGCCGCCTTCAGGCCCAAGGTCGATTATCCAGTCCGCGCTCTTGATTACATCCAGGTTGTGCTCTATCACGATTACCGTGTTTCCCTTGTCGACGAGGCGCTGGAGCACCTGCAGGAGCTTGTTGACATCGTCGAAATGGAGGCCGGTCGTGGGCTCGTCCAGGAGATACATCGTCATCCCGGTGGAACGTTTGGAAAGCTCGGTGGCAAGCTTCACACGCTGGGCTTCGCCTCCGGATAGCGTCGTGGCGGGCTGCCCGAGCTTGATGTAGCCGAGGCCGACATCGCGTATCGTCTCCAGCTTGTTCCGGATGGCGGGAATGTTCTGGAAGAACTCGAAGGCCGAATCGACGCTCATTTCCAGCACGTCGGCGATGCTTTTTCCCTTGTAGAGGATTTCAAGCGTCTGCGAGTCGTAGCGCCTGCCCTTGCAGACTTCGCAGGGGACATATACGTCCGCGAGGAAGTGCATGGCAATCTTGATGAGGCCGTCGCCTTCGCAGTTCTCGCACCTCCCCTGTGCGACATTGAACGAGAACCGTCCCGGCGTGTAGCCCCGGGCTTTCGCTTCCATAGTCCGGGCAAAGATATCCCGGATAGGCGTGAACACGCCGACATAGGTCGCAGGGTTCGAGCGGGGCGTCCGCCCGATGGGGGACTGGTCCACGGTGATTATCTTGTCTATCAGGTTGGCTCCGCGGATTAATTCGTGCTTCCCGGCCTTCAGTTTCGAGCCGTTGTGGATGTTTGAGAGGATTGGGTAGAGCGTCTCGTAGATGAGCGAGGATTTCCCTGAGCCGGACACCCCCGTGACGCATGTCAGGACGCCCACCGGGAAACCCACGTAGACGCTTTTCAGGTTGTTCTCGCAAGCGCCAATCAGTTCCACGTTCCCCCGGGATTTGCGCCGCTCGGAAGGCGCTGCAATAGACTTGCGCCCGGCAAGGTAATCGCCGGTTATCGAACGCTTCTCCGCGATGATGTCGTCTACCGTGCCGCATGCGACGATTTCCCCGCCAAGCCTGCCAGCTCCCGGGCCCATGTCTATTACGTAGTCGGACTCGCGCATCGTCTCCTCGTCGTGCTCCACCACGACGAGAGTATTGCCCAAATCGCGCAGGCGCCTTAGGGTGGCGAGCAGTTTCGCGTTGTCGCGCTGGTGGAGGCCGATGGATGGCTCGTCAAGGACATAAACGATGCCGGTCAGGTTCGAGCCTATCTGGGTTGCAAGCCTGATGCGCTGGGATTCGCCGCCTGAAAGCGTGGCGCTTTCCCGGGCCAGGTTGAGGTAGTTGAGGCCGACGTTCTCAAGGAATTCGAGGCGGGAGTTTATCTCTTTCAGGATGGGCGCGGAGATTTTCTTCTCGCTCCCCGCAAGATCAAGCGTCGCGAGGTATGATTTCGCATCGCTAATCGGAAGGCCGCAGATGTCGATGATGTTCTTCGGCCCGACAAGGACGGCCAGCATCTCTTCCTTAAGCCGCATGCCATGGCATTTCGGGCAGGTCTTCTCCAGCATGAACTTTGCTATCTCCTCTTTTCGGCCGGCGGATTGCGTCTGGTGGAAAAGGCGTTCAAGCTGCGGGATGATGCCTTCGAAGTTGCTCTCGTATTCGTAGCTCGAGTTCCTGTGCTTGCTCTCGAACTTGAATTTCATCTTCTCTTCCGTGCCGTAGAGCAGCTTGTCCAGCTTCTCCTGAGGAATCTTCGAAACCGGCGCCTCGATGTCGATGCCGTACTTGAGGGCGACGCCGAGTATCTGGTTCATGCGCCAGCTGCCCTCCATCAGGCTCTTGTAGCAGGTGATGGCCCCGCCTGAAATGGATTTCAAGCGGTCCGGGATGACCAGGTCGGGGTCGAATTCCATCTTGAATCCGAGGCCGTGGCACTCCGGGCAGGCGCCGAACGGGGAATTGAAGGAGAAATCCCTGGGCTGGATTTCGCCGAGCGAAATGCCATGCTCCGGGCAGGCGTTCAGTTTCGAGTACCGGGTTTCCTGTTTCCCGCACTTTGCCAGCAGGGTGCCATCGCCTTCTTTTAGCGCGGACTCAATCGCCTCATGAATGCGCTCCTTGTTTTCAGCAGCGAGGATGACCGTATCAATCAGCACGGATATGCTGTGCTTCTTGTTCTTGTCCAGTTTCGGCGCATCCTGGCTGACGTCTGCCAGTTCGCCGTCTATATAGGCCTTATACAGCCCCGCCTTCTTCAGCCTCTCGAACTCTTTTTCGAATCGCCCTTTTTCCCCGCGGGCAATCGGTGCGAGAATCTCGGCCTTCTGCCCTTCCCATGATGAATATAGGCTGGCCATGATTTCATCCGCGCCCTGCCGGGATATCGGCTTCCGGCATACCGGACAGTGCGGCCTCCCCACCCTGGCAAAAAGGAGCCTCAGGTAATCGTATATCTCGGTGACTGTTCCGACGGTCGAGCGGGGGTTGCGCGAAGTCGTCTTCTGGTCGATTGATATGGCCGGCGAAAGGCCCTCAATCGAGTCCACGTCAGGCTTGTTCATGATGCCGAGGAACTGCCGGGCGTACGCGGAAAGGGATTCCACGTACCTCCTCTGGCCTTCCGCATACAGGGTGTCGAAGGCGAGCGTGGATTTCCCGGAGCCGGATAGCCCCGTAACGACGGTGATTTTTCCCCTGGGGATGTCTACGCTGATGTTCTTGAGGTTGTGCTCCCTCGCCCCGCGGATTGAGATTTTGTCGTCGATGGTTTCACCTAAGGAAGGTTGGTTTGCGTGTATATCTATCCCTGAGGGAGTATTTATGGATTGCGGGACGCCTGATTTCCGCAGGCACCCGTTCGGGAAGGGGGCCGGAATGGCGGATGCGCAGTAAAAAAAAGCTTATGGCATGAGATTGATGACATGAGAAACATCCTGATTTTGGTTCTTGCCTGCAGCCTGCTGCTTGGATGCGCCCAAAACGCCCCGCAACCAACTGGGAACGGGACCGGCACCATTCCTGCCGATGGCGGGAACGCGACGGTGCCGGCCAATCCCGCAGTCCAGAATGACTCGGCAGCGGCAGCCGAGAATGCATCACAGGGGCAAGGGCAGGTACCGCCTGCCAAAACATACTCTGCCGGATTTTCCGCCCTCATCGGCATGGGAATCCCGCTTGAATGCGAAATCAATTATACATACTCGGGAAAGCCCGTGACGGCGCGCATGCTTATCGGGAAGGATTCCGATATCCGCGTGGAGTCCGCAGCAGGGATGGTGCAGTGCCAAAAGACGATAACAATAATCCGCGGAAGCCGCCAGTACGTAGGATGCAGCGACAAGGCGGTGATGCCTTCATGCGACTGGTTCAAGAGCGGGTACGACGAAACGAATCCGGGCGTGGCGTCCAATTTCGATTTCAGCATTGTCCCGGCATCTTCGATAGCATGCCATGACTGGACCGCTGACGACTCCGTGTTCAGGACAAACGGGACGATTTGCGAGATGGGCTGATTCCGCAAAGTCAGTTCCTTTCGCGGAAATCCATGTCAATCCCGCCGCCGACGCCAAGGATTATGTTGTACACGACCGCGGCCAGGAAGCCGAAGATGAACATCACTATCGCCGTCACGACGAGCCCGATGACGCCCATGACAAGCATGATTCCGATGCCAAGTAGCATCTGGACCATATCAGCTCCTGCAAGGAAACCGAGGATGCCTACGATTAGCATGAACAGGGTGTAGAGCAGCAGCGCGATTGCGCCGAGGACGAATGACCAGATGGCAAGAAGCCGTCCGAGCGATACCGCACCGATATGGGTTAATGTGACTTTCATCTTCAAGCACCGCAATATCAGTCCCGGACAATCAATATATGGCTTCCGGGAACTCTTTGACTGCCAGTATGGATTTCCATCCGCCCATTTAAGTTGTAAATATTTAAACATTATGTATTATATAATGCGCATGGATGACGTCACCGTAGGCAACTGGCCGGCCCGGAAGCTCGGCCCTTCAGGAATCTTCGAGCATATCGACCTGGACACTATGCAGCTTGTAGTCAAGCTTGATGAGAAGATGCACGCCCTGGCACCTTCGGCAGGGTACAGCGGCAGGATGTTCGGGAAATGGCTTTCCGCCATCCGAAAGCTGGCATCAGCGGTCATCTTTCACGGCGGCGAGGTCATTTCGGAAGAGGCCGTCCCGCTGAACGCGATTGTCGTCACCGGAGAGCGGGGGCAGCGGAGCATGCTGGGTGAGACCCAGAAAGCCGCATGCGCCGGAGTGATGAACATCGGGGTAGTAAACGATGCGGAGTTCATCCTCCTGCTTAATCCGAAGGAAGGCGGCTCGACTCTGCGGCCGTTCCTTTCGAGCGAACTCCTGGTCCTGGGGACGCAGAGGGATGTCGAAGTGCTTGAGGCTTTTTTCAGCGCGCTGAGGTCAGCCTTTGAATCGCATTTCATAGACGACCTTACCAGCCTGGTTTCGACGGATATCCGGAGGGAGGTTTTCAGCGACCTTGGGCCGGATGCGTCCAGGAAAAGCCCGAGCATACAGATTCTAATGGAAGAGGCGGATTACTCTGGCAGGAAACCCGTCAAGAAGCGCGTAATAGAGGAACGCGAATTCGAACGCATGGCGATTAGGGCGATGAAAAAGCGCAGGATTCCACCTGGCCTTCAGGCGTTCATCATGCCGAAAGTGAAGCAGGCGGCAGGCTGCACCGGCCAGGCCCAATAGGGTCCCCACTTTATTTCCGCAGTTCCCTGATTTTGTCCCGGAGCGGGATAACTTTCAAAAATTTGATTACGACGGTTCTAACAAATTGGTTATTGTTGATAATTTAGATGCAGAAATTTGGTACTTGTGGATTTTTACTTCGTTCCAGAACAAGCGTTTGCAGTCATCGTCTCTCATAAGTTCTGATTCTACTTTATTCCAAGTTGGGATTGCAGTTTTTACATATTGTTTTCTTAAGTGACTAACAACATTAGCTAGTTCAGAGGGGCAGGTTTCTTTGAGGATTAGGTTGTCATCACAGATTCGATGCGCTTGAGAGGTAATGAATGACGAATATTCATCAAAAAGATTTTCTGCACTTTCGCCATCTGGAAGAACAATAATTACAATATTATTTTGAAGTTGATATTTCTTAAAACCATTAATTTCCTTTATCATATTCGTATCAATAAGAAATTCGTTTACGGTCTTTTTTCCTTTATCACCATCAATAATAAATTTAGCATTAATCGATGTTCCGATATTTTTTGTAATGACAATACTTAACGCTTGTAGATACCTACGGATTTCGCCGATACCACCCAATCCCTTTGCGTCTATTCCACCTGTTTTTAGAGATTGGATGAGGGGTTCGGCGGTATCTTCAATGAATACCTTCGAGTAATTTGAATAGAAATAGACGTCAAAGTTGGGATCGCCCATCAGTCGTCCAATATCCCGTATCGATGTATCATCAATGTCTTTTGGGACGTACTTTCTCTTCAGTTCATATTTCGATATGAGATTCCAAAGAATATGCCCGTGGGGATTAATCGAACTTGCCAGAAGCAGACCGGAGTGAGTCGTTGTAAGTAGTTGAATATTGTTATTTAACCATTCCTTTGATGTTAAATCTTTTCCCAATTTAATAATCATATCCGCATGTAAAAATGACTCTGGTTCTTCAAGCAACCAAACCGGATGATACTCGGCATTTCTTCGGAGGGTTCTATCACTATCAAGAACGTAACTTGCATAATAGAGTAAAGATTGCTGGACTCCAGTTCCTTGAGAGGTTAACGGGATTTCTGGCGAACTCGGGTCCGTTTGAAAGCTTATTCCGCTGATTTTAATCACTTCTGTTAACGACTTGGGCAATTCGATTGTAACTTTCCCCTCACCCCAAAAACGTTTTACTCTGTCGGTTAACAAATCGGAGAGATATTCATTAGCCTTTAGTCGATATGTCGCCCAATCTGATTCGATTTTTTTATATTCATTTGAAACCGAGCTAGACCGCCCCCAATTATCTAACAGTCTTCTTCGAAGTTTCTCTTGGGCTTTTTCTAGAAGTTCAGTTCCTTGTTGGGGGTGAATGTAGTTGATATGTATAGAATGAAGTAACTGAACAATATCTGGTTCAGTAAGGGAAAGGTCAACCTCTGGGATTTTTTGACCAAAAACAAGATAAGTTTTCTCGGGGGATTCTCCCCGAGATACAATTTGTACCAGGATATCAAGATATGGGTGTTTGTTATTTTTATTCAATAATCGTTGTTTCAGGGCTTTGTTTTTTATCAGTTGTAAATCAAAAGTAATTGAAATTTCACATTGATTGCTATTCTTCTTCTTACTTCGAAATTCTGTTCTATTTAGGTGTTCGGAATTAAAATCCAAGTTACCGAAAAAAGTACATATTGCTCGGAATATGGAAGATTTGCCCGAGTTATTGATCCCTATAAAGAACGTTGCGTCATCAAAATCGAAAGAATGTTTTTCTCTGAAACATTCGAAATTCCGAATTTCAATTTTTCTAATTAAAGCCACAGGCATTGTTCACATGATTTAAATATAATGATATTGGACAAATTGGTAATAATTCTCAAAGGCAGAAAAAGGTCATTTGCCAAGAAGGATGATGTTATTTTCTCAGTTCCCGGATTTTGTCCCGGAGCGCAATCGCCTTCTCGAAATCGAGGCGCTCTGCAGATGCCATCATCTGCCCTTCCAGCACCATAATCAGCTCTTCCCTCTGGATGGCATTCATCGATTTGGGGATTGCCGCCAGTACCTCCCCAGTTTCCTCTTCGGGGGGTATCGGCTTCTGGATGGATTTGGGGATTATGCCGAATTTCTTGTTGAACGCAAGCTGTTTTTTCCTCCTCCGGCCGGTTTCCCCGATGGCTCCCTTCATCGCCTCCGAGACGGTATCGGCGTACATCACAACTTTGCCATTGATGTGCCTGGCCGCCCGCCCTATGGTCTGGATGAGGGACGGGCTTGAGCGCAGGAACCCGGTCTTGTCCGCATCGAGGATGGCGACCAGCGACACTTCCGGAATGTCCAGCCCTTCCCTGAGCAGGTTGATGCCGACAAGGCAGTCGAACTTTCCGGCCCTTAGCGCCCGGATGAGCTTCGTCCGTTCCAGCGTCTCGATTTCGGAGTGCAGGTAGCGCACACGCGCCCCTTTCTCATGCAGGTAGGCCGCAAGGTCTTCAGCCATCCTTTTTGTCAGCGTAGTCACCAGCGTGCGTTCATTGCGGGCGGCGCGCGATTTCACTTCGGAGAGCAAATCGTCAATCTGCCCTTTCGTCTTGCGCACCTCTATTTCGGGGTCTACAAGGCCTGTCGGCCGGACAATCTGCTCCACGATTTGCGCCGAGTGCTCCAGCTCGTATGCGGATGGCGTGGCCGATACGAAGACGACGTTTTTCATGAATTTTTCGAACTCGTCGAATTTGAGGGGCCGGTTGTCGAATGCGCACGGCAGCCTGAAGCCGTTCTCCACAAGCGACTTTTTCCGCGAGAAATCCCCATGGTACATGCCACGCACCTGGGGCAGCGTCACGTGCGATTCGTCGATGAACATGAGGAAGTCCTTCGGGAAATAATCGAGCAGGCAGAAGGGGCGCTCCCCGGGTTTGCGCCCGTCGAAATGACGGGAGTAGTTCTCGATGCCGGAGCAGTAGCCCAATTCGCGTATCATCTCAAGGTCGTATTTCGTCCTCTGCTCCAGCCGCTGGCGCTCCAGGGGCTTCAGGAACGGCGCATTCTCAACCAGCTCGTTCTCGATTGATGCAAGTGCGCCCTGGACAGTCTTGTCGGATACCACGAAATGCTTCGCGGGGAGGAGGAGGTAGCTCTGCGCGCGCGCCTTGCGGCCTGAGAGGACGTCGAAAAACTCTATCCACTCCACTGATTCGTCCTCGAACTGGACGCGAACGGCCCGGTCTGAAAACGGCGGGAAGACTTCCAGCAAATCGCCCCGCATCCGGAAATCGCCCTTCCCGAGGACCGTGTCATTGCGCCCATACTGCATGCGGACCAGCGATGCGAGCAGCTCTTTCCGCGTCAGTTTCAGCCCTTTGCGCAATTCAAGCCCGAGTTCGCGGTAAGTGCCGGGATTGCCAAGGCCGTAGATGCATGAGACCGAAGCCACAATCACGGTCGGCATCCCTGAAAGAAGGTAGGATGTCGCCTGCAGCCGGAATTCCTCCAGCTTATCGTTCCGCTCGGCCTCTTTCTCGATATACGTGTCGGTCTGCACGATGTAGCTCTCAGGCTGGTAATAATCGTAGTAAGAGATGAAATAGCCGACATTGTCCTTGGGGAAGAACTGCTGGAATTCGGCATAAAGCTGCGCGGCCAGGGTCTTGTTGTGGGAGATTATCAACGCCGGCTTTCCGGATTGGGCGATGAGGTTCGCCATAGTGAACGTCTTGCCTGAGCCGGTCACGCCGAGCAGGGTCTGTTTCCCCCCTTTCTTGGCAAAAGCGGCGAGTTTTTCGATTGCCTGGGGCTGGTCGCCTGCCGGGCGGTAGGGGGATTCCAATGAGAACGCCATATGCCACCATATGGAAGACAAAAAATTAATATCCGAGCGCAAATCATTTCCGCAAGGGCATTCCCACAAAGGCATTTCCGCAAAGGTGCGGCGATTGGGCCGGGCCGGATTGGGCATGTCAGAGGGCTGCGTCGATTTTATTGACGATGTCTTTCGGAATCAGGGCCGGGCCCTTCACATCGAACCATTCCACGCGCGCCGCGACTTTTATCCCGCAGAATCCGAGCACGGATTTATCGAGGATGATGGCGAGCGGGTTTCCGCGCGCCTTCGCATCTTCCTTGCTCCTGCCGTATGTGTTTATCACGATGGCGGTCTTCCCCTTGAGTTTCTGCTCCAGGACGTGCGTGTTGTCGGATGCGAGCAAGAAATCGTACGCGAAACCGGAGTGGAAGACATGCTCTATGAACCCCTTCAGTATTGCAGGGAAGTTGTACCACCATACCGGGTAGATGAAAATCAGCCGGTCGGCCTTCGCGACCTGCTGCTGGTATTTTTTAACCTGCGCCGCCTTCGAATCCGGCTCCTTGACCAGCCTGAAGACAGGGTCGAAATTGTCGGCATACAGGTCTATCACTTCGAAATCCTTGAATTTCATGTTGAGCCGGCCGGTGACAAGCTTGAGGATTGCGGCGTTATGGCTGTTTTTATTGTCCGGATGCGCGAAAATAATCAGGTCCATGATTGGAGTAAGGGAAAAAAGTTATTATATCGTTCGGAAACCCGTTTTCAGGCGGGGACTGGGGATAGCGGGTTTGGGGATGCGAATTGGGCTAATCCGCCGGGTGGGCACATGCCCCCCAGCCCCGGAGATGCTCCTGGGCCTTCGTCAGCACGCCGCGCGCATTCTCGTATGTCAGCCTCGCGAGGGCTTTCTCGTATGGGAGCCACTCGAAGCCGGCATGCTCATGCGAGAGCCTGATTTCCCTTGCGTCCGTCCTTCCGAGGAAGAAATAGACCTCCTTGTGGAACGTGTTTCCCCCGCGCTTGTAGTAATACTCTATGCCTTCCCGGAACCCGAACACCAGCTCTATGTCGGCCAGGCCGGTCTCCTCCTTCAGCTCGCGGAATGCCGTGTCTTCCTCCTTCTCGCCCGCCTCGACATGCCCCTTGGAGAAATCCCAGTGCCCTTCCTCGTAATGCAGAAGGAGGTAGAGGCGCTCCGGCAGCTCTTCGCGGAATACCACTATTCCGCAGGATTTCTCATTTGGCATGATTCAAGTGGGCACGGGCAAATTTAAAAACAATGCTGGCCATAGTGTAAACCTATCGCTGCTAATTAGCTGCTTATTTAGGTGTAACTGATGGGAAAATTTCCGGAAGCTGACGCAAGGATTGCACAGGTAAACGTATGCAGGAAATGCAAGACGAGGAATACGAGAGGCGTCGAGAAATGCAGGAAATGCGGCTCGGCATACTTGAGGCCCAAGAGAAGGGAAATCCGGGCCAAGAAGTAGCTACCGCGTCTGCAGGTTCCGCAGGACCTTGTATATGTTCATAAGGTCGTCAAGCGTGAAGAGCTCCAGCTTTTTCTTTATCGTTTTCAGGAACTGGGCGTCCCGGAGCAGGAGCGTGATGATGGCGAGGCGTCCGAGCTGCTTCTTCCGCAGGACGAGGAGGTAGCGCGCCCGTGAAAGCGGCGGAAGGCGGTCTATGACCTTGTCGATGTCGTCGCCGTTGCGGAGCATCGAGATGGCGTCTTCCAGGATTATTATCTCCTCGATTATCCTCTGCTCGGTCTTCTCCTTGCGCAGCACGAATTTCTCCACCGCCTCCTTGATGGCGTCCTCGCGTTCCTTCAGCGCGACGACCTCGCTTTCCCTCTGGACGATGACCTTGATTGGCGTTACGGCTGCGCCGGAGGGCGGCGGGGGTGGGGTGCCATATTCCCGCCCGGCAAGGATTTCCTCGAGCTTCCAGGGAAGGACTTCGGTCCGGATGAGCGGCTGTGCGATGAACCGGTATATGGAGTAGGCGGACTGCATCGCGACCGCTTCTTCGACCATCCTGGTCGTGAAGTCGGTTATCTTTATCTCGCTTTTGGCCGCCAGGATTTCGGTCTTGTGCAGCTCCGGGTTGTAGTAGGTGATTGCGTATGACGTTGATGACGTCGTTTCCCCTTTCTTCTCCGAATCGGCTGTTTTTTCCTTGGGAGCGGATTCCTGCACGGCCTGGGCCATCAGGCTCGCCTGGCCCATGTCGCGCTGCCTCTTCATGATATTCTCGCTAAGGAGGGACTGCTGGAAGTAGTTGTTGAGCACGCTGTCGTTATACATCATATTCTGCATCTGGAGGATTGGCACCATGTCGGCGCTTGAAAAGCCGAATATGTAGGAGGACTTGGACTTCAGCACCATAAGGCAAAACCCGGTCACAATCTTTATAAATCCTTCTCAGTAGTATTCCATGTTGCGAACGATTAGCCGTTCACGATGGAGTGGAACGCCAAGCGTTCCACGACAGTCAAGAAATGCGCGTCATTTCTTGCCACAGTCAAGGACGGCATGCCGCTCTTGACATGGCTTATTAGTCAGACATAATTTTATTTCAGGTGGATTCATGGGCAATGGAGAATACGCAGGAAGAAATATGATGAGAAAGCGCAAGAAGCACAAATGGCTCTCCAAGAGATGGAAGAGGAGGACGCTGAAACTCAAGGAGAAGTTCGATCCTCTGGAAGGCGCGCCCCAGGCAAGGGGCATCGTCCTCGAGAAAGTCGTGCTGGAGCAGAAGCAGCCCCACTCGGGCCTCATCAAATGCGTGAAAGTCCAGCTCATCAAGAACGGCAAGGTCGTGACCGCCCACGCGGTCAGGGACAAGGCCATCAACTTCATAGATGAGCACGACGAGGTCCTGTTAGCAGGCATGGGCGGTTCGCAGAGAGGCCAGATGGGCTCTGTCCCCGGTGTCCGCTACAAGGTCGTGGCGGTCAACAACGCCGACCTGCAGATGCTGAGAAGGGGCAAGAAGGAAAAACCCAAGAGATGATCCTATGACTGACAAGATTTTCGGCAAGTACCCCGTCGACAAGATAGAGATCAAGGACCTGAGCCTCGCGCAGAACATCGCCCTCAGCCCCATACTGGTGCCGCACACGTTCGGCAGGCACAACAAGAAGGCCTTGGGCAAGACGCAGGTGAATGTCATCGAGCGCCTCGCCAACAAGCTCATGAGGGGCGGAACCGGCGAGAAGACCTCGGGCAAGGTCATCCGGACCAAGGGCAGGATGCAGGGCAAGAAGCTCCGCGCGCTGAAAGTGGTCGAGGATGCGCTCGGCATAGTCGAGGAGCAGTCCAAGGAGAACCCCATCCAGGTCCTTATAAAGGCGCTCGAGAACGCGGCGCCCCGCGAAGACGTGACACGGGTATCGCACGGAGGCGTGAGCTACCAGATTGCGGTCGACATCTCGGCCACAAGAAGGCTTGACATGGCCCTTCGCAACATGGCGCTTGCAGCCCTGATGGGCGCGTTCAACAAGCCCAAGTCGCTCCAGCAGGCCCTGGCGGATGAAATCATCTCGACGGCCAAGAACGACATGCAGGCGAGCTATGCCATAAAGAAGCGCGACGAGACCGAAAGAATGGCCCGGTCAGCTAGGTAATCTTTTCTTTTCATATGAAAGAATTCGGGAAGCCGGGGGTGAAAGCCTGGCTTTTCCTCTTGTTTTATTTCATGTTCCTAATTTACGCCCTAGTATACGAACCCAACAACCTCATAGTCAGCCGGAACTCATTCGACCTGCTTGATGGCGAGAGCCGGACGATTCGGATTGTATTCATCAGCGACATCCATATAGGCCTCCAGAGGGACGGGTGGCTTGATTCGGTAGTGGATAGGGTAAATGAACAGAAGCCGG
Source organism: archaeon (assembly GCA_020053355.1). Classification (GTDB taxonomy): domain Archaea; phylum Micrarchaeota; class Micrarchaeia; order Anstonellales; family Bilamarchaeaceae; genus Bilamarchaeum. Next base: position 76,849 of record JAGVNI010000018.1, on the reverse strand, counting down.
ACATCGTACTGATTGGCGGGGACTTCATTGAGGCTGATTCTTCTGAACTTGAGCGCCTTGCGCCTCTTGCACGAATCGACGCCAAGAACGGGACATATGCGGTCCTCGGCAACCATGATTACGGGGGATGGGGCAGGTGCAGGGCGGATAACGGGACTGCGGATAAAGTGATTGGCAAACTCGAATCCCTTGGGATTGACGTCCTCCGGAACGAGCACAGGGTAATCGGCGGGGAGGGGGGTTTCGCATTGATAGGCGTGGATGACGACTGGTCATGCTACGATGACTATGATGCAGCAGCGGCAGGAGTCCGGGATGAGTTGCCAAAGGTCATCCTCGCCCATAACCTGAATTCTGCGAATCCGGCAGCCATCCATGGCCCGAGCCTGATACTGGCCGGCCACACCCACTGCGGCCTAATCAGGGTTCCATTCATCACCGAAGCGGCGCTTGGACCGAATTTCGGCAGCGTGCTTGGGGGCAGGAAGGCGCTGGACAATGACACCGAGGCGTATGTCACCTGCGGAGTGACCGGCGGCGGCGTCCGCGTGCTGACCAGCCCGGAAATCAGCGTCATCGAGCTCGAATGAGGCGGTCCGGTCAATTATAGAAACTCTCGTTCAGGTTTCCGGAGTCGGAATAACCCCTGCTTTCCCAGTATCCCGAGTAGTTCGTATCGTTTGACAATTCAATCTCCGTAATCCATTTCACCCATTTATAGCCCCATTTGTCCTCGGCCACGAGCATGAAGGGGAACCCCCGCTCGGGCGGAATGGTCAGGTTGTTCATTTTATATGCCATGAGGATGTCCTTCTCGTAGAAGTAGCTTATCGGGAACGAGCTGGAATATCCGTCATAAGCCCGGAATATCACGGTCCTGGCATCTGGCTTCGGCCCGGCCTCGGCAAGCAGGTCCCGGACAAGCACGCCTTCCCAGAGGATGTCAACGCTCCAGCCTTCGACGCAGTCAAGCCGGACGGGCTTGGAGTAGCGCTGGTGCGTGTCGATTACATCGCGGTATCGGTATTCCTTCGGATTGTCGGCAAGGCCGGTGATTTTCAGCCGATAAGTCGATTCATCGATGAACTGGGGGCCTTTGATGGAATTTTCCCGGAAATCGTTTATGGATGAGAGATCCTCGCCCTCGTAATTCCGGACTTCGGTCCCGTTCAGCGCGATTGTGCGCGCCCCCAGGCATCCGGAGATGATGATGAACGCAGCCAGCAAGGCAAGCCATGTCTTCATGTGGATATCCGCTTCGGTTGCGTATAAAAGGATTTCTGAACAACCACTAACTGAAGCCCTCGTAGTCTAGCCTGGATAGGACACAACCCTCCGATTGCGCTTTTTTAGGAAAAAAAGCGCCCAAAAAACGGGCAGTAAAAAGCGCTGCAGACAGGTTGTTGGGCGGGTTCAAATCCCGTCGAGGGCGTGAAGACTTAGGTCGCATATCAGCCCTTGACGCAAGGTGTCAAGAACGACGCATCGTTCTTGAGCATGCTCGCGATGTCGTGAACGTCGAAACGATCACGAGCATGTTCGTGTTCGAAATGTCGAACACGACAACGAATCGTCGTTCGCGACATGAACGAAGTTCACAACGCGTCGAGGGCGTTTTCTAATTGTATAAAGAATAAACTGGTATGGAGTCCCGATCAATCCGGGATTCATGGGTTCTCAGGTGCGGCCGAAGGAGGCTTGGACTGCTGCTCAGCCGCCGCCTTGCGCTGCTCCTGCTCTTTGTATGCCGCCGCCTCAAGCGGGGGCTGGTAGGGCATGGATTCGCCCGCGGCAAGGTAAGTCGCGACCTCGCGGATTACCGCCAGGACCTCACCCATATCCTCGACCGGGTGAAGCGTCACGGCCCTGATATACGAATCGCTAGGTTCGCGGTCGTTGGCGGAAAGGAACACTTCCCCGGGCGTGAATTTTAGCAGCGGGAGAGGCTCCAAAGGCAGGTCTTTGATGATTGAGACGAGTTTCGCAGCCTGGCACGAATGGTTGCGGAGCTTCTCGAATCCGAACAGGACGTAGAATGCGTTCAGCCTCTCCGGAACCAGCTTGCCGTCTTCATCATACATCGACGGATGCAGGTAGACGCCAAGCCCCTCCTGCCCCATCTTGTCGATTTCCTTGACGAAATAATCCGTCCGCTCCTCGAACAGCTTGCGCCTCGTTTTTTTCTCTTTCTCGTACAGCTCGGCCTCGGTTGGCACCTTGCACTGCTTCGCTACCTGCTTCCAGGCGTGGTCGGCCGAGATGTTTTCCAGCTTCAGTTTGCCCTCTTCCGTCCGGGCGCTTTCGGGTATGCTGACATTTTCCCTGAGCCTGTAGAAAACGAGCTTGACTGTGTCGTCATCCGCTTGGGCCTCGTCATCCACGACGGCGAACTCCTGCTGGAGGTCGTTGATGTCCCCTCTAATCAGGTCCACCCTCCGCAAATTCGTTTCCAGCATTTCCTCGAGACATCTTTGCACAATGCAATCCCTTTCGCGCGGGTCGAGGTTCCTCACGTTATCCATGCTGACGGCCTTGTCGATGCCCAGGTACAGCTTGTGCTCGACACGGCCGTATTTTAGGACTGCGGCTGTGAGGATTTCCATCATCTTGGCCCGCTTGACCTCGACCTCTTTTTTCTCGATAAACCCGGCCCGCAGCAGCACTTCTCCGATTTCCTCGACTTTAGAGGTATCCACATCCACATTGTATTTCCCAAGCTCCGGATTCGCCAGCTTGCGCGCCCTTTTCGCGATTGCGGACGTGGTGAACCAGACTTTCGGGTCCATGCCCAGCCTATTCACGATGTCCTCCGGGACTTCCTCGGGCATCATTGTGTGCGTATCCCCTCCGCCCCGATTCAGGGTGAGGTCCTTGACCGAGATGAGGACGGTTGCCAGGGGGGCGAGATCCTCCTCGACAGGCTGGTTGCTTTTTATTGCAGCATACAAGTATCCGATTGCTTTCTGGATTATCACCGGCACAGGGCAGAGGCTCGTACCATAAACCGCGTTGAGTGCCGTGGACAGGTCTTTCCGTTCGTCGTAAAAACGGCCCTCATCTTTCATATGGAACCGGTAGAAGCCGGAGCGGTAGCCGGCGAGGCCGAACATCTTCGAGAAACTGGAGGTCTCGATTACCGGGACTTCCAGATTCAGGCGCATTATTCTCTGGATGGCGTCGATTCGTTCCTCGCGCTGCCTGCGGAAATGCTCGTAAATGGTATCTGCTATCAGGACTATCGGGTGCCCGAGTTCTTTCTGCTTCGCATCCAGCCGCTTCAACATTTCGTCAAAAATGGCAGGATGCATGGCGGTGGAAAGAGGATTGCCGACTGTGGCGAGGATTACGGCCCGCGTGTTCTGGTCAATTTTCCCCAGCATGTCGTCCAGGTCGACCTGGCCTTCGCGCGTCAGGCCGCAGGTCCGGACCTCGGCAAGCGCAAGGGCGGCTTCAGCGCTGTGAGAGAGGTATGTCCACTTGGGGACGATGACATTGTCTGCCACGCCGTCCTCTCCCGGAGGAAGAAGGATTGCCGGGCATATCATGCGCAAGGCACCGGCGACGCCCGCTGTCGGATAGACCTCCACTTCATCCGGCACTTCGAGGTCGCCGTCTTCGGTATTCGCGCTTCCCTGGCGGATCTGCCGTATGAATTGTTCGTCCCCCCATATCGAATACTTGGCGCAGCTCTGGGGGTTGTCATGGAAATTGAGGAATCTCCGCAGGAACCGGTGCACGGCGTCATAAGGGCCCATCCCTGGATACCTGGCGGGGTCGCCGAAGGACATGTCACGGAGGTCGACATGGGAATCTTTGCTTTTAATCTGGTCCAGGACAAGGTCGACCGGGGACTTTCCGAACTGCCTGCGGCGCATCTCCGCCAGGTGCTTCGCTCGATTAGCGGAGTATCTGGCGCTTTTGAATATTGCCGGATTGGGAGCTTCTATAGGGGAAGTCATTTCAGGTCACCATCACATAAGAAAATTGTTCAGCTTCGCGAGCACCTCGCTTGTCAGGCGATCGAGCGCATTCTTCGAGCATTCGCCCTCATGCGGCGTCGGCACCACGGCCGGGTGCTTGAGGAACTTCAGGGTCATATCATCAGGCGGCTGACCCTTGCATAGGGATGCGTCGTTGGGAACCACGTCCGTTGCGTATGCCAGCAGCGCTCCCCTCGAGATATAGTTGTAAACCGCATCAGAATCGACTATCCTATCCCTGCCGACATTGACAAGGACGCGTTTGCGGCCCAAGCAAAGCTCGCCCATCTGCTTGGATGCGATCAGGTTGCTGGTCCCGTCATTTAAAGGGAGGGATATGAACGAGAAATCCGAGTCGGATATCGGCACGGATATTGGGATTTCCGGGTCGAGATACTCCACGATGCCCTCCAATTCCGGCTTCCTGCTCCGGTTGTACGCGCGGACATGGCAGCCGAACCCGTTGTTGCAGATGCGCGCTATTGTCGAGCCGATTGCGCCCGTTCCAAGAACGGCAACGTCTGAGGCGCCGAATGAGAGGTCTTCCGGAACCGGCAGCACGGTCGAATCGAACGTCCATGGCCCGCTTTGCGGCCCGAAACCGCTTGTGCAGAGGAATAGGTAATCAGAGTGCTCGATGATATTGAGGTAGCTGTCCGGCTTCACCCGGTAATAACCCAGGAGCTCCTCGGGAACGTCGTACCCGTAGATGTCGCAGTCGAACCCCTCCTTGAGGATGCGGGCGAGGCCGAACGCGCTCCGGTCGCGCCCGATAATCCCGATTCTGGCTCCGGCAAGTTCATGGTTGTACCATGGCTCGCTCGGCCTGCGGTTTTCCCCGTCAAGGTAAGTGCAATTCCGGGATTTGTCTATCCCGCGGTCTATCTCCCGGATGCGCATCAGCATCTGCGCCACAACCCGCTCGGCGTACTCGTCCGAGTAATTCGAGAATGCGACAAGCCCGGCCGAAAGCGGCGGCAGGCGGCATGCGCCATAAATGCTCCTCATTGCGAGGGCAATGGCGTGCTCAGCCACCGGAATCGTGCTGAAGGCGGGGCAGTTGTCTGCCCGAAGCCCGAGTTCACTCATCGCCTGGCGGTTGATGTGGTCGACACCCTTCGTCGCGCTGACAAATCCGAGCCGGGGATGGTATGAGCGGAGGAAATCATAGTTCTGGAAGCCGTAGGACCATTTTATCACCCAGACGTCGGCATTATTCATGGCAGTCTCCGGCTTCAGGTTTCCCTCAAATAGCACGTCGTGGCCAGCTCTTGTGAGCGCCGATGCCAGCCTCTCGCCTACGACGCGTGGGGTATCATAGATGGCGACAGATAGCCTACCCTGTGCCTGGGGTTTTCCGCCTCTGGTCTCACTCATATACATACATTTATTATAAAACCATTTTATAAATGTATCGTGAATTTTCATAAAATATCCACTATATGCAGTATATATGGCATATATTTATTGAAAATTATGTAAAATTATATAAATATCGGAAAATTATTGTTAAAGAAACACATTGCCTGCCGAGATATCGATTATGTTGACGCGTACGCATGGAAACCCCCGCCGTAACTCGCCTAGATTTATATTACTTTCCCATCAGATAAACGATTAACGTCAGAGACTAATTTCTAGCTTAGTCTAGCCTGAGAAATCCAATCAAGGTAAGCAAGGGTGAAATCTTAATGGCACGGAAGGAATTCGTAGTCGAGGAAGTCCAGAAATTGATGGACAAGATTGAGAATGTCAGGAATGTCGCCATCGTCGCACACGTCGACCACGGCAAGACGACGCTTACAGACAGCCTCGTGGCAAGGGCCGGGCTTATCAGCAAGGAGCTTGCTGGCCAGCAGCGAGTCATGGACTATGACGAGCAGGAGGCCGCAAGAGGCATCACCATCAAATCGGCCAACATATCGCTCGGGTTCAACTACGAAGGCAAGGACTATCTCATCAACCTCATCGACACGCCGGGCCATGTCGATTTCGGATTCCACGTCGTCCGCGCGATGCGCGCGGTGGACGGAGTCTGCCTTGTCGTCGATGCGGTCGAAGGCGTTATGCCCCAGACCGAGACAAACCTCAGGCAGGCATTGAAGGAGAGGGCGCAGCCGGTGCTGTTCATCAACAAGATAGACCGGCTCATCAATGAGCTCAAATTCGACGCAACGCAGATGCAGCAGAGGTTCGTCAAGATAATCACGCAGGTCAACAAGATTATCGAGACGAACGCCCCGCCGGAAGTCAAGGACGCGTGGCTGGTGAAGGTGGACAAGGGCAATGTCGCCTTCGGAACCGCGTACAACAAGTGGGCCGTATCGTATTCGTCGATGAAGAAGTTCAACATCGGCTTCAAGGACATCTATGATAGGTGCGCCGCCGGGGAGCACGCCTGGCTGGTAGAGCACAGCCCGCTCGACGAAGTCCTTCTGGAGATGATAATCAAGCACCTGCCGAACCCGGCGACGGCGCAGCCATACCGCATCCCGGTCCTCTGGAAGCACGGCGACCTGACGACCGAGGAAGGAAAAAGCATGCTTGCATGCAATTCGGGGGGCAAGCCGATAGGCGTCTGCTTCGGCGTCGCCTATGACGAGCATGCCGGAGAGGTCGCAGTCGTGAGGATGTTCTCGGGCTCGGTGGAGAAGGGCACCAGCCTGTATGTTTCCACGAAGAAGCAGTTTGCCCGCGTCCAGCAGGTCGGCATCTACATGGGCCCGGACCGCGTGGGCGCGAATAAGGTGATTGCAGGAAACATCGGCGCATTCGTCGGCCTGAAGGACGTTTATGTCGGCGAGACCATATCCGCCGACCCAATGGAGCCTTTCGAGCAGATAAAGCACTACTCGGAGCCGGTCATCACGAAATCGCTCGAAGTCAAGGAGCAGAAGGACCTCCCCAAGCTGATAGACGCGCTCCGCGCGATATCCAAGGAGGACCCGACGATAAAAATCAGCCTCAACCAGGATACCGGCGAGCACCTAGTCAGCGGAAACGGCGAATTGCACCTGGAAATCATAGAGTACAAGATACAGATAGAGAAGAAGATACCCATCATCACTTCGGCGCCGATTGTCGTCTATCGGGAAGCCCTGCTCGGCAAGTCGGGTGTGGTCGAGGGAAAATCCCCCAACAAGCACAACCGGCTGAAAATCTCAGTCGAGCCGCTTGAACCTGAATTGGTCAAGGCCATCGAAGATGGCGTGATAAAGGAGGGCAGGCCGAAAGGCCGAGAAGTCTGGGAGAAATTAATCGAGCTCGGCATGGAGCGCGACGAGGCGCGGAGCATCTACGACATCCACAACGCCAGCGTGTTCATCAACGGGACCAAGGGCATCCAGAACCTGAACGAAGTCGAAGAGTTGCTTATCCAGGGTTTCGAGGAGGCGCTCGACCAAGGGCCGCTCGCCAAAGAGAAGATGAGCGGGGTCAAGGTCACGCTGATTGATGCCACCTTGCACGAGGACAACATCCACCGCGGGCCTGCCCAGATGATTCCGGGCACGAAGAGGCCGATTTACGCCGCGATGCTGATGGCGGGAGTGACGCTCCTTGAGCCGAAGCAGAAGGTGCTCATCAATACCCTGCAGGAGTATGCCGGCGCAGTCATAAACATGACAAACGGCCGGAGAGGCCTCCTTGTCGGCATGGAGCAGGAAGGCGAGAACGCGGCCATCACGACGCAGCTCCCCGTGGCAGAGATGTTCGGTTTCGCGAATGAACTCCGCGGCGCCACCCAGGGCAGGGCGATATGGTACCAGGAATATGCCGGATACCACCCGATGCCCAAGGAACTGGTGGCAAAGGTCGTTAAGATTATAAGGGAAAGGAAAGGCGAGAAGCCGGACCCGCCGACGCCAGAATTTTTCATGGAGTGATTTTTTCCTTATCTTTTTCCTTTTCTTAATTTCATATTTTTTTATTATAATTCGAAAAACATCCTTATTTTCTCAGGTTCCTTCTGTGGTCAGAGAGCCGCATCTCAACCCAGTTGCGGGCTTCGCCTTCAGCCACGGGCTCGATTAGCTTGTGACGCAGCGCATGGGATTTGCTGAAGAATATCCATGTGGGATAACGCTCGACCTCGTATTTGTCGGCGATTTCCTCCAAATTGACGGCGTCCATCCTGAAGAACTCCACCTTGCCGGCAAACTCCCCGGCCAGCGCATTCTCGTATTCTTCGGATGCCTTGCAGTCGACGCACCAGGTGGTATAGAAAACCACTACTGCCGCAGGCGTTCCCTTCAAAGCAGTCTTCGGGTCCTCTGTCAGCTCGCTGATTGCCATAGGAAGCGATGGGAGGGGGAGATTTTTTAACGCATAATGTCTAGTGGATTCCGATGCTCAGGCTCTACGACACAATGTCACGGAAAAAGCGCGCATTCAGGCCGCTTAAGGGGCGTTCCGCAGGCATCTATACGTGCGGCCCTTCCGTATACAGCTACTCGCATATAGGGAATTTCAGGACATACCTTTTCGAGGACATCCTTGTCCGCTACCTCAGGTACAGGGGGTTCCGGATTAAGCGCGTCATGAACATAACGGACGTGGAGGACAAGGCGGTTGTCGCGGCCAGGAGAGATGGCATTTCGCTGCATAGGCTGGAAGCAGACAAGATAAGGGCGTTCTGGCGCGATTTCGATGCCCTTGGCATAGTCCGGCCTGATGTTGTGGCCAAAGCTTCGGAACACGTGCCGCAGATGGTCCGGCTTATTGGGCGCCTGTGCAGGAGGGGCTATTGCATCCAGGAACGGGATGGAGTATATTTCAATGTCCGGCGCTTTGCTCGATACGGGAATCTCCGCGGGCTGCGAAGCAGGAGGTATATCGGCAGGGCGCGCAACGAGGATTATTCGCGCGAGGGAGCCTATGATTTCCGGCTGTGGAAGAAATGGACGCGCGGCGACGGAGATACGGGGTGGGACGGCCCCTTCGGATACGGACGGCCGGGCTGGCACATAGAGTGCAGCGCGATGAGCATGCATTATCTGGGCGAGGGCTTCGACATCCACTGCGGCGGGGCGGACAACATCTTCCCCCACCATGAGAACGAGATAGCGCAGAGCGAGGCGGCAACAGGGAGAAGGCTCGCGAATTTCTGGCTCCATGCCAGGCACCTTACAATCGACGGGAAGAAGATGTCCAAGAGGACCGGAAATGTGCTTTATGTCAGGCAGCTGCTTTCCCGGGGCATCCATCCGGAATGCCTGAGGTTCTACCTGCTCTCGAGGAGGTATAGGAGGCCGCTCGATTTCACCATGGATGAATTCGGGGAAAGGTCCTGCGAATGCGAGCGCGCCGGCAGGGTAATCCAGGCACTGCGCAGGGCGCGGGGCAGGGGCGGAGGCGCCAGGGGGCAACGGATGGCCGCCTTGCTTGTTTCGGGTTTCGAGAGGGCGATGGATGATGACCTTGACACCGGCGCGGCCTTCAAAACGGTTTTCAGCGTCATCCGGAATGCCGGGAAGGATTTGAAGGCAGGCCGCCTGGCAAAAGCCGACGCGGAACAAATCCTTTCCGCGGTCTCAAGGATTAATTCGGTGCTGGGCGTTTTCTGAAGTGTCAGCGGAATTTGCGGATTTCGTTCCTGAGCTTGCGGTAGAAGCGCATGTCGGTTTCCTTCATCCAAGGAAGGAAGCGCTCTTTTGTCGCCCGGAGATATCGTCTCTGCTTGGCCTTAGGCGCGTTCGACAAATCCCTGATATTGTCCAGCCGGTCCGCGAATTTCACGAGCTGGGCCCCCCCGCCGGCCTGCCTAATCCGCCGGTAATACCTCTCCTCCCAACCTATGCTGTCCCTTCTGCGGGGCTTTGTTACGAGGCGCACCATGCGGGCAACCCTTTTCCCGAAGCGGCGCCCGAGCCTTTTTTCCCCCAGGCGGCTCATCTCCAGGACGTCGTGGAGCAGGGCCCCGGCTATGATGTCGGAATCGCGGATATGGAACTCCTTGATGAGCAGCATGGCCGTGCGATACGGATGGAGTATGTATGGGTCGCCGTTGTCGCGTACATGGCGCGCATGCACCTTCGAAGCAAGGGCGAAGGCGGAGAGGATTCTCCTCCCATCGTTTCCGCGCCCGAAATTCCTAATCAGGGACAATTCGTCCACCATGCGGATAGAATGGCGTTAATATTATTATCCATTCCTGAATCGCGGTTCACCCGGAGGATGGTCCTGGATAGGAGAGAGCAGGCCAAAATAGCGGAATCGTAATCGCCGCGCGATTCAGCCAAGCCGTGTTAGCTTCCCCGCCCGCCTCGCCTTTTCATACATGAACCCGTTGAACAGGTAGGCGGCTATAAGCCAGATGCCGCAAAGCAGCGCGAGGTACGGGATGTCAGGATGGCCGATACCCACCATGGATTTTAGGAGGTTGAATGCCTGCGTGCTGGGAAGCGCGTTGATGAGCGGGAGGATGGATTCGGGGTAGACGCTTTCCACGGTGAAGTATACGCCGGAAAGCAGGACGATGACATCGGGCCATATGAACGCTATGTTGAACGCCTCCTCCTTCCAGTAATAACCCAGGCCGAGCGTGACCAGGCCCATCGAAAAGCCGATTACCGCCATGAAGAACATCGCCACGGCGAACATGCCCCAGTCCGGAATGGCGAACCCGTACAGCATGCCCGTGAAAACGACGTAGGTGAAAATCACGAACACGCCCTTCAGCAGGCCGCTTGCCGCGCTTCCGATTGCGAGTTCAAGGCGAGAAACAGGGGATATCAGAAGGTGGGCGAGGGATTTCGACCAGTATTCCTCGACGAACGTGCTCACCATCTCCAGATTGAGGAAATAAATCATGCGCCAGCCCATCATGCCAAGGATTATCATGTTCAGGTAGACCGTGTCCGAGCCCATATACGTCGCGAAAAAAGTGAGGGTGAAGAGGAAAATCATCGGCCAGATGAGGACGTCGGCCAGCCTGAAGGTGTTCCTCTTGAGGGAATGGACGTTCTTGTAGACCTGGGAGTACATCCGGACGAGGCTGTCAATCATCGGATGCACGCTCCTTGGATTCCTGCAGCCGTTTCCGGCCCCCGCTCCCGCCCTTAAGGCCTTCCCTTGGCTTGTTGTTGATTATCTGCAGGTAAGCCTCTTCCAATGTGGGCTCCAGCTCGTTAACGCTAAAGACGTCGCTGTCGCAGCCGGATAGCGCCTTCAGCACCCCTTTCATCTTTTTGTAGCTGTCTACGGTGACATGCACAAGGTTCGGCGATTTAATGACGGCCTTGACGCCAATAAGTGGGGACAGCGAGCCGACTACGCAATCCTCCCGCGTGCAATGGATTTCAATCACGCGCTTGCTGACAATCCTGCTTTTCAGCTCCACGGGGGTTCCGGTCGCGATTATGCGCCCGCTGTTGATGAACGCGATCCGGTCGCAGAGCTCTTCGGCCTCGAACATGTTATGCGTCGTGAGAAGAATGGTTCGCCCTTCGCTCCGGAGGTTTTTCACCATCTTCCGGATGCTTATGGCCGATTCCACATCCAGCCCAACCGTAGGCTCGTCCATGATCAGGAGGTCCGGGTCGTTCAGCAGACCTTTGGCTATAAGGAAGCGCTGTTTCATGCCTGATGAGAGGTCGTCGGCCTCGGCATTGCGCGATTTCTCGAGCCCGGTCATCTTGAGGACCTCGTCGACCTTTTGCGGAATGTTCCTGACGTTGTAGAGCAGGCCATAATAGGTCAAGGCTTCACGGCAGGACAGCGAACGCACCACCCCCGTGAACCCGGAAACCACATTAATCCGGCGCTGGACCTTTTTGGTCTCACGCGAGCAGTCCATGCCGAATACTTTTGCTTCGCCATGGTCAGGAGAGAGAATGCCGGAAAGTATGCTTATCAGGGTCGTCTTGCCCGCGCCATTCGGGCCGAGGAGTCCGAATATCTCGCCCTCTTTCACGCTGATGCTGACCGAATCCAGGGCTTTGGTGGTCTCACTGCCGCTATGGTAGGTCATCGAGACGTCCTTGACTGAGATTGCTTCGCCCATATGCGGATTCTCCCCGCTTGGAATGGCAGATTGGGATTTATTAGCGTTTCACCAAAGCCCGCGGGGAGGAGTGCGGCTTTTCCGGGACGATTATTCGATTTTCGCCATCACCGCCCAGCGCTTCGGACTTTCCGGACACATGCAGCATCATCGTGATTGCCGCCGCGACCGAGTCCAGTTCGTCCTGGCCATACGGCCTTTGCGGAAGCCGGACGAACCCCCTTGCCCATGCGAGGATGCGCCGCTTGTTTTTCCGGGGTATGCCGGAAATGTCGAAAGTCGCGCCCGGATAGACCTCGTATACCTTAGTCTGGGCGTTCTCTTGCATCAACTTGCGCTTCAGTTCCATGCCGCGCTTTGTCAGCATCCTCATGGGGCCGAGCGTTATGGGGAAGAAGCGTATGCCGCGTTTTCGCAGGGCCAAATCGCAGCTGCGGAAATGTGCGGGCCCCAAGTCATCGATGCTCTTCCTGCCGGGCGGGAGCGAAAGGGGGGCGTCGATGCCTATGATGTTACTCCCGGAACACTGCCTTACCAGCGCGAGGATTTCTTCATCATCATGCATGATGGAGACATTCGCCAGTTTCCCGGAGATTATGCAAATCCCGGTGTCCCGCTTTGCGCTTGCGGCCAGGTCGATTCCGATTATATTGATAACGCCAGCTGCCATGACGATGCCTCATCGTTTGCACGCGAAAATGCCCTGCAGGCGGGGCGCGTAACGTATTGACGAGAATCCGGCCTCAGACAGCCGTTTTCCGACCTCCCGGTCGATGTGCCTGCCCTTCCCTTTCCCAAGGGAGCCGACGTAGTGGAAGAGGCGGGCCCCCTTCCCGCATGCGCGGAAAAGCTCCTTGTAGAATGACGGGGAGTAAAGCTCGGGAGCATGCGTGAAGCGGGGCGGGTCGTGGATGACGAATGAGAACATGCTGTCTGCGAACCCTTTCACCAGCTCGGCGGCGCTGCCTTTCATCACGATGATTTTGCCGTCTTTCTTGAACAGGGGCTCGCTGAGGGGGTTCCACTGCGCGAGGGTGATGACGGCTTCGGACACTTCGCATGTGACGACGATGCGGATGGCCGGGCTCTCCGAGGCGGCTATCGCGGTATACCCCAGCCCCATGCACGTGTCAAGTGCGGAGAATTGGCCTGTCTTTGGGATTCCGAGCCCTTTCACGACTTCTTTCGAATAATCAAGGGGGGTCTTGAAATCCTTGACAAGCTGCATCCGGAGGCCGTCCACCTCAAGGATAGGCACGCCCTTGATTGGCCTGAGCTTGTAGTAATGGCCCGCAAAGAGGTCGAGGCGGACCACGCCGCTCCCGCTCTCGGCATAGAGGAAACTGCCGTCAGTCGTGTATGTGATGGAGCCGTCTGCGCTCTTGCAGAAGAAATCGCGCTTTTTCGTTGCCACGGGGAACTTTGGCCACTGGGGCTTTTTAAGTATATATCAGAACTCTATCGTCTCCTGGCCCATGAAATCCTGCAAAGCCTTAGGTATGACGACGGTCTTCTTGTCTTCCTGGAAGTTCTCCAGTATCGCTATCATGGTCCGTCCGACGGCGAGTCCGCTGCCGTTTAATGTATGGACGTATTCCGGCCCGGTTTTGCCCCGGAAACGGATGTTCGCCCGCCTGGCCTGGAAATCCGTGCAGTTGGAACATGAGGAAATCTCCCGATAGCAGTCCTGCGACGGCATCCAGACCTCGATGTCATAGGTCTTGGCGCTTGCGAAGCCGAGGTCTCCCGCGCATAGTTCGATGACGCGGTAGGGCAGGCCCAGAAGCTCCAGTATGCGCTCTGCGTCCTTCGTCAGCCCCTCAAGCTCCTGGAAACTCATCTGGGGGTGGGCGAATTTCACGAGCTCCACCTTGTTGAACTGGTGCTGGCGGATAAGGCCCCTGATGTCCTTGCCATAGGCGCCCGCTTCCCGCCTGAAGCACGGGGTGTATGCGGCGAACTTGATGGGAAGGTTCTTTTCTTCGAGGATTTCCCCGGAGAACAGGTTGGTCACGGGAACCTCGGCTGTCGGTATGAGCCATAGGTCGTCGTCGCTGCACTTGTACAGCTCCTCCTTGAATTTTGGCAGCTGTCCGGTGCCGGTCATAGTCTTGGTGTTGACCAGGTATGGGGGGGCGACTTCAGTATAGCCCCGGGACGTATGGACAGCCAGCATGAAATTGTATATGGCGCGTTCCAGTTTCGCAAGGTCGCCTTTAAGGACTGCGAAACGGTGGTGCGCGAGCTTCACGCCGCGCTCGAAATCTATGGCACCGCTCCGCTCGGCCAGGTCATGATGCGCCAGGACATCCTTCGAGCGTTTCATTGGCTCCCCGCAAACCCGCACGACGGGATTGCACGTCTCGTCATGCCCTTCGGGCACGGAATCGTGGGGGATGTTCGGCAGGAGCAGGAGGTGGACGCCGATTTGCTCCTCAAGAGTCGTCGTCTCGGTTGAAATCTCCTTTATCCGTTTTGCTATCTCGCCGGAGCGCGCGATTTCCTCAACCGCCCCTTCGCCGCGCTTCTTCTTCTCGTTGATTTGCTGGCTCTGCCGGTTGCGGTCCGCGCGGAGCTCTTCTTCCTCCTTCTTGATGGCGCGCCACTGCAAATCCAGCTCCTTGATGGCGGCAAGCGCCGCATGCGCGTCTTCCCGATAATGCCGCCGGCGCAGCGAATCCTCTGCAAAAGCCGGATTCTCCCGTATGAGCTTGATGTCTATCATGAGAATCACCTTGTCGGATTGTTATTAAATTCCCTTATTCAGGGCGCAACATCACCGAAGGAGCGCCTGGAACTTCGCGACGGCCTCTTCCAGCTTCCCGTTATGGTTGTAGATGACCACCGCGGGCGCGCCGGTGAAGGCGGAATACGCCGCCAGGTAGCCGCGGTTCATCTCGTCATGCAGGGCGATGTTGTCCACGTCGCGCTTCCGCATCGGGTCGTTTTCGCGCCGGGCCTTTAGCTCCTCGACAGATGCCGTGACGTAGATGAGGGACTCGACCTTCCAGAGCTTTAGGAACTCGAATGGCAGGCCGGGGTAGTAGCCCGAGGGCGTGGCGACCGAGCAGTGCGTGTCCAGGATGACTTTTCCCGGCATTTTCGCAAGCGCTTCCGCGACAAGTTTCTGGGCGAGCTTCTGCTTCTCGATAGGCAGTTTCCTCATCTCGTCCCGGTCCTTGATGCCGAACTCCTTCTTCTCGATTTCAAGCATGAGGTCCCCGTAGTTGACGACCTTGTAGTCGGATTTGAGGCTCTTAAGCACAGTTGTCTTCCCCGCTCCCGGTACTCCCAATGCGATAATCATCCAATGCACCTGCATCTCCATTTTTCCTTTTCGCTATTTGACGGCCTCGCCGAAAAGCGAGCCGAGGTTCGCATCATATATGTCGACATCAACTAAGTCGCCCAGTTTCCCGGAAAACCCCTTGACGACGACCTGATGATAGTTAATTGCCCTTCCTTTGAAATCCTTTTCCTTTTCGGTGATGAGGACACGCATCTGCCTTCCGACATACCGCATGCGCCTTTCCCTCGCGATTTCCCGAACCAGCACGCTTGCCGCCTCGCTCCTTTGCTTGACGATGCCGCTTTTAAGCTCTTTTAGGGCCTTTGCCATGGTGCCGGGGCGGGGGCTGAACTTGGACACGTTCACGACTTCAGGCTTCGTCCTCCGCAACAATTCCAGCGTCGCCTGGAAGTCTTCTTCGGTTTCGGTTGGATAGCCGACGATGATGTCGGTCGCTATCGACGCTTCGGGCATTGCGCCGCGGACGGCTGAAACAACCGCTTCGAAATCCGCGACGGTATGGTCGCGGCCCATGTCCCTGCACACCAATTCGCTCCCGGTCTGCACCGGCACATGGATGAACTTGTAGAATTTTTTTCCGAGGAGGATCCGGACCAGGCCGCTCAGCATGCGCTTTGCATGCCCGGGATTTATCATGCCGAGCCGGACCAGGTATTCGGCGCCAGCCCGGCTCGAACTGTCGTCGTTTGATATCGCTTCAAGAAGGGGGAGAAGGCCGGTACGGATATCCAGGCCGTATGCGCCCGAATCCTGGCTGGTGAGCTGGATTTCGCGCGCACCATTGCGTACCGAATCGTTTATCCACCCTGCGATGATTTTTGGGGTGTAGCTCCGCAGATGCGGCCGGGCGAGCCGGGTCTGGCAGAATGAGCATTTCGACACGCAGCCGTCGTTTATCGGTATCCTGCAGATGGGCACGGTCAGGAGCTTGGGAAGCCCTTCCTTGGATGCGGATTCCGTGTATTGCGTCGTGCGTCCGAGAAATGCATCATCCACGGCTTCGTTTATGTGAATAAGCGACGATGGCGAGACTATGGGCGCATCCGGGCAGATTCGCCTTATCCGCACGATGTCCGCGCTCAGGCACCCGGCCACCACGAACGGTTTTTTCGCCTGGATGAGCTTCCGCATCCGTGCGAATATCTTGTTCTCCGTAACGCCTTTGACGGTGCAGGTGTTCACCACGACCACGTCTGCATCGCTGTCGGTTGGCATGATTGCATTGCTGGGGCAGAGCAATGCGTACATGATGTCGGAATCGGCCTGGTTCAGCGTGCATCCATACGTCTCGATATGGACCCGGACCATAGGATCATTCGCCGAACATCCTTGAGAAGCTCGGGTACATCTCGAAAGCCTTCATCTGCTCGAGCTGCTCGTACATCTTGTGCAGGATGCCAACCGTAAGCAGTATGCCGGTTCCCGTGCCAATGGCGCCAGTCAGGTCTGCTATGGCCGCAAGAAGGCCGACGCAAAGGGAACCCATCACGGTAAGCGGGAAGATGTGCTTGTTGAGTATCGTCTCAAGCATCCGCGGGTCGCGCCGGAATCCCGGTATCTGCAAGCCCGAATCCGAAAGCTGCCCGGCGACGCTTTTCGCGTCCATGTTGGCGGTCTCGACCCAGAACAGGCCGAAGAGGACGGAGATGAGCCCCAGCCCGAGCGCATACACGAACGCATGCACCCATTCCGGAATCTTAAGGAACGGGGTCGAGCTGTTGAGGAACTCCCAATGCTCGCGGGTGCCTCGCCCGGCCCCGGCTGTAATCGGGGTAAAGAGGTAGAGCACGCCGTCGGAAAGCTGCTTGTTCTGGTCCACATAGCCGATAAGAGGCACAATGCCGTCATGCTCGAGGGAATAGTTTCTCGTCTCGGCGAGCTGCGCGGCGAGTTCTGTCGGCTGCCCCTGCGCGTCCCAATACTGGCCCATGAGGATGCCGCCTGAGAAAAGCTGCAGGTTGATAATCAGCGCGCTGGCGAATATGACCGGGATATTGGAGACATAGAAGAACTTGAGGGGGAGCTTCGGGACCATGCCCCGGACCCGCTCGAACGCTATGGGTATCTCCACTTTCACCGACTCGGCGTAAACGACGACAAGGAACACAAGTATGGTGAAGCCGAAGGGCAGCAATGACAGCAGCGCGTTCGGAAGCGCTTCGGCGCCGCCTTCTGCCATGACCGAGACCACGCTCGGCGGGTACATCTGCCCGATGAATATGATGTCGTACAGGCCCATGACCACCGAAAGCGAAACGCCCGCGGCTATGAAGAGGCTGATGCCGCTCCCTATGCCGTACTTGGTCACCAGTTCGTCCAGGAAAAGGACGAGTATGGAACCCAGGGTTATCTGGAGGACGACGAGCGCCATGGTATACGGGGCATAGGTGTGCGAGAGGCCGCTGACCGGGTCGACGACCACCCCTTCCCCGAGCCCCGTGAATACTGCCTGAACCGGGACGATGCCCGTGAACATGACGAATATCGTTGCCTCGACAAGTGCGAGGAGGATTGCGAGTATCTTCTGCGTCTCGAGGAACTTGGCCCGCTCGGCCTTGTCCTTGAGGTTCAGTTTCAGCAGGCCGGCTCCGACGAACAGCTGCAGGAATATGCTCGCCAAAACGATAGGCCCGATGCCGGTAGTGAGGAGGCTGCCAGTACGAGACGCGGTTATCGTCTGAAGGAAGTCGACGCCGCCGGTTATTGTCGGCACGCCGAAGGCGGTCGTCTGGTACATGAGGAAATAGAGCACCAGCGCAAGGCCGGTCCACATCAGCTTTTCCTTGCTCCCGAGCGGCTTATCCGGCGCCTTGATCTCGGGCAAAAATCCAGCTAGAGAATGCAAAATGTCTATTACTCCCATCAGACGAACCTCAGGTAGTTACTTCCGGGTAATTTTATAAACCTGCTTTTGGACGGATTTCACTGCGCCTTGGCAGGTGCGGTCTTGGCCGGCTCCAGCTTGGATATCTGGCCGCCGGTAACACCCAGCTTCTTCTCCACGTTCTTGCTCCAGGATGTCGCGCGGATCACGAGCGGAACGGTGACCGAGCCGGTGGCCAGAACCTTCCCGACGAAATCGAAATGGAACTTGCCGCCTTTTTTCTCAAGCTCGTTGCCGAGCGCTTTCTGGTTGATGTCGTAGAGGTGCGCCACCTTGACGCTTGCGCTGGCTGAAGGACGGACGAACCCGACCTTGCCGAAGTAGCCCGCTGCGATCTTGGAGGTGCCCTTGTGCTTGCAGATGCCGGCCATGCCGCGCCCTCCGCGGTTGCCGCTGCCCCTCCGGTTTTTGCAGTTGCCCCGGCCGTGCGTCCTGTGGCCGAGGTATTCAGATTTCTGCCTTGCTTTCCGTTTGGTCATGAGAATCACCTATTAATCA
Organism: archaeon; assembly: GCA_020053355.1. Taxonomy (GTDB): domain Archaea; phylum Micrarchaeota; class Micrarchaeia; order Anstonellales; family Bilamarchaeaceae; genus Bilamarchaeum. The sequence goes on along the minus strand of JAGVNI010000018.1, from coordinate 58,175 downwards.
TCAAATCATGCGCCGGAGGAGCGTGTCCATCTCCCCCCTCTTTCCAAGGTCGCCCTGCGGGTAGCTCCGCTTGGTGTCCTTGTATCCCCGTGAAGGCGGATTCAGCCGGAACACCGGGTTCGCGAATTCCGAGGTCTTCTTGCCTCCGAAAATCTCCTTTGCGGCGTTCTTCAGGGCGTCCTCCTTGAGGACGGTCCGGAGGAGGCCCGCTCCCTTGTGGCCCCTTTTCTGGAGGAGCGATGCTATCGTCTCCTCCGCCACCGGGCCGTATGCGATGTAGTCCTTGGCCTTCTCGAGCATGCCCTTGTTCTGCGGCGAGTCTTCGACCAGCACGCAGTGGTTCGGCCTCTCGAGGCGGAGCAGTTCCAGCGACTTTTTTATGCGGGGCGCGATTTTCCGGACGCCCCTGACACGAATTACAGCGAATTTCATCAATATCCCTCGTGCATAATTATTATTCAGCCTTCGGCTTCTGCAGGTTCAGGCTGTCCAGCGCCTTCATCGTGGCAACCGCCATGTTGTAGACGTTCTTGCCGCCATGCATCGAGCTCCAAACATCCTTGACGCCGGCCATGCCGAGCACTTTCTTGACGACGTCGTTCGCAGCAAGCCCCAGGCCGCGCGGGGCAGGTTTCAGCGTGACGACCGTGCTCCCTTCCTTGCCGATGGTCTTTGAAACGACCGAATGGTGGACCGAGCATTTGCATTCCCAGCTTCCGCACCCTGTCGTGATTGCGATCATGTGTTTCTTGGCATCCCGGATGGCGTAATCCATCGCCGGCTTCAATTCGTCCGACTTCCCCACGCCCAATCCCACGTGGCCCTTGCGGTCGCCGATGACGGTCACGACGCGGAATTTCACCCTCTTTCCCGAGTCGGTCACCCTTTGGGTGGTCTTAATCAGGAGCGTCTCTGATTCCATGTCCGGAAGCAAGACGTCCACGATTTCAGGCTCGAGCACCGGCTTCCCGGTGACCAGGATTTCCTCGAGCGTGGTGACTTCGCCGCTCTTGACCTTAGTGCCCATGATGGTGCGGGGCGTCCATGATTCCCTATCCACAGTCCTGATTTTTTCAGCCATAAACATCACCTGCGCTCAGCCAGCGCCGATTTTTCCCTTAACCTCGTTGAACATGCCCTTGTATTTGTCAGGCGGATTCGAGAGCTTGCTTTCCGGCATCTTCTCCTTGTCGAAAAGAGTCCCGAGACCGGCATCCGCGGCGCCTTTTTGCGCGGCGAAAACCACCGAGCCCTTGGACGGCACGTACATGCCCATGTCCAGGACGAACTCCTTCACGCCCTTCTTCTTCGCCATCTTGCCCGCCATGAGGCCGGCGAGGTATGCGGTCCAGACGTTGCGCTTCGAAGGCCACTTATAGAGCTTGGCAAGGTGGGTGCCGCTCACGGTGAGCAGCGTCTTGTCGCCTTTCGGGTCGAAATCCACGAACTGGACGACGATGTTCTTGTTGCTCCTGCGGACGACCATCCGGGTCTTCCCGCTTTTCACAAGGGCAAGCCTTTTCGCGAAATTGGTCTTGCCTTCCCTCCTGCGCCTGAAGTGTACATTGAAACTTGGGCCATCTGCTCTCGTCATCTTTGTTCACCTTTTTCGTGCTTCGAGTTCGCCTCGCGCTTTATCTCCGCCGGCTTCGCTTCGGCCGCGGCAGGTTTCTTTGCGGCTGCCTGCGGCTCGGGTTTTTTAGCCCCGGCCAACGCATTCGCGGCGGTTTGCGCCACTTTGGCCGCCTTCTCTTTCTTCGGCTTCTGCTCGGGCTTCTTGTACTCGCGTTTTTGCGGCTCGTAATCCTGGGCTACGAGCTTGTTCTCCTTGAGATAGAGCAGCATCGCCCTCTTGTTCCTGAATATGCCGCTTTTCGTCTTGCTGTATATGGCCCGCCGGGCATCTGCCTTCAGGGCGCCGGTATCGAGAAGCATGTTCAGGAAGCGCCTCTGCGCGCGTATCTTGTCCATCCACACGGATTTCGCCCGGAGCGGCGTGCCGCGGCGCCTTCCGCGGCCGGTGCGCCCGGTCCTTCCGGTGCTTGCCCTGCCCTGCGGCTTGTCTTTCGTGATTATTCCCTTCTCAATCAGCCCGCGGACGTCGCTCCTCGTGAGCGCGCCTTCGGCTTCCTTTATGCCGTCCGGACTGATTTTCACCTTGTTCTGGCCGACGTTGAATATATCCGCCGCCAGCCTGCGTACAGTCGCGATTGTCATGAGCAAACACCTACTTTTTCGACGGCTCTGATTTGCCGTCGTTTTTCATGTTCAGAATCACGAGCTTGAGCGTTTTTGCCCGCTCTTCGAGCGCTTTCCTCTTCCTGCCGCCGAGGGTTGAAGCGAGCCTCACGACGACTTTTGCCTCGCCGACGCTCTCGAGCTCGGCAAGGTTGTTGACAAGGACCTCACGGCTCCCGCCAGGGTGCATGCCCCGGGTCTTTGCGGCGTTCCGGTAGCCGATTTTGGGCAGCGCGCCCATGAACTGGAACTTCATGCGCTTCTTGTTGTGCGTGCCTCTCGGCTTGCGCCACCTGGCCTTCACGCTCTTGAAGAAGCCCAGGTTCGGGACGTTGAATTTCGGCTTCTTTTTCTTGACGATTCTTTTCGCTTTTGTCTTTTTTTCTGCCATAATCATCAACCCCTCAGACCTCGACCTCGTAGATTCCGTCCTGGAACACCCGGCCGTCCTTGTCCTTAATCCGCATCGCAGTCCTCAGGTTGGCGATTGTCTGGCCGACCGCTTCCTTGTCCGGACCGGAGACGGTCACGCTCTGGCCTTTTGCCAGCACCTTCGTGGACCCTATCAGCACGGTCTTCCTCGCCTGCTTCTCTCCGAGGAAGTTCTTCACCAACACGTCGCTTCCCTTGACCTCGATGGTTATCGGGAAGTGGGCATAGAGGAGCTTCAGGTTCCTCGTGTAGCCGCTTGAAGTGCCATGGAACATGCTCGATATTATGGATTCCAGGGTCCCCTTGATTGCCTTGTCGGTTGCGTGAACCTCGACTGAGGACCCGTTCACTTTGACGTCGGTCCCTTTCGGGAACGATTTCTGGACTTCGCCCTGCGGGCCCTTGGCTATAATCTTGTGCCCTTCAATCCGGACGGTTATTCCTTTTGGTATTTCCATGAGCAACACCTAGTAGACGTAAGCGAGCAGCCTTCCGCCGAACTTCTTCTGGTCGGCTTCCGCGTTCGTCATGATTCCGCCCGGCGTCGAGACGATGAGCAGGCCCACGCCGAACCCGGGGATGAATTCCTGCTCCCGTTTAGCCCAGTCATGCCTCTTGACGGGCATCCTCGGCTTTATGACGCCGCAGTCGTTGATTCTGCCGTCGAGCTGGACCTCGTACCAGCCCCCCCGGCCGTCTTCAACGGTCTTGTAGTCCTTGAGGTACTTGTGGTCCTTGAGGACCCGAAGTATCTCTCCTATTAGCTTGGTCTGCTTGACAGTGCATGTGCCCTGCCCGACGATTTCGTGCGTCTTTATCGTATTGAGCGCGTCAGCAAGATAGTCCGTCATAGAATCAACCCCCGTATTTGCGGAAACCGATGTTCTCGGCCATCTCCCTGAAGCATCTCCTGCAGACGTTGAGCCTGTACTTGCGTATCAGCGCCCGGGAGTTGCCGCAGTTCCGGCAAACACGCTTTCCCTTACCCTTGTATCTTTCTTCCATTGTCAGCGTCATAAACATCACTCGATTTTCACATTCAGCGCGGACCTCGCGAACTCAATCGCCTCATCCTTGGTTATGCGGTGGTTTTTCCCGATCGGTGTCGAGCGGAGCTTCCGGAGCGTAACGCGCCTGCCCGGCCGTCCAAGCGATACGCAGATGTCGAAACCGAACATCGCGATTGCGGGGTCGTATTTCGCACCCGGGAAATCGATGTATTCGTGGACACCGAATGCGAAGTTGCCCTGCCGGTCGAAGTTCGTCTGCTTGAGCACGCGCCTTTTCGCTATCAGCGCCTTGTCCAGGAAGCTTTTCGCCTCTTCGCCGCGCAGCGTCACTTTCGTGCCTATGGGCATGCCCTTCCTCAATTTGAAGACCGGGTCCCTGCGCCTCGCGTGCGTCTCGACAGGCTGCTTTCCGCCCACTAGCCTCTCAAGCAATGATTTCGCCTGCTCAAGCTTGTCGCCCGGGGCTCCGACACCGATGTTCACGGTGACTTTCTCTATGAGTATTTCGCGCATCTTGTTGGCATCCATTACGGTCACCCTTTGCTCCCGAAGGCCTCGTCCACCACGAACAGGTATTTCGCGACCGTGATGAACTCCTCGGACTTGTCAGAGACGAGCGCTTCGGAAGGCTTGCCTCCCTTTCGCTCGATTATCTCCTTCAGATTCACTATGCTCCCCGCGTGCTTCCCGTCCATGACCAGGCACCGGGATCCCTTGTCCCTTTTCAGGTGGGTTTTCAGGGCGACCTTGGGGAGTGTCACGACCACGCTGTCGCCCACGCGGATGTGGTTGTCGGACAGCAGGTTCCTTCCATCGTGGAATGTCAAGCTGAGCTTGCCGCCGGGTATCGTGTGCTTGCCGACGACGCGCAGTATCTTCAACGCCGCCTGGTCCTTGCTTATTTCGCTAGGAACGAGCCGGCCCTTGTTGTCGACCATGATGCGGTAGTATTTCCCGCCCTTGGGAAATGAAACGACGTCCATAAGACCGACCGGGAATTTCTCGTTCGTGCGGACGGCCCCGTCCACCTCGAGCATCCTGCCGGATATGATTTGGCGGGCCTCGCGGAGCGTGGTGGCTATCTTGAGGATGTCCCTCACCAGGACGCCGAGCGGTATGGCGTGCTTGGCCGGGTGCGTGCCCGGCGCGGTTCTGGTCATCCACTTGCGTTCTTTCTTATCGGTTATCGGGATAGCCTTCGCAGAGGCAATCCGTTTCAGATGCTTCGTTCCTCCTCTCTTCGCCATAAAAGTATCACCTTGGTATTAATCATTCACCTTTGAGCGTTCGGTTTCGTCTGGGCATGGACACCCGAGCCTTTTGCTGTCTGCTCGCCCTTGTGTTCGGAGTGCTCCTTGCCTTCGTGCGTGTGCTCGCCGTGCGAGTGCGCATTCTCGGCCGGCTTAGTGGCTTCAGATTTTGCGGCATCAGGCTTCCCGGCCTCTGCCTTCGGAGCCTCTTTCTTAGGCGCCTCGGCTTTCCGGAACGCGTCCTCGCTGAATATCTGCTTGCGTTCTTTGGTCGATTCCAGGGAGAGCAGGAGAAGGTTCGACGGTTCAAGCGCCTGGGCCACTTCGCGGCCGCGGGCGTTCTTCACCATCACGCCTTCTACGAAAACCTTGAGCCTTAGCGTGTTCACGTCGCTGACCTTGGCCTCTTTTCCCTTGCCCGGCCCGCGCATGACTTTCACGGTATCGCCCTTGTGGACGAGTACTGCCCGCTTCTTCGCCTTGAGCTTCGCCCGCAGTTCCTTCGAGAGGTGGACGTGCAGGCGGCTTTTCCGCTTATGAAGCTTTTCCGTGTAGAACTTTTTCCGTTCAGTATCAGATTTCATGTTAAACACACCCGAATGATTTGCCCTAGACCACACCTGCGGATATCGCGGCCACTTTCGGGAACCGCTCTGCGATTTCCCTGGCCACGACGCCCTTGATTTCCGTCCCGACCGGGAGCATGTCGTCGTTCACCAGGACGGCAGCATTGTCCTCGAAAAAGATTCTCGTGCCGTTTGCGCGCCGAAACTCCTTTTTCTGGCGCACAATCAGAGCCTTGACGACCTTCTTCACCATGTCCGGCTTCCCCTTCTTGACGGATGCGATCACCACGTCCCCGACGCCAAGCTGCGGCGGCCTTCCCCTCGTGCCGCGGAACTGCAGGGCGCCTATCACATAAATCATCTTCGCGCCGCTGTTGTCAGTGCAGGGCATCATGGTGCCGGTTGTGAGCGTCTTCGTTATCGTGCTTGTGAGTCCCTTCATGCTTTTTCACCTTTTGTAGAGAGGCCTACAACTGTCCAGGCCTTCGTCTTGCTGAGTTTCCTCGTCTCGGCGAGGTCCACCATGTCGCCGACTTTGGCGTTTATGCATGCCGGGTTGTGCGCCGCAATGTGCGATGTGCCGCGGGCGTATTTCCGGTACTTCGGAAAGAATTGCGTCGTTTCCCTCTCGACAATGACGGTATGCCTGCTTTTCGCGCTGACAACCTTGCCGCTTAAGGTCTCTCCCCGGAGTTTAACGCCCCCATGCTTGAAGCATTTCTTGTCATCACATTTTTCTGCCATACATATACCTCGTTGAGTAGCGCTGATGCGCATGCGTTCCGTCCTGCCGATTGAGGGCGGATTCTCCGTAACAAAGCATCCGGACCGCACCCGCTTGCGCGGACGGTATCCGATTGCCGCCGGACCTAATGAGGGTCCGTTCTGAGTGACTATAATACGGGCATCACGTAATTTGGATACATCCGTTTAAATACTTTTCTGACGCGCCTGAACGCAATCCAGCTTGATACTCAATTGGCCAGAAAATAAGACAAATAAAGGCGGAAGAGGGCGGGCGGAACAGGCAGGCCGGATGGATTGGACGTTACGATTCCGGTGTCCTGACCCCGAGGTTTAAAAACCGCCCTGCGGAAACCAGTATTGGTGAAAATATGAGATTAGCATTAGCCATCTTAGCGGCATTTCTGATTATCGCTGCCGGGTGCACGGCTCCGCCTGCACAGCAGCCAAATGGCACGCAGGGCGCGCAATCCGACGGAACGCCAAGCGGAGGCACGCCTTCAGGCAGTTCCGGCGGAAGCTCATCGGGCGGGAACGTAATGGACCTCAATGCCTGCGTGGTGAACTGCAACGTCCTTGAGGACACGAAAATGGTGAACACCTGCCAGTCCGGGTGCTACATGGACGCGGCTGAAGAGTCGAGGGACGCGAGCAAGTGCGACCCGATAGCGACCATGAACAACATGTCCATATTCTACGCCACATGCCTCGGCAACACGGCAGGCGTGATCCAGGACATCAGCCCGTGCAACCGCCTCAGCGACCCGGACGACAAGGACTTCTGCATAGTAGTGGCCGCGGACGAATACAAGAACCCGGCAATCTGCCAGGGCGTGACGAACGAGATATACCGGAGCGTCTGCATCGACGACACGAACACGTCATCCGGCAAATGAACGCAAATTTTTTTATTCCTTAGATTAGACTTTTTTCGGCCGCTCGTGCGGCCGGAAAGCTATTTTTTTCCCTTCCACGTCCGCAGTCTCGCCGCTCTCAAGGGTGAAGCGGAATGTCGCTCCCGCCTTCGGGACGCGGACTTCCTTCCCGGTTCCTGGTTCTGCCCCAATCCCGGCGCTCTCAATCACAATCAGGTTCTTCGTCTCGTCGACGATTGTGCCTTTGAGGCCGATGATGCTGCGCTGGCTGGAATTAATCACTTCGACAGCCAAGCCGATGAAAGTCGAGTAAAGAAGGTTTTTTTTCGTTATCATCTTCCCATCTTCGGCGAGATATGCCAACGGATTGATGACTAGGATATGATAGGATAAAGCGGGATAAAAGAAAAGTGGAGATGTGAGCTTGGGGGGAAAGTCAGCACACTTCGATGTTTTCCTGGGGGTATCCGAGCGCCTTCAGCACTTCGGCAGCGCGCCTCTTGTGGTCGCCCTGGAGGATTATCACGCCTTCCTTGGCGGTCCCGCCGCAGGCAAGCTTGTGCTTGAGCTCCTTGGAAGTCGACTCGAGCTGGGCCTTGTCGATGCCTTCGATTATGGTCACCAGCTTCTTGAACTTCTTCTTGGTCGAATAGACCCTGATTTTCGATACGCCCTGTTTGTCAAGGATCTCGCATACGCAGAGGTCCATGAGCATTCCGCATTTCGGACATTTATCCATTATTTCATTCACCTGTAGATATTATGTATTATCTTCTATTTAACACAGTTGTTAACAACAAACGGTTACTTCTTCCCGGGGTTCGCCCGGGCAGCGGATTTCTGCCTCGGGGTTTTAAGCTGGGCGATTGCCTTGCGGAGCGGCTTGACCTTGTCCGCCCTGCCCTCGCCGCGGAGTTCCAGCATCGCGCGCTCGAGTTCCACGATTTTTGCGGCCTTGGCGGCATCCGTCATTGAATCCAGGTCTGTCTTCTTAAGTACTGCCATCAAAACCCTCTCCTGTCATCATAGTGGGGTTGTATATGTCGCGAAAGCATCATAAGCTTTCGCGAGCATGCTCGCGAACGAAGCGTCGTTCGCGACATCCCCATCTCATGTGTTATCATATATTCATCTCCTGTGGTGGAACGGCGCCCTGCGGAACGGCGGCCTGCCGCCATGGCTTTCGGGCTTCTTATCGCCACCCGATGCCGGCGCTTCTGCGACAGCACTCGGCTTCTCCACATCGGTCGCGGACTCGATGACTTTCGGGAGAACGACCTGCGTGGTCTTTTTGTCGGGGAACACGGTTCCCGGAGGAACTATCCGCACGAGTATGCCTATCACGCCAGAGCGCGTATTGGCGCTGATGTGAGCGACGCGTATCAGCCTCGCAGGCTCTCCTGCTTTGGGGATGTATCCGGCCACGACGCGCAGGCTTTTTGCCCGCGCGCCTTTTGCGCCGATTTTTCCCGCGGCAACGATTTCGGCCCCCAGCGCGCCTGCGCGTATGACTTCACGGAGAAGGTAGTGCAGGACTGCGCGGACCTTTTTGCCCATCTCGATGTATTTGGCCGCCCTTTTGCCCACCATGCGCGGCTCCAGGAACGGCTCCCTCACTTCGATTACGCTTATCTGCGGGTTCTCTATCTTGAACTCGCGCTTTATCGTCTCGGTGAGCTCGTTGATGAGCCGGCCTTTCTTGCCGATAATCCTCGCCGGGTTCGTGACCTCGAGCGTGATTCTGGTGACAAGCGGCGTGCGCTGGATGTCCACGTTCGCAAGCCCTGCGCGGTCCAGCTTGACTTCCAGGAACTTCATTACCTGGTATTTGCTGAACGGCTCCTCAATAAGTTTTTCCTGGTATATCATCATGTTCACCTTTTATTGCGCTCGCCGTGCTGGTGCGGAGTCTGCGCCCTTCCCTTTTCCTGGTCAGCGGTCTTCTCGGATTCGTGCTTGTGCTCCGATTGGGCCTTGCCCTCTTCTTGGAGGAGCTTCGCCGGCTCTTTTTTCTCTTCCTTGCCGACTGCCGGCGCCTCTTCCTTCTTTTTCTCGTCCTTCTTCGGCTCGGAGTGCTTCGCCGCCTCGTCTTTCTTCTTGGGCGGGGTCACGCTGACGCCTTTGGGAACTTCTGAGCCCTTGAGCACGATTTCCACCCGCGACGTCACGAGGTAAGAACGCGCCGTCCTTCCCTTCGGGGCCATCCTCGGGTAGATGTCCTTCTTGTTTGCTGATGCTGCGACAATCGTGTAGACCTCGCCAAGGCCCAGGTTCTTGCCGTTCGACATGGCGCTTTGAAGGGTCTTCAGGACTATCTTCGCGGCCTTCCACGGGTAGCGCCCCTTCCTGCCGCCAAGCTCATGGCGGTGGCCGAGGTTCTTGTTGTGGCGCTTGAAAAGAATCGGGATTTCGCCCTCCGCGGCCTTTTCAAGGAACGAGACGGCCCAGTCGGTCTTCTTGTTCCGGATCCTGCCGCAGACTTCGGACAGGTCCTTGTAGGACGCATTGACCCCTTCCACTCGCGCGCTCGCGCAGTTGTCCGTATTTTCCGGCATGTTGGAGTATCCTTTCATATGCATCACTTCAGCGGCACGAACTTGGAACCTCTCGTAGCTCCGACACCGGGTCCCGAATGAGCGACCCTGCCGGTCGTGTGCGAGAAATCCCCGAGGCGCTTGCCTACCCGGTTCATGGTGATTTCCACCTTCTTGAACTCCTTGCCGTTGTGGACTCCGAATGTCAGCCCGAGCCATTCCGGAAGGATTATCGCCTCCCGGACGTGCGTCTTGATGAGCTTCTTCGGATTGGTCTTCTTGACCAGCCGGACTTTTTCCACGAATTTTTTCAGGCGCGGGTTCATCTTCATCCGCAGGAGCGTCCTCCTGTCCCTTGATGAAATCCTTTTGAGGAAATCGTCGAAGCTGATGGCCGCGACCTGATCCTCTTCAAATCCCTTCCACGTGTCTTTCTTCATAGTATCATGCCTCTGCGGTTTCCACCATCCTCTTGCCTTTGCGGCGCCCGGTCTGCCTCGCTGCTATGTGGCCGACCTTGCCTCCTGGCGGAGTGCCTCTCCCCACCGTCGTGGGCTTGCCCACGTGGTGCTGCTTTCCGCCGTGCGGGTGGTTGTAAGCGGACTGGTGAACGCCCCTTGGCACCGGCCAAAGCCTGTGCTGTGCGGTCTTCTTGAACCACTGGTTGCCGGCTTTCAGCATGGGCTTCTCCAGCCTGCCGCCGCCGGCTATCACTCCGAGCTGCGCCCGGCACTCGTTTGAGAGCACCAATGTCGAGCGGCTCGGGAGCTTGACGTATACTATCTTGCCCTCCTTCGCGACGATGTTGGCGTATGAGCCGGCTGCTTTCACAAGCGAGCCTCCATCTCCGGCGTTCCTTTCTATATTGAATATGTAAGCGCCATCCGGGATGCGGTAAAGCGGCAGGACGCTCCCCAGCCGCAGGCGCCCCTGCGCGCCGACATCTACGACATCGCCTATCGCTATCCCTTCCGGAGCAAGCAGTATGCCGGTCTCGTTGTTGTCGTATCTTACCTTCATCAAAGGCGCCGTCCGGCCCGGGTCGTCGATGAACTCGACCACCTTTCCGGTCAGGACGCCGGCTTTCTCGATGTCATCGTAATTGCGGTATGCCAGGTCCGCCTTGTAGCGGTTGCTCGGCGAGAGATATCTCGGCGAACCGCGCCCTCTTTTCTGCTGTTTTAATCGCTTACCCATAAGTGTTCACCTTTATGCAAGCATCTTCAGCTTCGCAGCCACGTCGTCGGCCTTGGAGCCTTTGTCAAGCCGCACAAGAGCGTGCTTCTTCCCGTCAGGGGTGATGAACGTCTTCACAGACGCGACCTTGACCGAGAAGAGCTTCTCGACTTCCCCCTTCACATCCTTCTTGGACGCCTTGAGGTCGACCTCGAAGGTGAGCGTGTTCTCGTACTCGATCTTGCTGATCGCCTTTTCCGTCTTGATTGGCGCTATCAGAATCATGCTGAAAACCTCTTAAGAATTTCTGGAATCGCATTCTCCGAGAAGAGCGTTAACCGTCCCGGGTGGGTTCCTGGAGCCAGGTCCTTGACCATGAGCTCGCTCGCAGCCACCACATCCACGCCTGGCAGGTTCGCGCCGGCCTTCGTCACCGCGGATGAAGAGACGACTATGAGTGCCGACCGGGTTCCGTTCCTCTTCGCCTTCTCGGTGAATTTGCCGAGGTTCAATGACTCGAGGACTTTCTGGACTTCTTTGGCTTTTTTCAGCTTCTCGAACCCGCTTTCCAGGATGATTGGGAGCGAGACGCCGATATCGGAGTGCGCCCTCTTCACCACGGTGGTGCGGTCTGCGCTGAATGAAAGCGCCGATGCGAGTGCTAGCAGGTGCTCCTTCTTGTTGATGCGCTCGACGATTATCTTCTGGGGCTTCGGCGGGTGCGCCCTGCGGCCCTTGACCGCGGACGGGACGCGCTTGACCTTGCCCAATTGGCCCTTCGGGAGCACTTCGTGCGGAAGGTGCGGGATGCCCTTGTTCTTGACGGTGCCGAAGTCTTCCTTGCGGCCGCGGTATCGCGCACTGGTCTCAAGGCCGGCAAATTTGTAGTTGCCTTTCGGCTGGTACAGCTTGCTCTCTTCGCTGAGAACGGCCCTCTTGACGAGGTCCTCGCGCTTTGGCGATTCGAAAATCTGGGGCAGGTCTATCTGCCTCATGGCTTTTCCTTCAATAGAGTATACGGTTGCTTTCATATGAACACCTACCTGGGGGAGAGGGACACGTATCCCACCTGCGGCTCCTTGGTCGCCATGCTTGCGCGCACGGCGAGCCGGAGTTTCACAAGGCGCTTTGCCGGCCCCGGCACGGAACCCTTCAGCACGACGAAATCGTTCTTCACGAATCCGTAGTGGGGGAACCCGCTTGAGGGGTTGATTTCCTCGGGCTTCTGGCCCAGTTTGAGTATCCTCTTGTTCATCTCGGTCCTCTGGTGGTAGCCGGTCTGGCCCGCCTGCGGGACTGTATAGAGGACGTATGCCGGATGCCACTGGCCGAGCGTACCTACGTGCCTCATCTTGCCCGTGGCTTTGCGCCTCTGCTTGGCGACGCCGAACCTTTTCACGGCGCCCTGCCAGCCCTTGCCTATCGAAATCGATACGACGTCGACGAACTCGCCGCACTTGAACACGTCGCTGATGTGCAGCTCCTTGCCAAGCATGCCCTTGCAGTATTCAAGGCGCTCTTTCGCATCCTTGCCGCCGCAGCCCAGCTCCATCTTCTCGATGTGCTTCTTGCCGAAGCCGGTCTTGGACGGCATGGCGAAGACCAGAAGGCGCACATCATCCGCTTCCGCTTCGTTGACCTGCTTCACGCTCGGCTTCTTCGAGAATCCCGCCTGCTTAAGCACCTTCTCGTCTGTCGCGAGTATGTCGCCAATAGAGTCGTTGGCCTTGTAGCAGCGCAAACCATAGACGATCATGGGCGGGATTTCGATTACCGTAGCCGCGCTCACGACCTCCTGGCCTTTGGTGGGCGATTCGGTATCGTCCACGTATGACACATGAGTCATGCCAACCTTGTATCCCGCGATGCCGAGCACCCGCTTCTCGGCAGATTCCTGCCAATAGACGCGCGCGTTCTGGCTTGTCGCTCTCTTCCGTGGCCGGTGGGCCATAGAACCCCGTCGGGGTCTCTGTATGTCTGTCAAGCTATCACATTTTGCCTGCGTTGCCCGGTTTTTTCAGGAACCTTTTTCCCTACAACATCGGGACCTCTAGCGTAGCTAAAGGACGTCTGTTTTGTGTTTTCGCGAAGCGAAAACTGACAAAACAAAACCGCCGGAAATAATTGGACTTCTAGTTGTTAAGAAGAAATATTTATAAAGATACCCGGAGGGCGGTTGCCCAATCCAGCATCCGGGTGATGGGTTGTTTCCTAAAATAGTTAGCCAATTGACGTAACGTTGATTATCGAAATGCTTAAATAGGTGGAAAACCATAATTATACACCTGCACTTACGAAAATTGCTACGAGATAGTGACCGTCGTAGAAAAAGTTGTTGCAATTAGTAAAAAAGCATGTTTATAAATGTTATCAGACATATATTATCATGTATATGGACCTCCAGACCCCACATAATACAGGAAAGGATGATTGATATGACCCCCAGAAGGTTGTTTAACGGAAGCGGCAACGGAGCCGGCACTGTCGACAGCCTCAGGCCCAAGGAGGAGAGGGTCGCACTGGTCCAGATGAGGGAGGCACGGGCCCGCCGCATCAACGTCCCCCCGCTTTTCACCTGCGACCCGACGGGAAAGGACGACAGCGTCAAACTCGAGAACCACCTCCGCGCCAACGTAGAGCCGGAACTTCGCGACCAGGCGGCTGTTGCCGAGGTCGAAGGACAGAAAATGCGCTTCCTTACTGCCATCAGCGACAAATCATCCCTTACCGGCATCACGCTGCTTGGAGGCGAGGAGTGCGGGAATCAGTCCCTCGGCAGGTTCAACATAGCCACCGCTCAGGCGATGGGAGACGTGGAGGCGGCGAACGGCGGAGAGCGGTGCGGCCTTTTCCTGAACCGCCTCGGGACGCGCTCGGACGAAGGCGCGCAGATAATCGGCTCGGCCTCACTAGGCCCGAATGCTGATGTCCAGTTCAAGATTGCACTCGAACTCGAGATGAGTGAGATGGCCCAGAAGGGGCTTTCCGGAGTGAAATATACTGCGAATGTCCAGACGCCGCACGGAATCGAGACGATGGAGCTGACGCTCAAGGCGTTTTCGCGGATGCTCGCGCACCCCGAAATCGTGGTCGCGGGCAATTTCAAGATTGCAAAGCCGGCGCCTGTAAGGGAGGATGCGAAGCCGGGATTCATACTCGAAGAGATAAGGAAGCTCGAGAACGACGAGGTCGTGTTCTACCCCCGGCTGCCGAGGGTGTACAACGGCAACGGCGGGCTTCCGGAAGTCAAGACACCCTTCAAGGGCAGCCTGAAAGCGAATGGCAAGAAAAGCATGTCCGGAGGAACCTTTATTGAGATAAAGCTGGCGATGACAGACGAGCAGGCGGCTGCTTTCCTCCCGTTCACGAGCGACAAAAGGGACGCGGAGGGGCGGCTCATCGAGACCGGGACGCGCAAGGGATACTCCGAGATTTTCTCACGCAGGGCGGGGATGAGGTTCGGGAACACTTTCTGGGGAAAGGCGCGATCCAACAGCATCCTTACGCCGATAACCCTCGGCATGGAAGACATCCTGAAAACAGGGGTGGACGTGGTGCCGGTGGCAGGCGGCTACCTCCAGTACTGGATCGATGCTTCGGACGGGGCTTCCACCGCGGAGATGGTCGCGAACGCGATACGCGCCAGGGTAAACGCGCGGGTGCCTACGGACGATATCGGCTACATCGACCTCAGGCTCGAGCCTTCGGTGCTGACGCTGGACGCGACCGGGATGAACCTGGACGATGTCCGCGCGAAATTCATACTTAAATCACTTGGCAAGGACATGTACCCGGTGGCTGCCCTCAGCAGGGCAGACTTCTTGGTGAACTTCCTATGGCTTGTGAGCGACCCCATCCAGCAGCAGGTCTTCGCCGGCCTCGCGATGAGCGAGAATGGCCGGCTGCCCGTGCGGCTTTCTGATCTCGACATGATACAGTCGGTGAAGCGCATCTGCTCCATTAGGCGCACCATCCGCGACACCGAAGACCTAATCTGGACCCTCAGGAACGACGATGCCCTCCCCGCTGAGATAAAATCGAAAAAGGGGGAGCTGGAGAGGCAGTTCTGGGATTTCGCGTGGGAAAGACAGCCGAAGATGTTCGCCCTTCTGGCAGGATTCATCAAAGGCGCGATGGATAACGGCAACGGTTAGCGCGCCGAAGATACGGGCTTACACCTGATTGCGCACATTATACTTGCGCAAATTTATTGCATTCTTATTTTTTTCAATTTCGCAAACGATTAGAATGACAAAAGCAAAGCATCGTGATTTCGCTAGTGGTTAGCGGGCTCGGGGAATCCTGCCATCTGGATGCCGAGTGCATCATGCACGCCTTGGAGCGAAGAGACAGCATCCGCATGAGCATCCCGTGCCATCTTCACGTTCTGTTCCACCAGCGTCTGCTTGAGCGAGTCGTCGTGCGGGTAATGCATTTCCATTAGGAGCTCGTCTGCGACCGCAGCGAGCTTGTCCGCCACCACGCCGACGCGCCGGACTGCGAATATGTCCTTCGAAGGCTTGGCGGCCGTGTAGACGGCATTCAGCGAAGCCTGGAGGGAGATGAGCATCCGCGCAGCCACTGTCTCTGCATAATAGGTGGAATCGCCCAGCTCGCCCGAGGACTTGCGCTCGGTGGCCTTTGCGATGGCGGCCCTGGCCGATTTCATCTTGGCGTCGAGCCGCTCGAGCTTATCGGATGTGCCTGTTGCGAACTTCGTGAATGCGCTTATTGGGTCCTTGAATTCCCTGCTCCTCTCGCGCTCGGCCAATTCGGTTACGAATGCCCTAACATTGACGCTATTGCTGCCACTGCGGGCACCTGGCCCATTTGCTGACATTGCCCCCACCCCTTGTCTTCCAACCATTTTTTTCCTCTCCCAAACAAAAATGAGCCGAAATGTATATAAAATAGCCGCCGTGATTGTTACAAAAAACCACTTTCTTTAACTATAATTAAACAGTAGTGACCATGTCCTATCACATATTAGGGGGCATAAACACTATTAATATCCTAGAACGTGTGAAAAGAACAGGATTTATCGGCAACATGCGGAGCGCGAGTGCGTATCTCCTTCCCCAACAAGGGCGTTTCCCCGTACGCAGTTCTCAGGGTTCGCCATCCGGGTTTGGGATAATCCGCCCGTCATTGCTCTTCATAGTTCTCGTATACCAGGTCGTTGAAGCAGTATGCGATGGGATCATCCGTCAGCAGTTTCATCGCGTCATCACCCATGAGAAGGGAGCCGCTTTCAGGCACGAAAAGGAAGGGCGTGCCCTTCCACGAGAAACGCACGAAGGCCTTCCCGCGCTTGCTCACAATCACCCGGGCATCCTCGGATTCGAACGAGCGGAGCATCGCGGCGAGCAGTATGGCCTTGTCCGTCGCGGTGCCCACTTTCAGGCGCTCCATCTCGGGAAATGTCATCCAGAAAGTGAAGGCGAATTCGCAGGTCCGGATTTTGCGCACATAGTCCATCGCGCGCTCGGCCGCTATCATGAAATGCTGCCGCGCATCATAAGGCACGATGTCTTTCAGCATCGACTCGCGCAGGTTGCGGACGTATTCGTTGTATGGCGAGACTTTCTGCCGTATCTCGGAGATGGAAACTGATTCCTTCTCGCTAATTTGCGCCTTGTACCGATTCAGGATGAGCTTGTATATCTCGAGCTTTGTCAGTGGATCGAGTTCTTCGGCCATTGCATATAAGGAACCCGACAAAGGTATTTAACTTTTCCGAATATATCTTCTACCGATGGTTTTCGAGACTTTTGCAGCCCTAGTCGGAGTATTGGCTCTCGCCTACGCTGCCGTGACAAAATTCATCCAGAACAAGCTTGTCGACAAGAGCGAGATGGAGTCGATGCAGGCCGAATCCAAGCGCCTGAACGAGGAATTCAAGAAGGCCCAGAAGGCAAACGACAAGAAGAAGCTGGACCGCATCATGCAGGAGCAGATGGAATTCCTTCCGAGAATGAACTCGGTCATGTTCAAGCAGTTCCGGCCGATGATTGCGCTCCTCATCGTGTTCGCAGCCTTCATGTGGGTCGTCGGAGCAATCGACCCCTCCGCCAAGGACGATTTGTTGATGAACCTGACAGACGACGGGGCGGGCTGCGACAAAGCGGCCAATGACGGGGTTTTCACCGGCTGCATGAAGCTTGAGGGGGCGAATTTCGGCAAATGGACCGTGAAGGCGAGGGCCCTGGAGCGGGGCGCGGACATTGCGGACAACGAGACGTATTTCATCTACGGCCCCACATCCGACAACGACACGTATGTCGAAACCGGAAAGGGCGAGGGGTTGGAACTGTCCATGGACAAGGCGGCATATTTCGAAAATGAGACCGCAATGATTTCCGCAATACCCGCCAACATGACCAAGGGAGCAAGTTTCATCATCCCGATTGCCCCGCCCCGCGAGATTTCCGTCGACCATGTGGAGGCCACGATTTCCAATGGCACATATTTCCGCGTCGACCTGCCCCTCGCGATTCCGATTTTCAACGTGAAAAGCATCTACCAGCCGTACTGGTGGTTCATATTCGTGTCGCTGATTGCGAACCTGGGCAGCGGTTTCGTGATGGGGCAGATCAAGAACTTCAACAAGGGCAAGGAAGGCGGCAAGGTGGAGAAAAAATGATAATAGCGATATCAGGATTGACCGGAAGCGGAAAGAACACCCTGGGTGAACTGCTGGCCAAAGAGCTCGGCTACCGCCTTGTCTGCCCGACATTCAAGGACCTGGCCGCGAAAGAAGGCATGCCACTGATGGAGTTCCAGGAAAAGGCCGGGAAGGACCCGGACATCGACAGGAAATTCGATGCCGCCCTGAAAGAGCAGGCCGCTTCGGGAAATTGCGTAGTCACGACATGGCTGGGCGCCTGGATGGTTGATGCGGACGTGCGCATCAGGGTATTCGCTCCGCTGAAGATTAGGGGCGAGCGGATTGCCGCGCGGGATGCCATGGACATAAAAGAAGCGATGGCGCACGTGAAAGCGCGCGATGAGGGCAACAGGAAGCGCTACGGGAAGCTTTACCGCATAGACATCTATGAAGACGATTTGTTCGATGCCTGCCTGAATTCCGGCATCCATCCGCCGGACAAGCTGCTTGAGATGACGCTTGCCATTATCAAGGCGAAAAAAGGGCAAGTGAAATGACTTGCATCGACGATAAGGTCATCATAATCAACAAGCCCCCCGGCCTGACAAGCCACGAGGTTTCGACTTATGTCAAAAAGATAACCGGAGCCTCCAGGGCGGGCCATGCCGGAACCCTGGACCCGGACGTTTCCGGAGTTTTGCCCGTCGCGCTCGGGCGCGCGACCAAGCTGCTCCGCTACATTGCCGGAAAGGAAAAGACATACGTGGGAATCGTCAAATTCAGGAATATCATGCCACGCGAAATGGTGCTGGACCTCTTCAGGCGCTTCACCGGGGAACTCACCCAGACTCCGCCCAAAATCAGCGCGGTACGGAAAGTCCCCAGGAAACGCACCGTCTACAGCCTCAAGCTGGTCGAACTGGACGGCCGCCTCGCGCTTTTCGAAACAAGGGTCGATGCGGGCACTTATATTCGGACGCTCTGCGACGATATGGGAAAAATATGCGGCGGGGCGCGGATGATAGAGCTGCGAAGGATTGCGGTCGGCAAAATCAGCGAGAAGGAAGCGCATACGATGACGGAACTGGTTGACGCCACGTGGTTCTTGAAGAACAAGAATGAACCGGGGATGCTGGATGCCATGCTCAAGGCGCCGGAATCATTAATCGACTTGCCGAAGGTTTTCTTGAAGAAAAGCTCGCTCAAATCAATCTTATCGGGCGCCCAGATAATGATACCTGCACTCGAGAAATTGGGGGACGTCAAAAAAGGCGGGCGAGTCGCGCTTTATTGCGGCGACGCGTTCGTCGGGGTGGGGCAGATGGCGATTGACGCCCAGGAGTTGCAGAAGCGCAGCGGCGGGCTAGCCGTGAAACTCGAGCGGATGCACCTCGCCCTGAAGAAGGATGTCGGTCTATTGTGATAAATAGCTAATCATTATGTTTTTAATTATTATTATTAACAATATACAAACATGGAACATCCTAATCAGACCATTCGAAAGAAATATCTAATTGAAAAAGTCGTTCCGAGACCCGTCCGCAGGGCTTTCCGAGCGATGAATTTCCATTTCAAGGAGGAAGGGCGCACGATATACCACTTCGCGAAGCATCTCGACCTTCCGCGGGAGCAGAAAAAGGCAGTGGTCGACTTGGGCAAGGATTATACGACGGCCCATTCGAAGGAGAACCTCCCGAGGGGCATAAGAAACGTCGCATCATCTCTCATCGTAGGCCAATGCATGTGGTATTTCGTATGCCCGGCGCTTTATCGGATTGATGCTGTGCGCGAAAGCCCGTTCGGCTGGCTGGCGGCAGGCGGCCTTGACAAGCTGTTCCTGAATGCGGACGACCCGTTTTTCCAGACCGGCGGATACAGCGCGCAGGTAGCAACGACAGTCGCAAACGGCGCGAAGGGGTCGGTGGCGCTCGGGGCGGCCGCGCTCGCATTGGAACTCGCCACGGATTTCTCAAGGTGCTTCATTGAAGCCTGGTCGCAGAAGAAATACGGCGTGATGGCCGACGGCGCGGCAAGGGCGTATGGCCAGGTGAGGCCGTTCCCCGTCCGGTATTCGAGCCTGGAAGCGTACCAGAAGATATTCAGCTACATGCTCCGCCCGTGGACAATCGGGACGTTCAACCAGATATACAGCAGCGTTTATGGCATCCTCGGCTCCATCTGGAGGACCGGGCCCCAGCTTGCGATAGTCATCACGGCCGGAAGGGCGATAGACAAGTTCTTCAAGAAGATAGCCGAATGGACCGGCCTTGCCAAGATAGCGAAAAGAATCGTCGATGATGCCCAGGAGAGGCAGAAGAAGGCGATGGATTCCATCCGGGAGATAGTCGGCGAAATGAAATTCACCTCGCTCCAGCTCCAGCTTGCGGCCGAATCGAAGACATTCTGGAAATGGAATCCGTTCAAGCCGGCGCTCGCGCACAATAAAGCGGATGACGCGGCGATGGCTGTCCGGGAGTTCCAGGTCTTCAAGAGCAGATACATCTCCGGCATCGAGAACGGAACTGCGGACGGGTATGCTTTTATGGAGGGTTTGTCCAGGGTTGCCGGAAGGCTTGAATCGGTATATGGAAAACGGAGGCTCGCAACGCATGCGCCTTCGATAAAGGAATACCGGTCCTTGAGCCATATACGGCAGGAGATTGACCACGAGCGGCTGACAAGCCTCAGCGATTTGCTCGGGGATTCGATTTCCGAACTGCAATCCGTGCGCCGGCTTTCCTAGGCCGCGCCCCCCCCCCCCCGGCCACCAGGCCATCTTATTTAACCTTGCCAAATCAATCAGGTCATGCCATACGAGAAACACCCGGATACGGATCTCATCCTTCGTGACGAATTGGCAATCGAAAGGACCAGGCTCGCGGAGGAAAGGACATATCTCGCTTACATAAGGACAGGCATGAGCATGATTCTCGGCGGCTTCTTTTTCCTGGGGTATTTCCCCGAGGGGCCGTTCCATTACGTCGGATATGCGACCGTGGCGGTTTCGCTAATTTTCATCGCTTACGGCGTTTACAACCACCGGAAATCCATGGAAGTGATAGACAAAATCACCCTGGGCATCTTCAGCTTCAAGAAAAAGAAATGAGCCCCGGCTGGGTCAGATTTCGAATATTTCGGTCTGCGTCAGCGTTTTTTCGACGATATCATTGATGCCGATATCCTGCTCCGCTTTCATGGCCAAATCCGGCTGGACGCGGGTCGAGGGCCTCTTCTGCGCGACTAGCGAGCAGCAGTCCTTGTAAGGCTCGATTGAAGGCTCGAAAGTTCCGATTTTCCTCGCGACGTCGATGATTTCCTGCTTGTTGAAGCCGGCAAGCGGACGGAAGACCGGGATTTCCGATGCGCCATCGCTTGCAAAAATATTGTCCAGGGTCTGGGAGGCGACCTGGCCCACGCTGTCGCCGCTGACGACCCCCTTGTAACCGTGCTTTGCCGCCAGCGAGTTTGCCATGTGGTAAAGGAAGCGCCGGAAGACGACGAGCTCGATTTTAGGGTCCAGCGCCATGCTGCGCTTGTAGAATTCCGTATAAGGAGCGACATGTATGCGCAGCGGGGCGGGCGAGAATGCGCGCAATGTCCGCAGGATGCGGGCCATCTTCGAGTCCATGACTTCCCGGTTCGTCGGAGATTGGTGTAGGTGCAGGAAATCCACCACGCACCCCCGTTTCATCATCATCCAGGACGAGACCGGCGAATCAATCCCCCCTGAGAGGAGGGAGAGCACGTTTCCGCTTGAGCCCACAGGAAGGCCGCTCGGGCCCCGGAACTTCTCGGTGAATATCAGGGCCCGCCCGGGGAGTATCTCGATGGATACCGTCACGTCCGGATTGTCAAGGTCCACGCTGCAGCCGGCTTCCACGAGCGCGCGCCCGACAATGGAATTCACCTGCGGCGAGGTCATGGGGAACCCCTTATCGGACCGTTTCGTGTCGACCTTGATGGATTTGCCGGAGAGCGCGCCAGAACCGGCAAGGACGGCGGCCTCGATTTCCTTGATGTCCGCAATCGATTGGACGGGAAATGAGAGGGAGTCCACCCCGAACGTCTTTGAGATGATGTTGCGGGCCGCCGTTTCGTCAGTGAACTTTTCCGATTTGAGAAGGATGCGGCCCGACTCCTTGCGCACCTTGAATTCCCCGCCGCCAAGGTTGGCGAGGACGTTCCTTACAAGAAGGCTTTCGAAGAAGCGGCGGTTGCCGCCTTTTATCATGATTTCTGAATAGACCAGGCTGATTAGCAATTGGGGCACCAGGAAGGTTAAGGAAGAGAAAGGGATTTATTGGTGGGCTTCCGCCAGCCCCCTTCTTGGACACGCATGCCAAAAATCATTCACAGACTTCGCGCTGGATTTTAGTCGTGCTGGTGACATTCCTGCACTCGGTCTTGGTCCGTGTGACCTGGATGCAGTCCTCTATGGTGGGTTCGGATATAACGGCTAGCGAGCAGGATGCCGAGTTGATTGGATAGTCGGGGGTGTATATCTGGTTGAAGTCGAAATCAGCGGTCTGGTTCGGGCCGATTGTGCGGGTTATCGGGTCCTTGTTGAATCCGAAGTTTCCAATCGAGAAATTCGCACCGACCGTCCATGAGCCGGTTTTTTGGGACTCGGTGTTGTGCACCTGGAGTATGCACCGGGTCATAGCCTTGGCGCAACCCTGGCAGTCCCCGAGAGGTTTCCCCAGGCAGACGCCGTCGCTTATGCAAAGGTCGACTTTGGGCGGGCGGGTGACCGAATAGTTCAAGTTCCTCATATTGCAGACGGGTTCGGAAAAAGTGATGTCGCCGCATTGCTCTTTCGTGTCCGGCACTTCGTCAATCACGGTCCTGCATGTCTTGTTAGCCGTCTGGTTCGGCTGCGGGTTCCCCTGCTGGCCCGCTGGCGGGGAGATGCAACCGGATACGACAAGCATTGACAGAAGGCAGAAAACGACGATGAATCTCAATTGGACACCGCAGATACTAAGATTGGCAAGTTTAAATAGTTTTCGGGAAGAAAGGGGGCTGCATGAAATGCGTAATCCTCGTTCTGCTTATTGCCGGGCTTGCGGCAGCGCAATTCGAGGAAAGCGATGTGAAGCTGGCGCAATGCCAGCAGGGCTGCTGCGCCAGGATGAACGGCGATTGGGACGAAGGGGTGCAGGATTGCTCCGTAGCTGCCGCGGATTACAACTCTTATTATAAGTGCCGGAATGAATGCGTCGAGATTGCCAGCCAGGATTACGGGGCGATGGGCGGGGGCTCTGGAATCTGCTGCGCCCCGGCGTTGGTTCTTTTCGGGCTTGCCTTCGCTACGGCTTATGGAAAGGAGAACGCGGACGAATTTAAAAAAAATCGCCGACGAGGTTGAATGACCGGCGGACCGGTCATTGCCCTCGTCGTTTGACCGACGAGGTTGAATGACCGGCGTACCGGTCATTGCCCTCGTCGTTTGCATGAAGAAAAGAATAGCCGAGCGCAGCGAGGCACTCGGCCGGTTTTGACCCCACTTTTCCTAAAAGTGGGGAACGCCGACGAGGTTGCGCGGCAGACGATTCTGCCACGGCCCTCGTCTGGTTTGATAAAAAGAATCGCCGACGAGGAGATTTGAACTCCTGATCCACGAGGGAACACGCTTTCCGCCTTTTAGGAAAAGGCGGCCCAAAACAGGGATGCTATTTCCTGAAATTTCCAGGCGTGCGCACTACCAGGTTATGCGACGTCGGCAATCGATTGCACGATGGATGTCATGGCAAGCCGCCATGATAACTCGACAGAAGTCGAAATAGTATTGAGTTGGCTCGATTGATTTAAAATGATTTGTGGCGATTTCCGGTTTGAGAGGTCGTATCATGTCGCTTAAGCAAACTGACGGCGCAGTGTTCGGACTGATTGAGAAGGAGATGGATTACCAGAAAAAGACCCTGAGGCTGATTGCGTCCGAGAACTACGCGAGCAGGGCGGTCATGGAAGCCACGGGCTCGGTCCTGACGAACAAGTACGCCGAAGGCTACCCGAAGAAAAGGTACTATGCCGGCAACATGTTCGTGGATGAGATAGAGCTGCTCGCCATCGAAAGAGCGAAGAGGCTGTTTCAGGTGGGCCATGCCAATGTGCAGCCCCATGCCGGCGCTTCGGCCAACATCGCGGCATTCTTCGCGTTCCTTGATGTCGGGGACAAATTCATGGGGCTGGACCTGGCTAACGGGGGCCACCTGACACATGGCTCCCCAGTGAACTTTTCAGGCAAATGGTTCAAGCCATGCGCTTATACAGTCGATAAGAAAACGGAGGCGCTGGATTATGACGCCATAAGGAAGAGGGCGCTTGAGGAAAAGCCGAAACTGATAATCTGCGGATACACGGCATACCCGCTGATAATCGACTTCAAGGCGTTCAGGGAGATATGCGACGAAGTCGGCGCAACCATGATGGCGGACATAAGCCATTTCGCCGGCCTGGTGGCTGGCGGGGTCTATCCGTCCCCGGCAAAGTATGCGGACATAATAACGACTACGACGCACAAGACGCTCCGCGGCCCCCGCGGCGCGATGATCATGTGCCCCGAGGCCAATGCGCAGAAAATCGACAAGGCGGTGTTTCCGGGCATGCAAGGCGGGCCGCTCGAGCATTGCATCGCTGGCAAGGCGGTCTGCTTCCAGGAAGCGTTGCAGCCTGAGTTCAAGACATACGCCGCGCAGATTGTCAGGAACGCGAAGGCGCTGACAGACGAATTGGCGGCAAGCGGCCTGCGCCTCGTGGCCGGGGGGACTCAGACGCACTTGGTGCTCGTGGACCTCACGCCCAAGGGCATAACGGGCAAGGAAGCGCAGATGGCGCTCGAAGAAGCCGGCATCATCACCAACCGGAATTCGATTCCTTACGACCCCCGCCCGCCATTCGTCACGAGCGGCCTCCGGGTAGGGACAGCGGCATTGACGACGCGCGGCATGATGGAGAGCGAGATGAAACAGGTCGCCCAGATGATTGTCCGGGTCATAGAAAAACCGAACGACTTGGAACTGAAACTGAAGGTCAGGGGCGAAGTGGAGGAGCTTTGCGGGAAGTTCCCGATATATAAATGAGGAAAAAAAATGAAGATTGAATAAAATCAGATGGGCGCGGATGCGCCCATAAAAAAATTATCTCTTCTTCTTTCCGGATTTCTTCACTGGTTTCTTCTTCACAACCTTCTTTTTTGAAGCCATTATTTTTCACCTCATCCGGAGATGATGACTGAAAGAATAAAAAGGTTTGTGCCATTTTGCCAAATTTTCCAGGATTTTACATGCATCAGCGCGCGTTGCACGCGGATTTTATGAAAAAAAGTTGCGGCCATCATGAGCGATGCGATGGAATCCGATTTTTTATCATAATAAAATGCGGCATAGGGAAGCGATGCTTCCCGTGTCCCAATTTTTTCTGCGGAAAAAATTGCGACCGCCGGGATTCGGACCCGGGTCATGAGCTTGGGAAGCTCAGATCCTACCACTAGACTACGATCGCGTTCAAATTAGCATACCCAAAAGGCCGGAAACACTTTTTAAATTTTAGGCTTCCAGATAAACCCATGATTCTTGGATTCACCATACCTTACCTGGAGGACCTTCTGGCACTGCCCGGCGGGCACATAACGGCTTTCGTCATCCTCCTTGCGTTACTGGCCATAACGCTGGATGCGATATTGGTATTCTTCCTCAAGGTCCTGGGATTCCTTGTCGGCAAGACGAAAACGACTCTCGATGACCGCATCCTGAAGGTCCTCGGGAGTTACCTGCCGGTCATTTCAATAGTGACGTCGCTTTGGATATCGCTTGAAAGCGTCTACCCCGACATTATCGTGGAGGGGTTGGGCGAGTTCGAGATATACACCCTCGTGATGACCGCGATAGCGGGCTTCCTCCTCAGCTCGCTTGCAAACGCCGTTCTGATATGGTATGGCCTTGAGATACGGACCGACAAGAGGAAGGTCCGGGACAGCGAGGTGTTCCCATTCGTCCGGAACGTAGTCCGCGTGTCCATCGTGCTCATATTCGCGGTATTCATCCTGCAGCGGCTCGGGTTCGAGACCGGGGCGATAATCACCGGCCTCGGAGTGGGAGGCCTTGCGGTGGCGCTTGCCCTGCAGGACACGCTCGGCAACTTTTTTGCGGGCGTGCACATACTTGTCGACAAGCCGTTCCGCGAAGAGGACTATGTGAAGCTCGAAAACGGGGTCGAGGGGTCGGTGAAGCAGATAGGGTGGCGCACGACCAGGCTGATTACGCCCATGAACAACGAGGTCATCGTCCCGAATTCCAAGCTGTCGAATTCAATCCTCGAGAACTTCTCGACCCCGAACGAGCAGAGCGGGCTCGCATACTCAATAGGGGTGGATTACCGGGAAGACATCGACAGCGTGGAGAAAATCATCTTCGATACGCTGCGCTCGGTCGGCAAATCCGACCCGGTTCTGGACGAGCAATCGGTCTGGGTCCGTTTCGACTCGTTCGGGGACTACTCGCTCAATTTCAAATTCGGATACAATGTGAAGGGGTACGTGAACCGGTTCGCCATCCTCAAGGAGGTCAACCGCGAGCTGTTCTACGCGTTCAAGAAGAACGACATCAACATCCCGTTCCCGGTGCGCGTCTTGTACAATGCGCCCGCTCCGGATAACAAGGCGAAGCAGAAAGCCCAGGCTGGGCCTTCGAAAAAACCTTAAAAAGAAATGGCCTCTAGTCGTCGCCTGCGCCCGCCTTCTGGAACAGGCGGACCATCTTGCTTTTCACCGTCACGGGAATCGGCACCGCGACTTCGACTAGCTCCACGGTTATCTCGTCCTTGGCCTCGTCAAGCTTGATGACTTTCGCCCGCTCGCCCTTGAACGGGCCGGACGACATCTCCACGGTGTCTCCCGGCTCGATTATGAGGGTCGGCTGCTTCTCCGCCTTGACAAGGTTCTCGATTTCCTGCACGGTGACCGCCCTTTTCAGGAAGCCTTTCACGTGCTTCACTTTCTGGATTAATTTGACAAGCGTGTTCTCGTCATTCGCCTCGACGAAGAGGTAGCCCTTCACGTTCTCCACATGCACTATGGAGTAGACGTCCAGCTTCTCTGCGCGCGCTTTCTTCATCAGTATCTCGGCGATTATCTTCTCCTGTCCGGAGGTGACGCGAATGGTGTGGATCATAATTTCACCCTAGCATGAACGAGTTCACGAAATTCGATATCGCGGATATTATGAATCCCGTCAGGCCGAAAAGCAGCATTCCTGCGGCCGTGACCTTTGCCACCTTGGCGTATTCCGCCGGAGTGGGCTTGCGGGAAATGTAGATTATCCTGATGCATCTTTTCACGAGTTCAGCAATCTCCAAATATACCACCTAATCTGTTCAGCCTATGATGTCCAGGTCAAGGCTCTCTTCCGAATCCCCGGCCTGCCTCAGGACGTATTTGGGGAAACGGACCCCTGCCAGCACCACAAGGACTCGCATGGAAGATTTTTTTATGTTGTCATCTATCCGCGAGCCCCAGATGATGTGGGCATTCGGGTTGATCCGGCCCGCGGTCTCGGAGACCACGTATTCGGATTCCTTGAGGCTCATGTCCTCCCCGCCAATAACGTTGATGAGCGCTTTAGTCGATGTGCTGACATCCGCATCGAGGAGCGGGGAGTTCAGGGCGGTCTCCACCGCCACCCTGGCGCGGTCCTCTTTCTTCGCGTCCAGCGACGCTTCGCCAAGGCCGATGACCGCGAAGCCGCCGTCTGTGAGTATTGTCCGGAGGTCGGCGAAGTCGACATTGACGAGGCCGGTCTTGGTGACCAGCTCTGCGATGCCTTTCACCGAACCTGCGAGCACTTCGTCGCAGACCTTGAACGCGGTGTTGAGCGGCAAATCAGGAACAAGGTTCAGCAGCTTGTCGTTCTTTATTACGATGACGGTGTCGGTGTTCTTCTTGAGCTTTTCCAGCCCGGAAAGGGCGTTTTCCATGCGCACCCGGCCTTCGGATGTGAAGGGCAGGGTGACGACCGCGACAGTGAGCGCGCCCATGCTTTTTGCCGCTTCCGCGATTATCGGCGCGCTGCCGGTGCCGGTGCCGCCCCCGAGGCCGCATGTTATGAACACCATGGACGGGTCTTTGAGCCCCTCCTTGATTTCCTCGATTGCCTCCTTGGCTGATTCCTCGCCGATTACCGGGTTGCTCCCGGCGCCGCGGCCCTTGCTGGTCTTCTTGCCGAGCAGGACCTT
Source organism: archaeon (assembly GCA_020053355.1). GTDB lineage: Archaea > Micrarchaeota > Micrarchaeia > Anstonellales > Bilamarchaeaceae > Bilamarchaeum. The sequence goes on along the minus strand of JAGVNI010000018.1, from coordinate 30,513 downwards.
CTTGTTCGCCTTCACATGCAGGAGGTGACGGGCATCGGTGTTCATCGCGATAAGGTTCACTCCCGCGATTCCCATCTGGAACAATCTGTCGAGGGTATTGCTGCCGCTTCCGCCTGCACCGACCACGTATATGTTGGGCCGGCTCTCTTCTATGAACTTGAGGATTTCCTCGTCATCCTTTGACTTGGGCGTTATATCCTGCAGGATGTGCCTCTCCGCCATCGTCTCCGTGCTAGGAGGCGTCACGTTACCTTCCAATGTATCACCAAAATTGCCAAGAGAATTTGATGGATTTAGAATGTATGAAAAGGTATATAATTGATTGGGGATTTGCCAGGGAGCCTATCCGGACGGGGCTTCTCAGTAACTTTGCTGCCATTCCCAGGACTGCGGCTGGAACTCGTGCGTCTTCCTTTTCAGGTACCATGCGTAGATGATGCCGAAAAACAGGCCCCCGAGGTGCGCCGCACTCCCGACTCCGGACCCTTGGTCGAATGTCCCCAGGAACTCAAGGGCGATCCAGAGGATGGCCGCGTAGCGCATCTTCATCGGGAAGAACATCATGAAAATCCTCATGTCCGGCAGGAGGACGGCTACAGCGCCGAGTATGCCGTAGATGGCCCCGCTCGCCCCAAGGGCGTTGCAGAGCACGACGACGCCGTCCGCCCCGCACAGCGGCGGCCACGGCCCGAGCGTCGTGAGGTAGTAGGCGAGCCCGCCTATAAGGCCGGCGCCGAAGAAAATCGCCAGGTAATCCCTTCCGCTTATGCGCGTCTCCAGGATGCTCCCGAACATGAAGAGCGCGTAGGCGTTGAAGAAGATGTGCATGAGGCTGTATGGGTCGTGAAGGAAAATGCTTGTGAGGAACCGCCATGGCTCTGACCAGGCAAGGTATGGGTTGAATTCGAACGCGTCGGTGACGGCGGGGGAAACCAGCTGGAGAAGGAACACAACTCCGATTATTCCGAGTAGGTAAGTGGAAAGATTGGCCATGATTGGGATTCGGGGGGAAAGGATATTAATTTTTGTCAAATCCTGCGGACGGCTACAATCGCGATGTCGTCCTCCTTTGGCACGAGCATGCGGCCCGGCTCTTCGATTTTTCCCCCCCCTATCCGGGCCTCGACCACCGACATGAGCCGGCCGTTTATGGCTTTGGGCGAGCGTAATTTCCCGATAATTCGGCCCAGGTCGTCGATGCCGGAGGAATCCGCCACATAGCCCTTTTTCACCTTGACAAAAAGGTTGTCTGAAACACCGTCGCTTGCGAGGATGAGAACCTCGCCCTTTTTCAGTTTCCCCGAGCGTATTCTGAGGTCCAGATCATTTTGGGCGCCGAGGACGGATGTGACATAATTCCGGTAATAGAAGTACTTGAGGATGGAATCATTGTCCTTGACCACGCGGGAGACCGGGATCTCTAGCGAAAGTTTTCCTTTTTCGTCCATGCCATAAGCCGGGGAATCGCCTATCGATGCCACGATGAAGGAGCCGTCTTTGCTCATGTGCAGCAGGGTTGCGGTGGTGGCGCCAATCCGTATCGCCAGATGCGCCTTCGTCAGCGCTTCCTTTATGGCCGGTTCGCTTGGAGCGCTGACTGATTTCAGGTGCTCCAGGATTGCGGATGCTGCATCCGCTGATGCCATAGGCGCCCCGGGCTCGCCGCTGACGCCGTCCAGCACCGCCGCGATGAATTTGTCCGAATCGGTATAGGCGAACGCCGAGTCCCCGCATTCGGCATGGCCCTTTTTCACAATCACAACGAATTCACAGAATGGGGTTTTCCCTTCGGCGCTCACGGAATCTGCGACATCGCTTCCCCTAATCAGCTTCTCCATCAATCCGCACCTACCGCTGCAAGGACATCCGCATACGGTGCGGCGGTCTTGATGCATATTGGCGAGAAATGCGTCCTGAATGCCTTCTGGCCGCGCGATTCGAGCGATTTAAGTACGGATTCCAGCGTAGGGACGGACTTTGCATGGATGAGCTTGCAGAGCGCGTGGATGTTGTAGTAGAAGGGGGGCATCCCGATTTCGTTCTCCATCAGGCTGAGCATATGGCCGATTTCCGCCTTGTCTGCGTAGTCGCGCTGGACGTTGAGTTTTGACATCTGCTTAAGGAAAACAGAATCGTGAAGCTCCCCAAGCCACAGGAGGCCGGCATAATCGTTTTCGGCTCCGCAGCGCGGGCAGGCCTTTTCCGGAAACAATGATTGGCTTCGCGCTCCGCACGCATCGCAGAAAGACACATGGCCAAGACGCTTCATCGAATCGTATGCAAGGTCCGCGCTCCGCCGTACTTCGATTACGCTTTTGAGGTAATGCTTGTCGGAGAAAGAGACCAGGGGGCGGATGCCCATGTTGAATTCGGCTGCCACTTCCGCGATTCGCTTTATCATTATCCTGAGGCCGGTCTCGTGGGTGAATTCGTTGTTCATGGGCTTCGAATGGTAGTTCTTCTGGCATGGGGCGGTCTTGCCGCCGCATAATACCGCGACGTCGGTTGCGGTTGCCGAGAGGTATGCCACCTTCTTCGTATTGAAGTAGCGGAAGGCGTCGATGAGGTACGGACTCGGGGTGCCGAAGGGGTCGATTTCAAGGAAATCCGCATCGAGCTCGAATGCGAGGCGCGAGATGTTGCCGAGGGCGGTTTGGGCTTTCGGGGCCTTGAGCTTGCTCGATTTCAGGTTCTTTTTTGCAAGCGCGATTGCGCGCCTGTCGATGTCGAGGAGCGTGAGCTTTTTCACGTTCTTGTTCTCCTTGGCATAGCGGATGCCCCGGATGCCACTGGCTGTGAATGCATCCACGAGCTCAAGCGTCTCCCCGATTGCGCCCACTGCCAGCGAGGACATGCTCCTGCACAGGCGCATGTTCGGGTTGTAGAATACGTCCTTCGATATGGAAAATGACACGTTTTCTTCCTGCATATATTCACCCTCACCCGCCTGTTTTCGAATCCATGAACTCGCGCATCGCGACCGTGGCATATGACCCGGAGGGCAATGCGAATGAGAATGTGGTGGTATCACCATTGAAGTTAAAATCCTTGAGCGGGGCGAGCAAAGTGCGGTAAGTGCCCTTGGATGCGATTTCAGGCATGGCTTTCATCCGAAACGCGTCCTTCTGGATCCCCAGCGTGTCAAACAGCGCTTTTTCCCGCCGGTTCAGGGGCGTGTTGTACCCGATCAGCTTTGCCGAAATCCACCCTTCGCCTTCGGTCTTGTTCAAGTCCGGGAAGCCTAGCGTATCCCCGCAGAAGTATTCGCCCTCTTCCAGCTCGAGCGCGCCGCCGCCTTCAATGAGGCGTTCCGATAAAAGCCGGTTGAACAGGTCGGACTGGTAGGCGTGGATGAACATCAGTAGGATGTTGCGCGGGAGCGAGCAGAGCGCTCCTGAATAATCATCGGGCCTTTTCGCAAGGTGCGCGAGCATCGAGCGCTCAAGGCGCAGGTGCCGGGGGAAGGATTGCAGGGCGCGGACGAAGTCCCGGGTTTCGACCAGCTCTTTCCGTGCAAGCGTCGCCTCCGCATGCATCTCGCCTTCGCTGTCGCACAGATACATGATTGCCGCATCTTCGACTTCGCCTTTGAGGAGCTTTTCCCCGACAAGGTGCGTGTTGCGCCTGGAAGAGCCGAACCTCTGCTCGCCGAAATAGTTCGGGACGCGGCTCCCGAGTTCATCAGCGATTGCCGCCACCTTGTCCGCTGCGCCGTCTGACGCGTCCCGCACCCTGATTGTGAAGCGGTTCCCGAGCAAGTCGCCAAGCTGGACGCGGCCCAGGGCGCTCCACACCCCATTAATCGAAATATCCTTGATTCTCATGCCCAATATCGCTTCTTTAGATGAGCCGCGGACGGACGCGAGCTGTGTGGTTATGGCCAGCTTGTCCTTCGAGCCTGCGAAATTGAAGTTGCTCTGGCTCGTATGCAGGCGCTTTGAGATTTCGCTGATTGCAGAGGATGTCGACCAGTTGTTCTTCTGCAAAACGAAATGGAGGTACGGGCCGGGCTCGTCCGAGTGAGCGGTTTGCCTGTCGAATTCGAATATGGTTCCGTCCGGAGCGAGTTCCTCCACAAGGAAATCCTCAGGCGCGGATTTGATGGCGCCACCGATGCCAGGTGTGCGTGAAAGATATGCCAGGTCCATTTAAATCGCCTTGAAGATGTCGGCGCGCGTGATGATTCCCGCGAACTTGCCGTCTTTTTCGACCAATACCGCGCGGTAATGATGGAGGAGCTGAATCGCGACATCGACAAGCGAACCGGCCGGGATCACCGGATAGCTCTCGGCCATGACATCGCCGACAAGAACCGACTTGAGCTCGGCCCCGCACGAGGAAACCAAATCCACAATCATGCCATCCGAAAGGCTGCCGATGCATTTGCCGTCCCTGATTACCGGAAGCTGTGATATGTCCTTGCCGCGCATTATTGAAATCGCCTTCTGGAGGGTGTCGGACGGCGCGACGGAGGCGATGTGCGGGGACATTATCTCCAGCACTGTTTTCTTGCCCTTGTTCTGCTCCGCTTCGAGGGCCGAGATTATCTGCATGACTTTCGAATATGCGGGGTCTATCTTCCCGGACTCGATTTTCGCAATCAAAGACTGCGAAACGCCGGCAAGGTTGGCAAGCCGCTTCTGCGTGAGCCCCAGGTGGCGCCTCATTTTTCCAATCCGTTCTACGTCATGCATATGACTGACCCCCGGATGCCCAAACGCGTCCATTGCCGTCGCGCCTTGCCGCCGTTGGATATTCTTATCAGAATAATATTATCAAAAATATATAAATATGGGAATATATTTAAAGCTATTCCACAGGTGATTTTGAATGGTTCATGATTTGCAGACTTTGATAAGGTTGAACGCGCCGAAACCCGGGCCCAAGGCGGCTGTAACACCCAAGCCGTTCGTTCCGGATAAGATTGCGCTGAACCCGGCTGCGGCAAGGGAATACCTGAATCGGCCCTGGACAAGTGAGGAGCTCTGCGGCAAGGAGAGCGTGTTTGAGAGCTACGCGAGAAGCGAGCGCGAGCCCTTCCGCAATCGCGAGCCGGCAACCGAGGGGGCGCGCGCGTAATCCGCCCACCGAATTAAAAAAACCTCACAACATTCTTTTTCTTATATTCTTGGCTTTTGGTGATTATGCATGAGAATTCTGATTACATCAGCGCTTCCGTATGTGAACAACGTGCCGCATCTGGGCAACATTATCGGGTGCGTGTTGTCCGCGGACGTTTTCGCGCGCTACTGCCGCTCACGGGGATACGACTGCCTGTACATAGGGGGCACCGACGAATACGGCACGGCAACGGAAATCAAGGCGCTTGAGGAGGGCGTCACCCCGAAGCAGATATGCGATAAGTATTACGCCATACACAAGGGCATCTATGACTGGCTGGGCATCAGTTTCGACATCTTCGGCAGGACATCGACCGATAAGCACACGAAGCTCACTCAGGAGATTTTCCTCGACCTGCACCGGAACGGCCATATAATAGAGGAGGAGACTGAGCAGCTATACGACGAGAAGGCCGGGATGTTCCTTGCCGACCGGTACATCGAAGGCGAATGCCCGCACTGCTCGTACAACGGCGCGCGCGGCGACCAGTGCGACAAATGCGGGAAGCTGTTGCACCCGGGGGAGCTGATAAACCCTCTCAGCAAAGTGACAAAGACGCCTCCGATCAAGAGAAAGACCAAGCACCTGTTCATCGACCTCCCCGGAATCGAGGCGGAATTGGCGGAGTGGGTGGGCCGCGCCTCCGCCAAAGGCGAATGGTCCGAGAACACGACGAAAATCGCCCGCTCATGGCTAAGAGAAGGCCTGAAAAAGCGCGCAATCACCCGGGATTTGAAGTGGGGAGTGCCCGTGCCTTTGCCGGGCTACGAGAACAAGGTCTTCTATGTGTGGTTCGACGCGCCTATCGGGTACATCTCCATCACGGCCAACCTCACGGACGCGTGGAAGGAATGGTGGCTCGGCGCCGGGGGAGGGGGGGATGCGGGCAATGATAAGGATGTCCGGCTTTACAATTTCATTGGAAAGGACAACGTCCCGTTCCATGCGGTGATTTTCCCCTCCACATTGATGGGCACGAAAAAACCATGGACGCTGGCCCACCACATCAGCACGACGGAATTCCTCAACTACGAAGGCGGGAAATTCTCCAAATCAAGGAACACCGGCGTTTTCGGCGACGATGCGAAGAACACCGGGATAGCCCCGGATGCCTGGAGGTATTACCTCCTTTCGAACCGCCCTGAGAGCGCGGACACGGATTTCACATGGAACGACTTTTCAGACAAGAACAACAGCGAACTGCTGGCCAACCTCGGCAACCTGGTCAATCGGACGCTCGTATTCGTCAAGAATAACTTCGAGGGCAAGGCTCCGGAGGGCACCATGAACGATGCGGACAAGGCGTTCCTCGCACAGCAGGAGAAGCTTGTGAAGGAGGTCACCGCGGATTTGGAGAAGGTGAAAATCCGCGACGGAATCCACAGGATAATGGCGCTCTCAAAGTGCGCGAACAAGTACTTCCAGGACAACTTGCCCTGGGAGCTGGTAAGGAAGACGGACAAACCGGAGCAGGATGCAGAAAACCGGAAACGGGCCGCAGCGGTGATGGCCGTGCTAGTGCACCAGGTGCGCGACCTCGCGATTCTGGCCGAACCGTACCTCCCGTTCACGAGCGCGGAGATTTTCCGCCAGTTGAACCTACCGCAGGCGAAATGGGCGGACATCGGAAAGCCGCTCCCGGCAGACCACCAACTCGGCGAGCCGAAGGCGCTTTTTCGGAAAATCGAGCCGAAGGAAATCGATGCGCTCAAGGCGAAATTCGCCGGAAAGAACGAGCAGAAACCGTTTTCGTTCGCGGATTTGGACCTCGAAGTCGGGGAAATACTCAGCGTCGAGAAGCACCCTGATGCCGAGAAGCTGTTCGTTGAGAAAGTGAGGCTTGGCGATGGCGTTAGGCAGATTGTCTCCGGGCTTGCAGGGCATTATCTCGCAGAGGAGCTTGTCGGTAAGAAGGTCGTGATAGTGAGAAACATCGCACCGGCGAAACTGCGCGGCGTGGATTCGGAAGGCATGCTGCTGGCGGCAGAAGGAAGGGAACACGTGCCGGCGAAGGTCGAGAAGGGAGCGGGAATGGAGCAGGACGCGGTAGAGGTCGTGTTCTGCCCAGAGAGCCAGGCCGGCCAGAAGGTGCAACGGATGGGAGAGAAAAGCGCACCGAAAAAGACAATCACGTTCAAGGAGTTCGGCACGGTCAAAATCGAGGTCAGGGACTTCGCGGTCGTTTGCGACGGAAAGCCGCTGGCAGCGGAAGGAACCGTATTGCGCATGAAAAACATCAGGGAAGGGGTCGTGGGCTAGATGACACGGGTGATTGTGTACAAGCAGATGCCTTCGGACAAGCCGAAGGGGCCCAAGGGGGTTAAGAGAACAGACCCACTTGTTGAGCGGGGTCAGTTCGTGTGCGAGTTGGAAAAGGGAGGCGAGCGTGAACGGCAGAGATTCTTCGGGGACAGCGTCGAAAGGCTCGCGCGGACTGTCGGGCTGAATGTTGTCGATGTCAGTTTGGAAATCCAGAACGGAATCCGCTCCCTCGTCAGGGACGTTGGCGGGGACCAGATCGACACAAAGAAGCTCGAACCGGATGAAATGATGAGATTCCAGGGGCTCCTTGCAAATGCCATGAAACATGTAAATCTTCCGGGGAAACCGGGGGGGAGAGAAAATCCATAGGTGGTTGCCATGAAACTTTCCGCAGTGTCCGTGATGATGGTTTTAGCAGTGATGCTGATAGGGTGCATCGCCCTGCCGGGCGCAAATCAGGGAAATAACGGGACCGGTGATGCAGGGCAGGGCGCCGGAATGCCTTCAACGCAAGGCAGCGGTGATGGCGAGGCGAAGGGCAGCGTCGGGACCGAAGAAACCGCAGAGACTGCCGAAACCGACTCGACCGGGGCCTCCGATGGAACGGAGGGGATGGAACAGGAAACCGGCAACGATACTTCCGGCCAAACAACAAGCCAGACGGCTGGAAAAACAAGCGTCCTGATGCTCGGGCGCTCGGTCGCATACGGCTGGTCCGAGTACATGGGACTTGAATGGCAGGAGGACGAATCGTATGTCGGAGAATACGGCGGGAAGACGTTCCGGTACCTGCATATGGACTACCCGCCGGACATTGATGATTCCGCCATCCGGGCGATGGAAACGTATGATTACGATGTCGTCTTCTTCAAGCTCTGCTTCGTGGATTTCGGCTCTGAATACGGCGACATGCTTGCCGATGACAAGCAGTACGTACAGAACGTATACAACGAGGCGGTGGTGATGCGCCACAAGAAGCTGGTCGTCGGGAACGCGCTTCCGCAGGTATCACGGGACACGACGCCGGGCCTGAAGCAGAACCATCAGGAATACAACAGGTGGCTCTCGGAATTCGCATCGACGCATGAGGGCGTGTATGTCCTCGACCTATACGGCATGCTCGCCGATTCCAATGGCGCCCTGAAATCCGGGTATGCGACGTCGTACGAGGATTCGCACCCAAATTCGGCTGGATATGACAGGATTACCCCGGCTTTCATGGATAAATTGGATGAAGCGATGGGTGATTGAACTTATGCGGCCGGCATTCGCAATCACGTTTTTCCTGGCAGGGACCGCCCTGATGATGCAGTTCTACGGGCAGGAGCTTCTCCTCCTGGGACTGATGTCTGCAGCCGTTATTGCCTGCCTGGCAATCGACAAATGGAAAAACACGAAGATGTTCCTGATAGCGATGGTTGTCGGCGGCGCGTGCGAGAATATCGCGGTCATGCTAGGCGCCTGGAGCTATACGAATGCCGGTTTCCTTTTCGCGCCGCTCTGGCTTCCGGTAGGGTGGGGCATGAGCGTCGTCCTCCTGGAGGAGGCATTCTCGCAGGAGGCGTATGTCCCGAAGTTCTCGAAACGCGCGCTTGGAATGGCGTTCGGGGGGACGTTCATCACGGCTGCGGCGTTTCCCCTGGAAGTGGGAGTGCTTCTAGGTTTCGCGTTCGTGACGCTTCTCCTCTTCGCCGTGAAATACTATGATTTCTCTGAAATCCGGATGGCGGTATTTGCGGCGATTTTCGGGACCGCGATGGAAACCGCATGCATCATGGCTGGCAACTGGCATTACTCTGCCGCGATGTTCGGGACGCCGCTATGGCTCCCGCTCTGCTGGTTCAACGCTTTCCTGATAATGCGGCGCATAACCCGCTAAGCCCGGGCGATTACTTGCCGCTGACCGTGGTATTATACCAGTCATTGCCAAATCCCAGCGAGCGGCAGAACTCCTCGCTCTGGCAGCTTATCGAGCTGCATACCTCGCACGGCGGGCAGACGGCGCAGTCTGCCGGGCAGGCATCCACGCCATAATTCGTGCACCGGTTTTTCTGCACCTGCTTGCACTGGTTCTGGACGCACTTGATTTCCAGGTGCGCGGCGATTCCGTTGCAGAAATCCGGGCACTGCTGGGTTTCATCCACGAATTCCTTCTGGCCATAGAAGCAGTCATGCGTGGATTTGAGGACGCCGCACCCGCAGTCAGAATCCGCCTCGCAGTAGTCCGGCTCAGCCTGGCTGCATTCGCCACGGTAATATGCCCATTCCTCGCATTTCGCCCCGCTTGCAAACGAGCAGACGCCGTGCTGGCCGCCCGTGCCTTCCCTGATTTGCAGCGTGCCGTTGTGCGATTCACAGAACTGCGATGCTGGGTTCGGGATGCCGGTTGTGTTGTTGGCTGGCGGGATGGTGGTGTTGTTTGAGATATTCCCAGGCGGCGCAGGAGTTGCGCATCCGGCCAGGAAAACAACAAAAATCGCAAACGCAGCTAGCATGATGTTTCGGAACATAGGCTCACGATTAGAGAGCTCGCGCAAGGAATAAGAACATCGCGCTTTGTTGCGGGGATAAACGGGAAGAATCAGGGAAAAATTGGAAAATTGAAGAAAATGGGGAAGGATTCAGACGACGACGCCGTTGACGACGCCATCCTGCCCGACACGGTTGGTGATGCGGACCTTCCCGAGCTCGGTCTCGACGACCGCGCCCCGGGTGATGATGTTCATGCGGACGTATTCCGGGTTGTGGCTCTCGAGCAGCCTCTTTATGCCGACCGATTTCATCTTGCCGTCCTTGAGGACGACATTCACTTTCGAAGCCTTCTTGAGCTTGATGCCCATGCTTCCGCCGCGCCCGCGGACTTCGACCTTGAGGTCCTTGTCCGCGACTTTCGTAGCTGCGAAAACCCCGCCAAGGTGGGCGGTCTTCTTGTCCCTGAACTTGCGCCTGCGGCCTCCTGTGCCGCTCTTGACTTTCTTATCATGTGGCCTGTGATATTGCTCCATAAGTACACCTCGTAAATGCAATTAGCGGGACTAAATTAGACGGCACGGCTTTTAAAATATTGTGATGATACCCGTTTCATGCGGATTTTGCGCGTGATGTGCGGGATGAAACCAGTTGCCCTCCGCGCGGCGCTGGACGAAATGGATGCGGTGGCGGTCAGGCCGGATGCCGCGGAATCCGTCGAAGAGTACGAACTTGCCCACCACCTTGCTAAAAGCTCATTCGAAAAGAAAACGAACGTCGCCCGCAGCATGCGCTTCGAGTTTTTGCTATGGCTTTGCGGAAAAACGGACATTAAAAGCGCGATGAAGGAGACTGCGCCCCGCGAGGAGGATGGCGGCTTCATATTGGCGGTTTTTTCCGATGCCCAGAACGAATCGGTTTGCAGGAAGCTCGAGGCGCGGGAGCTGCCGCTCAAGCTGAAGAAGACGGGAGAATCGCTCGCGTTGGAGAGAATCTCGCTATCGAGAGCCGGCAAATAGTACGATAGAGATAGGTGGGGAACACGCTATAGGCGCGCCAGGTCAGAAAAGCAGGAGCCTAATCGCCATCCAGAGCGAATATATTATCCCCACGCCTGCAAGGACAGACGGCCTCGCCATGCCGTTTGCGTTGCCGATATCCATCCTAAAACGGCCATCGGAACCCGGGCCGTATACGTCGGCCAGAAGGATGCTGTGCCGTAATTCGATTCCGGGGAACAATAGCCGCAGGATAAAGCCCACGGCTTGTGAGCCAGTGAGTATGACTATCAGCCCTAGCATGTACCAGTAGGCAAGGGCGAAAAGGGAGAGGATTGGGCTCGAGAACATGAAGGGCGAAAAGAACACATTGTAAAGTTCCAGCCCGACCGAAATAACGAACATCGCAAGCACCGCCTGCCCTTTTTCCGAGAGCAGCAGTAGCATCCCTGCGATGAACAGGAGGCCCACCAGGACAACCGGGATAGCGGCAAGCGCGAACAGGCCGCCGGCGCTGAGCCAGCTCAGCGCAATGAAAAAACTACAGATTAACAACAGGACCATCCCGTAGAACTGGAAATACGCCTCGGCTGCCACTGCCATGTTCATGGTCTCCTTGCCGGGTTTGAGGTATTGGTACAGGAACAGGAAGGCTAGGGCGAGATAATCAAGAAGGAGGATTATGGAGAGCGGGGTGAGCTCGAACATACAGCACGTCCTTTCAGATGCCAAGCTGCTTCGAAAGGACGTCCCGGTCGATTGGGAGCTCGATTCCCAGCACCTTGTGGATGAAGATGAACATGTCGATGATTTTCGACTTGTCTTTCATTATCTTCTCGGCCATCTGCTTGATTGTCATCTCCTTTCCGATAAGCTCATACAGCATCAGGCCTTCCTTTCCGAATTTCTTGTAGACCGCGTAGCCGTCGTCTCCGTATTTCTTGCGGACGTCGGTCCGGGACATGGGCTTCATTATCACCATGCCGTTTTCCATCATGAACCGGAGCATGTCAGATACAGTAAACAATGCGATGTCCAATTTCAGCGAGATGTCGATCAAATCGTTCTTGCCGTCCAGCTGCTCCATGAGCTTGCTGCCCTTATCCCCGTATTTGAGCATGATTTTCGCTTTCGACTGGACGGACTTGACTATGTCCATCGGGGCTTTTATCGGCACTTCCACAGGGGATGGCACCCCGCGGGCCTCGTCGAGGGAATCCTCGCCTTCTATCATGGGGTTGAAGCCCTCCTCCTTCCGCTGCCCCTGCGGGGGCGGCTGCTGCATGGAAGGGCCGGCCATCTGCGGGCCGCCGAACCCGGCTCCGGGCGGGGGGGCTGCCGGCCCTCCGGCACCCGTGCCTTTTGGATAGTCAAGCTTGATGATGCCCTGCTCGTCCATGAAATCCAGGATTTCGACCAGTTTCGGCTCGGTCAGGCCGGTATCGCGCATTATCTCTTCGGCAGTCCTCTGCCCGTCAATCAGCGAATACACCTGCAGGCCGACGTCGCCGTATTTATCAGAGATGATTTTCTCCACCGGGCTGAGTTCCGGCTCATCCCGGTATTTGGGCTGGGCCTCTTCCTCGAATGTGATGCCGGCATCGTCAGGGGGGGCTGGCTGGGCGGGTGCTTCCGGTTCCGGCTCCGAATATGCCGGGGCAGGCTCCTCCGGCTCTGTGCCTACCGGCTCGATTTCCTCGCCGGCGCCGGACTCGTCCTCGGGCCCTGCCCGCGTGCCCATCCTTCTCCTTGCAGGGGCCTTCTTTTCCGGCGGGCGCTCTTCATCGCCGAACTCGATGGGCTTGATTTCCTCGAATGAGATTTCTTCTTCCACAGGCTTCGGCTTCTTTTTAACCTGCGGCTCCTCGAATGAGAATTCCTCTTCTGCGGGCTTTTCCTCGTCCGAAGGCGCATTCCCCTCTTCAGGCGGAGCTTCCTCTTCCAAAACAGGCTCCCCTTCGGGCTCCTCTTCGGGTTTCTCCTCTTCGGACTTCTTCCGGGGCTTTTCCTCAAGGGGGGGCGGTTCCTGCTCGGGCTCCACCTCTTCCTCAGGGGGGATGTCCTCCAGCTGGCGGGCAGGCTTCTCCTCTTCTTTTTCAGTTTCCTCGTTCTCAGTTTCCCCTTTTCCGGCCGGCTCTTCTGCCGCCTCGGGACCTTCCATTTCAGCCGCCGGCTCCCTGCCAGTCGTCGGTTCGAGCTCGACCATGCCGGCATCCTGCATGTAATTTAGGACCTGGTCGAACATCGAGTCGTCGACGCCCAGGTCTTTCTGGAGCTCTTTCGTGGTCCGCTTGCCGGTTATGGCCTTGTAAATCTGAAGCCCGACCTCGCCATACTTCTTAATCAGGAGGTTTTGGTTCTTGAAGCGCTGGAGGGGACCCTTCTCCAGCTTCTTGATCCGATAATCGCCGCCTTTTGCCATCTTACCACGCACGGATGAATATAACTCGCTGCTTCGCAATCGAGTAGAATATCATCAAAATGTTTATTAACATACTTAATTTATATTGCACCATGGAGTTCGACGAGCTACTTATCACCACAGGTGTCGACGCCCTTGTCCGGCTTGTCAAGGAAAAACAGAGGACCGAGCTTGAGGAAGCGTCTTCAGTGCTGAACATCCCCCAGGAAACCATTGAGGACTGGGCCAGGGTGCTCGAGGAGGAAGGCATCCTGCGGATTGAATACCGGCTGACGCGGATTTACCTGGTGTGGGTGAAGCCCACGGAAGAGGAGGTTGCGGCCGAGAAGGAGTCGTTTTACGAGGAGAAGAAGGGGATAGAAACCGAGGTCGACCAGATAAAGGGGAAGATTTCCTCTGACACGAAAGAGCTGGAGAACCTGAGCGAATCGTTCGGCCAGTTCTACACCCGGGTTTACGGGAAGATGGAGGCCCTGGAGAAACTGGTCGCCCCGATTCCTGCGTCCAAGACTATTTCAGACGATGTATTCTCCAAGTTCCAGAACGAGCTCTCAGGCATGGAAGGCACGCTTGGCGAAATCCGGAATTCATTGGATGATGTCCGCAGGGACATCTCATCGCTCGGCATTGGGGGCGGCCCGAGCAAAAGCGAGGAGCTGATGACGCAAGCCGAGCGCCTTGGCGAAGAGCTGGCGGATCTTCGCCAGGAGATGGATGCGCTCCGGAAAAAAGCCGGCGGCCAGGAAGCGCCGGAAGACATGTCCATGCCGAGCGTGAAGGACATCAAGAAGAAGTTCGAGACCATGCAGAAGGACCTCATCAGCCTGCGCTCGCGGAACGCCCAGATGAGGCAGGACATGCTCAGCCTCCATGAGAGCTCGGAGATATTGAAAAGCGTAGCCGAGTCAATCATGGGGCAGGAGGACAAGATAGGGAACCTGAAATCCGAGATGGCCTCGATATCGGCTGAAGCCGACAGCCTTGCCGAGAAGACCAACCGCGTGACGGCGCAGGTGAAACAGAACGCGGAACTCATGGAGAGGCTGGGGGATTCGGTCGACGTTGCGAAGACAGTCCTGAAAAAATTCCCGAGCCAGGACAGGATATTGGAGGACCTGGACAAGCTCAAGGCCGAAGAGGACGCGATGTTGCAGAAAACGGCGGATTTGGAGAAGCTTCTTGAAGCTGTCGGCGGCCGCCAGCTCACGGCCAAGCAGTTCACCGAGCTCATCCGGAAGATGGAGGAGAAGTCGAACACCATCCGGAAGGACATGGATGCGCTGGAAGCCGCGCTCCAGGACGAGAAGAGCACGTATCTGACGTTCCAGAAAATCAAGGAGAGGATCGTCCCTTCGATAGAGGGATACCAGCAGCAGCTCGATGCCATGGACAAGAAGGTCGCGAAGATTAGGGACGAGTCCGCGATGCAGCTCCAGGGCATTAAGGCCGACGCGCAGAAACTCCAGGAATCCCTAAAAGGCGGCCAGGTCCAGGACATAGTAAAGGTCGCAGAGGAGATACGCGAGAAGAAGAAGACGCTCGATGAGATAAGGAATTCCCTGGACGACCTCACGTCCACCTCGGAGAACCTGAACAAGAGGGTCACCCTGCTTTCCCGCGAAGCCAAGCTGCTGGAGATTCGGACCGGCGGCATGGGTGGCGGCGGAGCAGGGTCGGCTGGCGCGGGCGGAGGGGAAGGAAGCGGCGGGGAAGGCGGAGCCGCGGCGGAGGAGAGGAGCGTCCGCAAGAAGCTGGAACTGACCCAGGAAGAGGAGCTGGAATTCCGCAGGAAAAGGGACGAGCTGAAGAAGCTCATCCAAAGGCTCTGGGAAGAATGACCGATTTATAAACAAGCAGATGGATACATGTTGGTGATGGGATGCCCAAAGAGAACATCAAGGATACTGTTATTCGGAGAATGGATGATGGCGATGCCGCAGGAAGGGAAGGGAAAGAGGAGGAGAGGCCCGCGCAGGCAGTGACAAGCGAGTTGGCGGGGCCAAAACCGAAGGTCACCCTACTTGCCGCATACGCCTTCAGCTCTGAAGGCCTCCCCGTGGAAGTCAAGATTTTCAGGAAGGCGGACTTCGTCCCGAGGTACGAGATAACGATACCCGGCATAGCGGAAGGCACCAAGCTCATTCTCGAGACCAAGCTTAAGGGCGAACTGGTCACTGAGGTCAAGCTGGACATCAGCGAGATTCTCGACCCGAAGAAATTCGACGAAGTCAAGGCGAAATTCTTCGAGGCCGCGAAAAGGATACTGAAGCGCAACTTCCCCTCGCTCCCGCCTGAGAAGATGGACGTCCTCGCGGTTTACCTTATCCAGAAGACGCTGGGCCTGGGCGAGATGGAAGCCCTGCTCTCGGACGAGCAGCTGGAAGAAGTCACGGTGAACAACGCCCGCGAACCCGTATGGGTCTACCATAAGAAATTCGGATGGTGCAGGACGAACCTCAGGCTCAAGAACGAGGAGCTGGTCTACGATTACGCCTCGATGATAGCGAGGAAGGTCGGAAGGCAGATCAATATCCTCAACCCGACCCTCGACGCGCACCTGCCCTCCGGTGACCGTGTGAACGCCACGCTGTTCCCTATTTCATCCTTCGGCAACACCATAACAATTCGAAAATTCTCGCGCAACCCTTGGACCATAACCAGCTTCATAAAGTCCAAGACCGTGACAAGCGACGTGGCTGCGCTCATCTGGCTGTGCATGCAGAACGAGCTCTCGCTTCTCGTCACAGGCGGAACAGGAAGCGGCAAGACGTCGTTCCTGAACGCGATGGCCGGACTGATACCGGCAAACCAGCGCATTGTTACAATAGAGGACACCAGGGAGCTGACGCTTCCGTCATTCCTCCACTGGGTCCCCATGACGGTCCGCGAGGCGAACCCCGAGGGCAAGGGCGAGGTCACCATGCTGGATTTGATGGTGAACTCTCTGCGCCAGAGGCCGGACCGCATACTGGTCGGAGAAATCAGGCGCCAGCGCGAGGCGGAAGTCATGTTCGAGGCCATGCATACGGGCCACAGCGTATACGCGACATTGCACGCGGACAACGCCCAACAGACGATTTCGAGGCTGACAAACCCGCCAATCAACGTGCCGCACGAGATGCTCGATGCGCTTGCGGGCATCGTCGTCACATTCAGGCACAGGCGCTTCAACATAAGGCGCGTGCTGGAATTCGCCGAAGTGACCAAGAAGGGCGAGGCGAACGTCATCTACCGCTGGGACCTGAAATCCGACAAGATGAAGGCGGTATCCAGGATGGTGACGCTTGTCGAGACACTTTCCCTTTACTCAGGCATGAGCGACAAGGAAATCGAAGACGACATCGAGGAGAAGATGGGCGTCCTGGACTGGATGGTCAAGCGCGGATATGACGATGTTGACCAGGTCGGCCAGATAGTGTCCAGCTATTACCTGAACACAGAGGACGTGGTTGACGCGGTGAAGAAGGGCAAGGGCTGGGATTTCAAATCCCAGTCCGGCATCAGCGTATAAGGAAGAAAACCGGAAAGAGGGGACTTAAAGTGTCTGATGAATTCGAAGGCGCGATAGAAGAGGCCAAACGGCTCGAGAAGAAGCAGATGGAATACGCACCGTTCCAGGGTGAGATATCCATCGAAAGGACCCTGGACCTTGAGCCCAGGGACTATGTCGACCTCGGTTACCCGGACATGATCAACCTCTATGAGCGTTCGCAGAAGATAATCAGCACCACCGGCCTGGGAATCCTGGCAACCAGTGGGAAGGAGGCGGCGGGAGCCGCCAAGGCGGAGCCAGTGCAGAAAGTCGAGACCGGAGAGGTCGAGACAAGGCTGCTCCAGATGACCGCCGAGACATTGAAGACCGCGGAAGCGGTCGGCAAGGAGCCGATAGCGCTGGAGAAGCCGCCTGAACCTGGCGAGGCGGCCAAATCCGAGGAACCGGCGCCGAAACCTGCCGCAGCGGTGGAATTCGAGACGAGGACCGCGCAGGAGGGCATAGAGATTGAAAGGGAATCGTCAAAACCCCCGCAGGCGCCTGAAACTGGAATAGAGATGGAGAAGGAAAGGGAAATGGCGCCGGTAGCCCCCAAGGCGCCGGAGATGCCAAAACCCAGGGCCGTCCCGGAGATAGGCGTGGAAGTGCCAATCGAGAAACGTGTCATAGTGGCAGCGGTCCCGCCGGCCCTGAGGGAGCCGGATAAGGCTGCATCCAAGCGCTATGAGCAGATGGAAGAGCAGATTCGGGCTGCTGTGGGCGAGAAAGCGGACGAGATGACGCTCAAGAAGAAGATGCTCGACCTCACAAAGCAGCTCTTCAAGGAAAAAATCACATCGAAGAGGGAGGAAATCAAGCTCCAGATAACTGTCCTGAAGAACATGCTGGCCGGCCTGCAGGCCGGCGGCGGTGCGGCAAGGCCTGCCGCAGGGGCGAAGAAGGTCGGGGCGCAGGCCGAAGCCCACATGAAGCTCCTGGATGCGATAGTATCGGCGCAGCAGGGCGAGCTTGCGCAGACAAAGGACAGCATCATAGATTCCTACAACAAGCAGGTCGTGGAGATAAAGAAAAAGTTCTACGACCAGATATCCATGACCGAAGACACGTCCGCGAGGAAGAAGACATTCGAGTCTTTCGTGTTCTCCGTCGAGTCGCTCGTCGAGCAGCTCCCGGAGGTGCTCCGCAAATACCGGGAATTCACGGGAAAGAAGCACGCTGCCGAGCTTGAGAAGATACTCGGCTCGCTTGCCGCTGACGAGAAAGAGACGCGCGTGCGGGTCGAGGAAAGGATTGATTACGTCAATAACAAGTACGACCAGGAATTCACGGCGGTGAAGGGCATAATCGGCAGGCAGATTGAGAACCTCATCGAAGTCGCAGGGACTGAGATTTTCAAGAAAGCCGAGGAGACGCCGAAGGAAGCGGAAGCGAAGGCATACGACACGGTCAAGGAAGTGAACGAGACCGACGAGGGGACCTTGCTCTATTTCCTGCACACCAAGGACCCCGATTACTACAAGAGATACGAAAGGAAGCAGCTGTCCAAGGCAGAAGCCATTTTCAAGGCGAAGGAACTGATGGCCAAGGATAAAGGGTTAAGTGACAGCATGGTTAAGAAATACTTCAGCCAGACGGAGGGCTAAGCATGGTAGTGAAAGAAAGGGCGGAAGCCAAGGCGCAGCAAAGGAGGAGAGGGCCATTCACCCCCATCGCGGAAATCCTCGCATCAAGATTCCCGGACCTGAGGAAGAAGCTGAAGATAGCGGACATGGACGACAACCCGATCGATTTCCTGGAAAAGGTCGTCGCTTCGGCGATATTCATCTCCGCAGGCCTGATTGTCGTCGCATACCTGTTCATGCTCGGGGGGCTGGAATCGGCCCTCAAAGGCAACATCCCAATGTTCATCCTCATGGTCGTTGCGCCAATCATCGTCATACCGGTCGTGATATTCTCGTACCTCATGCTATACCCCGAAGCGGGGATGATACGGCGCCAGAAGGAGATGGACTATGAAATCGTTTTCGCGGGCAGGCACATAGTGATAGCCCTGAAATCAGGCATGCCGCTATTCGACACGTTCGTCGGCGCATCCAGCGGATACGGCGCCGTAAGCCGCGAGTTCGCTAAAATCGTGGACCAGGTGGTGCTCGGCGTGCCAGTCACGCAGGCGATACGCGACACGGTCCAGTATAACCCGTCCAAGTATTTCACAAGGATACTGATGCAGATAGCCAACTCGCTCGGGAGCGGCGCGGACGTAGGCGGTTCGCTTGAGAGCGTGCTGGACCAGATATCCAAGGAGCAGATGATTTCCCTCAAAGAATACAGCCAGAAGCTGACCCCGATAGTGATGTTCTACATGGTGTTCGGCATCATCGTCCCGACGCTGGGGGTCGTCCTCATGACCGTCATATTCTCCGCCATGGGCGGGCGCAGCCTGCCGCCATGGATGCTTGCGATAGTCTTCCTCGTGATAACCATCATACAGGTACTGTTCCTCGGATTCATCGAGACGTCGCGGCCGAAATACCTCATATAGGTGATGCTCATGACCAACGAAAGCATATTTGAGAACGCTGGAAGGCTTTTCTTCAGCAGGGAGCGCATCAAGGGGCTGGAAAAGGAGCTCAACACCGCAGGCGTCAACATGCCGGCGGATTCGTTCGCCGGATACGTGAGCCTGAACGTCCTGGTATTGACAGTATTCCTAGCCCTGCTGCTCCTGGCGTACCAGCCGAGCGGGGAATTCATCACCGCGGCCATCCATGAGATAGTCGACCTTCCGTTCCCGGTCATAGCATTGCTCGTCCTGGCAGTCTCGTTCGGGGCCGTTTACCTGGGAACGATGACGCTCATTTCGAGCTATCTCCTCATGAAAGCGGATGACCGGCGCAACAAGCTTGAGGCGACGCTCCCGGACTTCCTGACCCTTGTCGCATCCAACATAAAGGCGGGCATGACGCTGGACCAGGCAATGTGGTATTCGGCCAAGCCCGAATTCGGCCTTCTGAGCAGTGAGGTCAAAGCGGTCATAAAGAGCTCGTTTTCAGGCGAAAGCCTGGAGTTCACGCTTGACAAATTGGGCATGAGGTTCGACTCCCGCGTATTCAAGAGGACCATCCTGCTCCTCAAGCAGGCGACGGCTACAGGCGGCGAATTGACGAATGTGCTAGAGCGGACATCCGACGACGTGCGGAACACGATAATAATGAAAAAGGAGATAGCCGCGTCATTGGTCCTCTACGAGATATTCGTGCTTTTCGCTTCGATAGTCGGGGCGCCGTTCCTGTTCGCAGTGGCGTCAAAGCTGATATCGGTCTTCGAAAAAATCGCGCCCCAGGCCGGTTCGCTTTCAGGCGCGACCGGAGGGCCGTTCACCGTATTCTCGACAATCAAATTCAGCGGCGCGGTCATCAGCTCCTCGGATTTCTTCTGGTTCAGCATACCCACGATATTCGTCACGGCCCTCGTCTCTTCATTCATCATCAGCGCGATAAGGACCGGCTCGAAGAACCAGGGGGTGAAGTACTTCCCATTCGTCCTGCTGGGGGCTTACCTGGTATACTGGCTTGTCATCAACATGGTGGAAGCAATATTCGCTACAATCGTATGAAATGTGGTCTGTATGGATTTTATGAAAAAACCTGGAAAATCATTCAAAGGGCAGGCGGTGATGGAATACCTCATCACGTACGGCCTTGCGCTTTTCGTCATCCTGATTGTGCTGGCCATACTGGTCGCGGTCGTCCTGCCTTCCCTGAAGGCTCCGGAGGCCTGCCAGTTCACGCAGCCGGGATTCACCTGCAACCAGAAGCCGCATACCCTGGTGGCCGATTCGGGCAACAATATCAGGGTGCTGCTGCAACTGGATAACACGCAGGGCAAATCGGTAGTGGTGAAGGGCCTGTTATGCACGGTCGCGCCGGCCGGGAATGTCCGGAAGACTGACGTCGACCTCTTCGCCAGCGAAAAGCCGATGGCAGCAGGCGAGAGCGTCACGATAGGCGGCCCGAACGCGGACATAACTGCCGAGATAGAATGCCAGAACGAGGATGGCACGATAGTGAAGCTTGCGGCGAACTCGAACTTCCGGGGGAGCCTCGGCGTCCTCTACAGGTTCTCTGAGGACCAGCCCGACGCGCCCGACCGGCTCGCCGTGGCTACGTTGACAGGCTCAGTGCAGGCTGAATGAAGCAGGGTTCAGCCCCTTCTTTTATTTTTATCAAATCCATCCCCGAGCGGTAGCTGTCGGGGACGGAATAGATTGAAATGATGCGGTCGGAAGGCTTTTCCGGCCGCACATTGCGAAGCGAGCGTCCCACGCCCACCCAGATGTCGTCGACGTATTGCTGGCCGCCCTCGAAGCCGCATACGGGCAGGTGGTGGGAGTTCTGCTCTTCCAGAAGGGTGTGGGCCTCGGCCCATGAATCTGAAAGGCGCAGCAGGCGGGCGATAATCTTCATGTATACGCTGGCATCGTATGTGCTGCCTTCCGGATGGTGAAGGAACGTCAAATCGAGGTCAGCCGGCGCATCACGGGCCATGTTACCGACTACGAGAATCCGGTCCGGAGCATCTTCCGGCGATATGCCGAACCGCTCGGCGACCTTCATGTAATATTTATTGTAATCTTTATCGCAGATTTGATGGACGTCGAAGATTCCCTCATAAAAACCCCGGAGGCCGGCATGCGTAAGGACGAATTCCGCATGCTCCCCCCACGCGGCAGTGGTGATTACCTGCCGCATGCCAAGGCGCGCAAGGCCTTCGATGAGGGGCTCCATCCCGCGGGTTAGGCCCATCTTCTGGTAGTCCCGAAAAGAACCAGTCGTCTCGTCCAGGTCCCAGCAGATGAACCTGTCAATCCCAGCCCGTCTCATCGTTGCAGAATATAGAGCAAAGTGTTTATAAATAAAGTGATAAAAGGTGTCGTGAAAAGTCAGCCCCCGCCAAGTCAGCTGCCGAACTTCTGCGCGTGCCCGGTGATATTGAGGATGAGCGGGAGGACGTCCTTTCCACGGATGTGGCCAAGGCCGCCTTTCGCGCAGCTGATTTCATCGAAGCGCAACACGTCGTCCGTCCGTTCGCCGCCATATGCGATGATTGGCACTTCATGTCCTGAATGCGCCTTGAGGCTGCAGGGTGTCGAGTGGTCGCCGGTTATCACAAGGCAGGCCCCGCTTTTTTCCAGAATCGGGATTATCCGGTCGATTTGCTGGATTGCCCGGGTTTTGCCGGCTAAGTCGCCGTCATGGCCGAAGCTGTCGCACATCTTGATGTGCATGAAGACGAAGTCGTAGGTCTGGAGGGCTTTGACCGCGGATTTGGCCTTCGATTCCAGGTTCGTGTTCTTGTCGCCCGAGGCGCCCTGCGCCAAGATAAGGTCCATGCCCATGAATGTCGCTACGCCCCGATAAAGCGCCCCGCCGGCTACGCATGCGGCATTCAGCCCGAATCGTTCATGGAACGAAGGCGCCTTGGCGTAATGGCCTGCGCCCCGGAGGAGGATTGCGTTCGCCGGAGATTTGCGCCCGGCATTCTCTGGAGCGGATGAGAGCAGCCCGGCTGCGTATTCGGAGAACCGGTTCACCAACTCCGCAGTGCGCTTCGCTTCCGGCGTGTTGTCAAGGGCATGGCAAAGCGGGAAGGGCTCGCCTTCGTGCGCGTCTGTCGGGCTGATGTTGCTGCTCAGGTTCCTGCCCCGAAGGACCAGCGCTCCCCGGTGCTCGACAGAACTCATGAAAATGGCTTCGGCATCATCAATCCTCATAGAGAGGGGCTTGGAAAGCGCTGCCGCCGTGGCGGTATCAATCCTGCCGGCGCGCCTGTCTGTGACCTTGCCATCCTGCACGGTCGCGAAATTGGCGCGGAAGGCGATGTCCCCTTCTTGGAGACGGATTCCGAGGCCGAGCGCTTCGAGGGGGCCGCGGCCATAGTAGAAGATGGACGGGTCGTAGCCGAGGATGTTAAGATGCGAAACGTCGCTTCCTGGGATGATGAAGCGTTTCACGGGGCTCATCATGCCGGTAATCCCCTTTTTCGCCAGGCGGTCCAGGTTCGGCTTCTTCGCGGCCTGCAGTGGCGTTTTTGGGGTTGGCAGGTCGCCCAGCCCGTCGATGATAAGAAGGATTGCCTTTTTCATGCTCTGGTCTCTCAATTAGGTTTTTTAACCTTAGGTGGGCGCGCGGAAACCGGGCAGGATTAGGTTTATTAACATCAGCCCGCAATAGTAAACTTCCACTATTTTTAGCCGTGGTTTTATGGAGGTAGACTTATCATCGCAGGTTTCGATATTCAACGAGTTCTTCACCACCATCTACAGGCCGAAAATCGACGAACTGCTCCTGGTCTACCCCACTCAGAAAAGCCTTTTTGTAAGCTACCCTGACCTTGAGAAGTTCGACCCGGATATAGCCGACGCCCTCATCCACTCGCCGGACCTGATAATCGAGGCGGCCGAGGAGGCGATTGAGCAGCTCAACATCTCCGTGCCCGCTGGCAAGAACTTCACCCCCCACGTTCGTTTCCTCGGCGTGCCTTGCGAAGAAACGCTTATCGAGCACGTCAGCTCCAAGAACATCAACGAGCTTGTCGCATTCAAATGCGTGGTAACCAAAAGGGCCGAGGTCATGCACCGGGTCAAGGTAGCTATGTACAAGTGCACGCTGTGCGATGCTGAGTTCAAGCTTTTTGTCGGGAAGAACTTCCAGCCCCCGAAAAGGTGCGAAAGCTGCAAGAAGTTCGCCCTCCGCCAGGTTGACGACGAGAGCACGTTCACGGACATCCAACGGGCAGAGGTGCAGGAGCTCCTTGAGAGGATAAGGGGCGGGGCGCCAGCGGCGCATATCGAATTGCTTCTCGAGGACGACCAGGTGAACAAGGTCGCCCCGGGCGACAATATCGAGGTCATCGGGATGCTCAGGCTGAAGCCGCCAATCAAGCCGAGGCAGAAGCAGGACATGATTTACAGCAGGTATGTCGAAATCAACAGCGTCCTGAGCCTCAAGCGGGATTTCGAGGAAATCGAGATAAACAAGGAGGATGAGCGCAGGCTCAAGGAGCTTTCCAGGAATCCGAATATCTACGACATAATCACCAAATCCATCGCACCGTCCATCTACGGCCACAGCGAGGTGAAGAAGGCGCTCGCACTCCAGCTTTTCGGAGGAACGCGCGGAAAAATCATGAAGGGCGGCGCCCCAATCCGCGATGACATCCATGTCCTCCTGATTGGAGACCCGGGTATCGCGAAAAGCCGCTTTCTTCTCAGCGTTTCGGAGATAGCCCCGAAAAGCATATATGTCAGCGGAAAGTCGGTTTCCGGCGCAGGCCTCACCGTTGCGGCAGAGAAGGACGAGCTGGGCGAGGGGGGATGGACGCTGAAGGCAGGCGCCCTGGTGCTGGCAAGCGGCGGGACCGCCCAGGTGGACGAGTTCGATAAAATCGAGGAGGAGGACCGGGCGGCCATGCATGAAGCTATGGAAACGCAGACCATATCGGTTGCGAAAGCCGGAATCGTGGCGAAATTCAGGACGAAGACCGCCATCCTTGCCGCAGCCAACCCGAAATACGGGAGGTTCGACCAGACCAAGAACCTTGCTGACCAGTTCAACATCCCGCCCACGCTGCTTTCACGATTCGACCTGATTTTCCCGATAGTCGATGTCCTTGATGAGGAGAAGGATGGGAAGCTTGCCGAGCACATCCTCTCGACCCACATGGGAAAGGACACCTCCCCGGACGAGGTGCTGCTGGACAAGGACCTCCTGCGCAAATATATCGCTTTTGCCCGGAGGAAGGTGTTCCCGAAGCTCACACAGCCTGCATCGACGAAGATAAAGGAGTTCTATGTCGAACTGAGGCGCAAAAGCAAGGACGCCGGCTCGGTCGCCATCACACCCAGGTATCTCGAAGGCCTGGTCCGGCTCGCGGAAGCCAATGCGAAAATCAGGCTGAACGAAGAGGTCGAGGAGGAGGATGCCGAGGTCGCGATAGCCCTATTCAACTACGTCATGCAGCAGATAATGACCGACAAGGTGACCGGGAAGCTGGACATCGACGTGGTCATGGGAAAGCCCAAGTCAGAGCGTGACAAGTTGCAGAAGAAGGACACGATACTCGACATCATACGCGAGCACCTGCGCAAGAACGACACCGCCAGCATAGACGAGGTCGTGGCAAACGCCAAATCATACGAGATAGAGGAGACCGAGGCGCGGCGCATACTCGCCGAGCTCCTGCGCGTCGGAACCATATACGAGAAGGGATACGGCCAGATAAGGATAGTCGGCGAGAAATGACCGGCACGCCTGCACCGCCAGGCCCTCCGCACGATGGGTGCCGCCCTGATGCCCTGCTCACCGGAGCGACCGCTTAAAAAGGCTATATTTTGATATGATGAGCATGTCCAGGCTCCTCTTGTCCATGCTCAGCTTCTTTGCCATAGCCCAGGTCCTGGGCATTTTCACAGGCGCGGTGATTCTTCGGGATTTCACGGAAAATCCCTATGTGAGCAGCCTGGTCGTGACAACTGACTCGGATGAGCCGCTGAACGCATTCCTCTTCATAGGCTACATCCTGGCGGGCGCTGCGGTCATGATACTCATGATTAGGAAGCTCAAGTTCATGCCGATTGTCTTCATGGTCATGGAGTTCGTCCTGATTTCGACTTCGAGCTCCATCGTGTTCTACGCAATATTGCGCAGCTTCATGGGATTGGAAGAGAGCACGCTGGCGGGGATTGTATTAGCCCTGATTTTCGCAGGCATGAAAACGAGGCTTCCCCAGTTGAAGAACGCAGCGGCCATAATGGCGACTGCGGGCGTAGGGGTGATTTTCGGGATATCGCTTGGGCTGATACCCCTCATCCTGTTCCTGATACTGCTCTCGGTCTATGATTTCCTATCAGTCTTCGCCACAAAGCACATGGTCGAGATGGCGAATTTCATCGTGAAAAAAGACCTCGCATTCACGGTGACCGCGCGCGCCCCGCCGCCTAGGCCTGGGGAGAAGGAGCAGAGGATTGATTTGGGCACCGGGGATATGATAGCTCCTATCATGCTCGAGGTTTCAGCGCTCGCGATAAGCCCGCTTGCAAGCATATTCGTGTTTGTCGGCGCGGTTCTGTCGCTCGGCCTGTTCCTGACGCTCGTTTGGAAGAAAAAGATGGTATTGCCGGCACTGCCACCCATAGTGCTCGGCATGATTGCCTTCCTCCTTCTTGGGTTCCTAATAGGAGCATATTAGGCCGTTGCACCCCCAAGGGCATAGAAGCTCAGGTCAAGAAGCCCGTGCCCGCTCAGGTTGAAGACGATGGTTTTCGCTTCGTTATTTTTCCTGCATTCGGTTGCATGGCGGATTGCGGATGCAATCGCATGCGATGACTCCGGCGCGGCGATGATTCCTTCGGTCCTGGCGAAGAGGCGGGCGGCTTCCAGGACCTCATCCTGCCCATAGGCTTCCGCTTCAGTTATCCCATGGTTCATCAGCAGCGAAACGGTCGGTGCCATTCCGTGGTATCTGAGGCCGCCAGCGTGTATTGCTGGCGGGATATGGCTGCTTCCAAGGGTATGCATCTTCAGGAGCGGGGTCATTCCCGCCGTGTCGCCCGAATCGTAGCGGTATTCGCCTTTCGTTACACTGGGACAGGATTCAGGCTCCACTCCGATGAAGCGCGCATCTGTACGGCCGTCAATCTTGTCTTTTACGAAAGGGAAAACCATGCCCCCGAAGTTGCTCCCCCCGCCGATGCAGCCTATGAGATAGTCCGGCTCGATTTCCGCTTTCGCGAACTGGAGCTTCAGCTCCTGGCCTATCACGGTCTGGTGCAGGAGAACGTGGTTAAGGACGCTCCCTAGGGAGTAATTGGTTTTCGGGTCTGAGGCTGCGACTTCGATGGCTTCGCTAATGGCGATTCCCAGGCTGCCGGGCGTATCGGGCATTTCTTTGCAGACTTTGCGGCCATACGCTGTAACGGGACTTGGAGATGCGTGGATTGTCGCGCCATAGGATTCAATCATCGTCTTCCTGCCCGGCTTCTGCTCGAAGCTGTTCCTGACCATGAAAACCGTGCATTTCAGGCCGAAAAGCATACTCGCGTAGGCGAGCGCGGTTCCCCACTGGCCGGCCCCGGTTTCTGTTGCCAGGTGCTCGATGCCTTCCTTCGCATTGTAATACGCCTGTGCGATTGCGGTATTCGGCTTGTGCGAGCCGCAGGGATTCAGCCCTTCATGCTTGAAGTAGATTTTCGCGGGTGTCCGCAGGTGCCTCTCGAGGCGTTCGGCCCGGATTAATGGTGTCGGCCGGCCGAAGCGGATTAACGCATCCCGAACCTCGGATGGGACCGGGATGCTCCCTTCGGCTGACATCTCCTGGCGTATCAGCTCCTTGGGGAATATGGCCTCCAGGTCGGACGGGGAGACTGGCTCCTTGGTTTTCGGATTCAATGGCGGAGCCAACCGTTCCGGCAAGTCCGGCAGGATGTTATAGAAATTCTTCGGGACTTCGTTCTCGTCCAAGGTTATTTTTATCATTCCGGTCATATGGAAAACCTCCGTGATACTGATTTTTTTGCGGCTGATTGCAAGGAAGGAAATGGTTTGGCGGCAGTGCCTACCCTGAGGGCAAGCGACTGGAGATGTTCCGGGCTAATAATTAGAGATGAAGGCTTAACGCCAAAGGCAAACCACGGGGTAGACGTTCGATGATTTCAGGTTCCTTAATCTTGCTTCCATCTACTTCACCTCCGTAGTTTTTCTTTTGTTCGCGGCTTCATGCCGCTTTTGTGAGAACGCGATTTCGGAATATATAAACCTATGTAACATTTTTACGAACAATGAGGTCGAGAACGACCTGCACTGTCAGCGGGGAGTAGGGGCGGACGATTCTTTGCGATGCAACTTCTATTCTTACGCCGCTGGCTTGTGCGGCGGATTCTGCCTTGCCAAGGGCTTCGCGGAACGGGTCCTGCATACCTGCAAACGTGTAGAAATGGACCATGCCGCCATCCTTAGCCCCGGCGTATGCGGCATCGAGGAAGTCGTGCGCACCTTTTGGAAGAGGCATGAGGACGCGGTCGGCGTAGTTCTGGTAGCCGGCCATGACGACCTTGCGGGCATCGCCCAGCACCGCCTTGACGTTATTCGCCTTGTTCCGAGCGATGTTCTTTTCCATGAATGCTACGGCGTCCGGGTTCAGTTCAATGGCTATGATTTCAGCATCCTTGTGAGTTTTGGATATCACGAGGGGAAACGGCCCGATTCCGGCAAAAAGCGCAAGTATCCGCTCGCCAGGTTTCACCAGTTCGGCGATTCGAGTGCGTTCGTGCGCGAGGCGGACGGAGAAATAGACCTTTGCCACATCGACCTCCATCAGGACGCCGCTCTCCCGATATAAGGTAGTGGTCCTATCCTCACCGGCAATGGG
Organism: archaeon; assembly: GCA_020053355.1. Lineage (GTDB taxonomy): Archaea > Micrarchaeota > Micrarchaeia > Anstonellales > Bilamarchaeaceae > Bilamarchaeum. The sequence continues at coordinate 2,321 of JAGVNI010000018.1, read as the reverse complement.
CCTGACGCGCCTTACACGGAACTCCCCTTCCATGGGACCTAGTTTCTTGAGGACGGTTTTCAGGTTCTTGTGGACCGAAAGGAGTGCATCGCCGATTTCCTTTTCACGCGATTCGAGCGCGTCCGGGATTTCGATGATGGCGATGTCGCCGATGATGTCGAAGGAGCCGATTAGCGTTTCGAGTTCGGCCGGTGTCAGGAGCTCTGTTAGCGCATCCTTCAGCCTGTCATGGTGGATGGGCCGTTTCTCAGCATCGCGCTCGACCGTTTCGAATTCCCCGAACGGGCCTGAAACCGGAAGCAGGACAACCCCCTCTTCTCCGAGGATGGGGTATCCGGCGACGAACAGCCCCTTCTGGATAAGCTCGCGGCGGGTTTTCTCGCCTTGCGCGCGGGGGACTTTGAGGAAGAGCATACAGATTCCTTTCCATAAAAAGAATAAAAACAGGCATCTAAGCCGCTAAAGCAGAGCGGAGCATCCTTGCCGGGATTTTCGTCTCATGGCCTGGCCGGACAAGGACGCGCTGCCGGAAGTCGGCTTTGGCAAGACGCCTTGCGATTGCGCTGAGCTCTTTAAGACTCATGGCGGGATTGCCACTGGTCGCAATTTCTGTAGCACGAGGGTTATTCGGATCCACATCGAAGCCGATGAGGTCTTTCTGCACATATTCAGCATCGAGAACGGTAAGGATAAATCCAGTGCCTGCTTCCGGAGTCTTCTTCTGGAAAACGCATGAAAGGCTGTTCAATACTGACTGCGGGACGTTGATTTCACCGAGTGCAGGGTGGAAAACGCCGTTCCCTTCAGATTTCTCTTCACGCACGAAAGAATCTAGCGCCGTACCATTGCCGGGGCGTGTCTTTTTCATGAGCATGATGTTCGTGGCCTGGTCGACCTTCTGCTTGACCCGGTCTGCATCAGTGACGCCAAGGGAAGTAAGTTCTTCCACACTGAGGGTGCGTATGAAAAGCGTACCTTCTGCCTGAAGCTCGAAGCCGAAATCCTGCACCTGCGTCTCGAATGCCGGAGTTCTTGAAAATTCCCCCGGAACAGAGACAAGCAGGACGCCTTCTTCGGCAAGCACGCAGTTGGCCTGGTTCAGCGCGTTAATCAGAGCTTCGTTGCTGATGCGGTGGCAGAACTGCATGAAGGCGATGGTGTCGAATTGTTTGTCGGGCGGCAGCCGGGCTCCTGCGTCCTTAAGCTTGTGCGCCCTCAGATGTTCCGACTGCACCGCGATGCCGAGCATTTCAGAAGCCCTTGAAAGCGGCTCTGGGTAAAATGACACCTCAAGCGTTCTCTTTTCTACAAAAAAGTCTGAAAGATGCTTCAGGAGGCCGAATGCCTCCCTGAAAATGCGCATGCTGGGCAGCCGTTTCAGGATGCTTTCGGCCATTGCAGGCGTCTGGTCATCGCGCTCAACCTCAATGGCGTTGATTTGGTCTTCTGTAAGGCCGCGCTTGAGATAATACGCGGCTCGTAAGATAGGATTATTCTTCAGCCTTTCTTCAATCGTTTTTCGGCTGTACTCAAGTGGACCGCCGCCATATTTGCTGAGACGATTAACATATTGGGCGCCTTCATAGGTTGTAATGGCTTCGAGGATGTAAGTGTCGAGGCGCTCACATATCGCTTCCCTGGTTTTTCCTTTCGCCTGGTTCCATTGGTTGGTTGCGATGCACTCGTCGAAAGCCGCCCTTCCGCGAGTATTCACGAATTCTATACCCCTGGATTCAAGCGCCTGCTGGAGGGTGGGGTTGTCCTTGAGCCTTTCTCCAATCAGACGGAAGCTACATCCAAGCGCACCCCCGTTTGCTTTGACTAGATTGCATGCAGTGGGGATGCCTTCGTAGGAATGGATGGCTTGGAGAATGAGGTCATCGAGGCGTTGTTCTATTGCTTTCCTTGTTTTTTCGGATACCGACTCCCATTTTATTGTTGAGAGGCATTTCTCGAATGCTTCCTTCGGGCAGTTTGTGACGAAATCGATGCTTCTTGATTCCAGCGCATCTTGAAGGGCAACATTCGAGTCCAACCTGTCTGCGATTTTTTTATGGCTAAATACAAGCGGACCCCCTCTTTCTTTGCTGAGAGCGGTCGGATTGGGGATTCCATCGTATGACTGGATTGCATCGAGGATGATTTTATCGAGGCGGGCATCTATCGCCTTTCTTATTTTTTCGGGAGTGATATTATTCCATCTCTTGGCTGTGATGTTGTCTTCGAATGCTTCCTTCGGGCAGTTTGTGACGAAATCGACGCTTCTTGATTCCAGCGCCTGCCGGAGCGAGGGATTATCTTTCAATCTGGGTGCGATGGAT
>JAGVNI010000009.1 GCA_020053355.1 archaeon | reverse complement strand
TGGTGCTTGATTTGAGCTATAATAAATTCGCGAAAATGGTGGCCATGGGCATAATCCGCATCGAGAACGGAGGCACGATATCCGTCTTTGACCGCGGGATGTTCATAATGGCCACCGAGATGCTGATAAAGTTCCACGAACTCATCGAGAACGACCTGGATTCGGCCAAAGCTGACGAATTGATGTTCGAGATTGGCAGGTACCAGCTGCTCACCGGTTCGCCGAGATTCATCGCAAGGAAGGACGAATTGCGCAGAGCCTTCCCGCAGGCGCCCAAAACCGGGGACCCGGCCCTGGAGATGGGCAGGGATGCAATCGAGTTCATGGGTATGGGTAACATCACGATACAGGAAATCACGAAGGACAAGGGTAAGGTTATCCTCTCCTGCTCCAATTCGCCAGTTGCTCGGGAGTACGTCAAAACTAGGGGCAAATGCAAGGCACCAGTATGCCATTACCTGCGCGGCGTCATGGAGGGGGTACTCGAGGCCGTATACGGCCGGCAGTATAAAACACGGGAGCTGGCGTGCATCGCCACCGGCCTCTCGCAGGAGTGCATCTTCGAGTTCATAATCAAGTGATTCCGGATTCGGATGGCGTTTTCATTTTTCAGTCTCGGGTGAGCTCGATACCCTTTTCGGTTATCCTGAACTCGTGCACACCCTCGAGGTAGTTGCTCCGTCGCATCTTCACAATCGAGAGGGTCCTCGTGACGCCCGCGGCTCCGAGTATGTGGTAGTCTAGCAGGATAATCCCGTCGCAGGCGAACTCGCTTATCGTATCCCTCGAGAACCAGTTGGAATTCTTGGCAAGCTCGGATATCAGTAAAGTCGTGCACCCAAGATGGCGGATTTTCGTCATCATCGAATAAAGCATCTGCTTCTTTACGGCGCTTCCAAGGGTTATCGGAGGCTGGTATTTGGTCTTCTCCAGGAAGGCAATCAGGTCTTCCGGGAGGTTCCGGTATGAGCCGCAATAGACATAGAGGATGGAAAGCGAGTCGATGACGAGCCGTTTGGCGTTCAGGCGCTTGACATGGCGCTCCATCTCGTCCAGGAGGACATAGATGTCCTGCGGGTCCAGCTCTATGACATCCATCTTCCCCTCTTCGATTAGCCGCGCCACCTCTATTCCGGCCCCCTCCATCTGGCTAATCAGGTATTCCCGCTCGCTGTCCAGGGTGAAAAACACGCCGTTCTCACCTTTTTGTATCCCTTCGTGGATGAACTGCATCGCCATGATGCTTTTTCCAGAACCAGGCGGGCCCGAGACTAGAATCTGGTCCCCTTCCGGGATTCCGCCCTTGAGTATGGGGTCTAAAGATGGGAATGCAACGGTTTTCATGTTTTTGAGATTGGGGAATAGGTAATATATTTATTTGTTTTCCGCTGTAGATAGTTCGTCAAAGCGGAGGAATCGATATAGAAAATATAAAAAGGTTAGAAAATGGACGAAATTGACACAAAAATAGTAAATATCCTGAAGGAAGATGCCAGCACTCCGCTCTCAAAGATAGCTGACATGATAGGCATCCCCAAACCGACGGTCTACCTCCGCTTCAATAAAATGAAGGAGGAGGGCGTGATACTGGGGTTCAATATCGTCCTTGGCCGGGAATTCAACGGCCAGAGGAAGGCCGCTATCCTCCACATCAAGGATTACCTCCTTTCAGACATGGGCCCGAGAGCCATGAAAAAAGTCGGGGAACGCCTGTCTAAAAGGAGCGAGGTTGTGTTCGCAGCGAAGGTCTCGAGGAACTCCATCTTCGTCATTTGGGAAGGGGATTCCTTCGACCCGAGGACTTATGAGGAAGTCATCGAAATCGAGCTGCTGCAACCCGAAGTATACAAGGATTGATGCGTGTGGGGGAGCGCTCCACCTGCCCGGTCAGGGTTCAAGCACGACCTTCATTCCTTCCCTTCTTTTCAGAACGTCGAATCCTTTCTCGATTTCCGAGAGCTTGAACCGGTGCGTCACGAGTTTTTCCAAATTGATTTTCCCGGAGCGCAGGAATGCCTGCGTCTTGTACCAGGTATCGTACATCTTTCGCCCGTTTATACCGCTTAGGCGGATGCCGCGGAAGACGATGTCATTGGTCACGTCCACTTCGAACGGTTTCGGGAAGACGCCCAGGATGGACGCCCTTCCGCCGGGCCGGAGCGTGGCAATGCCGTCGTTGAAAGCCTTCGGTGCCCCGGCAAGCTCTAGGAAGACGTCGGCCCCAAGGCCGTTTGTCGCGTCCATTATCTCCTTCCGGACGTCAACGCCGTCGCTGGCCATGACCGTAACATCTGCGCCGAAATCCTTGCCGAACTTGAGCCGGCCCTCGTGATTGTCTATTGCGATGACTTTTTCAGCCCCGGCTGCCTTGCAAAGCGCGACAGCGCATACGCCTATCGGCCCCATGCCGAAGACGGTTATGGTCTTACCTGCGACTTCGCCGTCGAAAACTGTATGCACAGCATTGCCGAGCGGCTCTTGCGCCGTAGCAACCCAGTGCGGGATTTTCTTGTCGTTCACCCAGGAATTCCGATACGGAAGGGTGAGGTATTCGGCGAATGCGCCATTCGTGTCCACACCGAGAATCTTAACGTTCTGGCAGATGTGCTCGTTTCCCGTCTTGCACTGGTAGCAGTAGCCGCAGGAGATGTGGGTCTCCGCAGATACGTGGTCGCCGACGGAAACGCCCTTGACGCTCTTGCCCGCCTTCACGACCTCTCCCGAAACTTCATGGCCGAAGATATATGGGATGTTCTTGCCGATTCGCTTCTGCGCCCATTCGTCCCACTTGTAGATGTGGAGGTCCGTGCCGCAGATGGACGTCGCCTTCACTTGTATCAGGACTTCATCGTCTTTCGGGTCTGGCACCGGGGCATCTTTAAGTTCAAGGCCTTCTTTCGGGTGCGTTTTCCAAACAGAGAGCATTTTTTCCATATCAATACCTCTAAGCTGATTTAGGTAGACCGATAGGGGGGTAAAGGTTAAAAAAGACGCACAAACGTCCGGAACCACTTCGATAAAAGACGTAATAAATTGCTCATTTTGCGCACATTTAAATTATTACCAGGGATGAAAGGCAACCGGTGACTCTTATGAATAAGAAACTTGAAACCGAGCTTAAGCAAGAGCTGGATTCCCTGGGCCAGCAGAGCCTTCTCTGGAACCCCAGGACGCTGAATGGGCCATCAGGCGCGAAAACGATTATTGACGGCAAGGAATCGGTCATGCTCTGCTCGAACAACTACCTCGGCCTGGCGAACCACCGGAAGCTCAAGAAAGCGGCAATCGAAGCCATCCGGAAATATGGGGCAGGCAGCGGCTCTGTCCGGCCGATTGCGGGAACGATGGATTTGCACATCCGGCTTGAGGAATTGATAGCGAAGTTCAAACACACCGACGATTCTATTTACTACAATTCCGGATTCACCGCTAATTCCGGCGCGCTTCCGGCGCTCCTGCGGGAAGGCGATGTCGTGATATCGGACGAACTGAACCACGGCTCGATAATAGACGGCCTGCGCCTGAGCAAGGCCGAGCGGATGATATACAGGCACAACGACATGAACGACCTCGAAGCCAAGCTCAAGGAGATGACGGCAAGGCCGCAGAAGCCCAACCGCATCCTTATCGTGACGGACGGCGTTTTCTCGATGGACGGGGACATCGCCCCGCTGGACGGGATTGTCGAACTGGCTGAAAGGCATGATGCCGCGACATACGTGGATGATGCGCACGGGGACGGCGTCCTCGGTGAAAACGGCCGTGGAATCGTCAGCCACTTCAAACTGGAGGGGCGCGTCGATTTCGAGATGGGCACGTTCTCAAAGGCGTTCGGCACCATGGGCGGCCTGATAGCCACGTCAAAAACCAACAAGCAGTACCTGCTGAACAAGTCGCGGACTTGGCTGCTCACCGGCTCGCACGGCCCGGCGACTGTGGCGGCATCGATTGCCGCAATCGAGCTCCTCATGGAGAGCGACACGCTTGTCCGGAAGCTTTGGAGGAACACGAAATATTTCAAGAAGAGGCTGAAAGAGCTCGGCTTCGACACGGGAAACAGCCAGACGCCGATAACGCCGATTATGACCTACGATGCCGCAAAAGCGCGCCAGATGAGCGTACGGCTATTCGACGAAGGCGTCTATGCGCTCCCGATTGTCTTCCCCATGGTTGCCAAGGACAAGGCAAGAATCAGGGCCATGATAACCGCGGAGCACAGCAAGGAAGAGCTGGATTTCGCCATTCTGAAAATCGAGAAGGTCGGGCGCGAACTCGGCTTGATTAAGTGACGCGCTTCATGATGGCAGTGAGCATCCCGCTTTCTCCGCAAGCTGCTCAGCCGTCACTGGGCCGGAGTGCCGTGTTCCGTCTGCGAACACCCACGTCGGATAAGATGTGATGTTTGCCGCCTTGCAGACATCGAGCTGACCCTGGCCATCAGGAGTGGAACATTCCACATAATCGATGAATTCCCAGCTTTTGCCGAACATCTCCTTCTGCTCCTTGCAATGCGTGCACCAGTATGCCCCGTACATCTTGGTGCCCTTGCTGGTCAGGCACTGGGCAAGGTCGTCGTATTTCCCGGGCGAGAGCAGTAAAATGGCGATAGCCGCGATTATGGCGAGCGCCAGTATGCCAACGATTATCGCAGTCTTGTTTTTCACAAAATCCATATTCACGCCCCTGGTTTTAATAAATTACCGAAGCGGGCTGTCCCGAATCCGCTTCGGCATCTTGGAATCTGAAAATACGGTTTTCCCGTCCTTGAAAACAAGCATGTGGCCGGGGGGGAACGGAATCCACGCCTCGTCGGTGAGCGGGCGGGTTGCTATTATGAAGCCGAATGCGCCCGGCCCCTTGCCCCTCCCCAGGTCAATCGAGAAATCCGAGTCGAGAAGGCGGACGCGGCCATAAGGCGGCACACGGTTCAGGAAGAAGAGCGTCCGCTTTTCATCATTGCCGCGGTATGCGAAGAGGCGCTCCCCGTCCGAGAGAAGGCAGTTGAACACGCCAAACTTGTTTATTTTCCGAAGCTGCCCTTCCAGCCAGGCATAATCCGCATGGTTCCAGTGCGGAATGCCCCGTTTCCTGATTTGCTCGAGAAGATGGCAGAACGCATGCTCGGAATCCGTCTCTCCTACCGGACGGTATACGCCGAGCGGAAGGCCTTCGCGGAAGCTCCTCCCAAGGTCGCCGTTGTGCGCGAACACGTAATCGCGCCCGCCCAGTTCCCTCTGGAAGGGATGCGTGTTCATCCGGGTGTGGCTTCCGACCGTCGCATGCCGCACATGCGCGAGCAGGATTTTCGAGCTCATGTGCCGATAATCCTTGAGGAAATTCGACAGTTCGCTTGCGCCGGCGTTTATAGGCTCCTTGATTACCTGGGCAGAGTTGTCGGGATAAAAGGCGACCCCCCAGCCGTGGCGGTTTACTTCGCCCCGCGCCCGGAACCCGATGAACGATATGCTAGGGGCTATAGGTTTGTTGAAGCAGAGGCCCAGTAGTTCGCACATATATCATACCTTGGGATATCCTTCACTTTTCAAAACATTATAAAGGTTACAGCAGGGTATATCCGCATGAGATTGCTCGCACTCCTGCTGGTTTTTGGGCTCCTCTTCGCAGGCTGCGCGCAGACTGGCGGGACCGGGGCGGTAGGAAATGGCACCCAGTCCGGGAATGCCACCGCACCATCTGGAAATGGAAGCGGGGCAGGCCCGGGAACCGGAACCGCAAAGACCGTCGCGGTGAATATCCAGGGATTCGCGTTCAACCCGGCCGACGTGGCCGTGAAGCAGGGTGACACGGTTGAATGGACAAACGAGGATGGCGCGCCGCACACCATCAAGGCGTCCGTTTTCGAGTCCGGAACTCTCGGGCAGGGCGCAACATTCAGCCATACATTCAGCGAGGCGCCTGGTGAATACCCATATTCCTGCGGAATCCACCCGTCCATGCATGGCAGGGTGACCGTCACGAAGTGATATGATGTTACGGGACATAGCCTATGCGCCGATAGCGGGTCTTCCTTTGGTCATATGGCCAGGACTGGCCGCAATGGCGCTGTTCATTGCGGCCGCCACGATAATGGCCCTGAACAAATTCACCAAGGTGCGGGTGCCTGTGAAATGGCACCCCAGATTCGCAGCAGCCGCCCTGATCATCGCGCTCATCCACATGATACTCGCGCTCTCAGGCTATCTTCAGTACTGATTCGATTTTGAAGGTGAAATCATGCCCTTGGCAAAAAACCCCCCTTCGCCTGGGGATTTGAGGCGGGATTGCATCTGCGCCAGGTGCCCTACGTATAATGAGTGCACCAGGAAAGGAAAGGAACTCCTCTATTGCTTCGAAGGGAAAAGCGCATGCAAATTAGAGCGTTACGGATGCATATGCGGCTCCTGCCCCGTGGCGAAGCGCAAGGGATTCAGCGGCGTATATTTCTGCGTGGCCGGGAAGGCGGATGTCAAATGACCGTCCATCTGAGGAAGGCGTGGATTTGCAGGGTTTGCGGCTACCGCCACATTGGCGGCAAGCCGCCGAAGGAATGCCCGCAGTGCTCCAGCCCATCCGGAGAATTCATCCCGGAAGGGGCTAAGAGGCCTCTTTCGTTCGACGGAAAGGAGCTGGATGTGCTCCTGATAAACGGCTCCACCCATGCCTCTCATAATTGCGGCATCCTTGCCGGATGGGCAGAGGAAGCGCTGAAAGTAGAGAAGGCGAGGTATAGGAGAATCGACCTGAACAGCGTCAATGTCGAGCACTGCTGGTGCTGCTATTCGAATAAGGATGAGGCGTGCACCTATCCCTGCCGGAACCAGGGGGACGAGATGCACATCCTCCACGAGATGCTCCTGAAAAGCAGGGGCGTGATAATCGCATCGCCAATCAACTGGAACCAGATGAGTGCCCGGCTGAAGGATTTCCTGGACCGAACGACGTGCATCCAGAACCAGCAGCTGACCAAGGGCGTCGCGCCGCTAGCAGGAAGGCCCATTGCCATACTGGTTGCGGGCCATGAGGACGGGGCGTTCAAGACCGCCCATGACATTTTCCATTATTTCCAGCAGATGGGGTGCGTGCTCGCACCTTTCGGAATCACGTATGTCACTCACGGCGGCCAGTTCAACACGGTTACCGACTCGCCATTCATCAGGAAAAGCGCGAAGGTGCGGGAATTCACAAAGGCCACGGCAAGGAATCTGGTCAAGGCAGTCAGGCTCGACCTGCCTCGCAGGTTCGGGAAGATAGAGATATCCTCGGAATGAAGGGTGGTGCGGCGCTCATCTCTTCCTTCGGACCAATCCCAGGGCCAGCAGGATGAGGAAACCAGGCAGGAATGCGCACATCGAATTGTTCCCCACACCCGGAATCGCCCTGTCCTTGAACTGCAGAGAAGGGTCGTGCGGCGATTTCGTCGCAACCGTCTGGCCTGCCCCCACAGAACCTGCTCCGCCATCAGCTTCGTATTGCTTCCCGGCCTTGTCGATCTTTATGAGCGTTGTCCCGAATCCCTGCGGCTTAGCATAGGCGGAGTATTCAGGATTCGCCTGCAGGAACTGCTGTGTCTTGTATGCCGACACCTCGTATCGGACCTGCGCGCCGTCCGGGACGAATATCCATTCCCGGTCGTCTTTGAGGTCTCCGGATGCGAGCGCACCGGGTATCGTGTTCTCGTATTCCCAGGTCTGGTAGTTCAGCCCGACATGGCCGCCGCGGTCGTCATAGGCGTGCAGGTCGATGTCCGGGAGGACGCCGTCGTACGGCTTGCCGACGGCTCCGACAGATGCCGGCATGACGATGGCCGGGGTGCCGTTCGGGGCGACCACCGCACCGCTCATGTTGCCGATGTTGTTCGATACGAGCCTGATGGAAGCGGAATACGGATTCGATGATTCGGCCTCCAGGATGACCGTGAAGTTGCCCGGTACATCGACATACCGCAATGAGCCGTTCGCAGCCGCGACGCCGTGCAATGTCGGCCGGACATAACCATGGCCGTCCTTGGAGCCCATCCTGGTGCCGTTCTGCGGCTGCAGGTTGTTCACTATCTCGTGTTTGTTGCCGCTGTCGTAAGCCACCTTGTATATGACGACCCCGCTTTCAGGCGCGCTGTATTTCCATGAGGAATCCCGCGCCTCGACGACATAGAAGAAAAGCGGGTCCGTGCTCGCGGGGTCGTCGAACTGCAATGCGATATCGCCCAGCTGCTTCCCCTCCATGGCAGGCTCCTTGTAGGTCTTGTTCATTTGCATGGTGGCATAGATTAGCCAGCCCGCGGCCTC
>JAGVNI010000008.1 GCA_020053355.1 archaeon | reverse complement strand
GAAACGTCATTTTCGATTGTCATCGTAATAACTCGCTCGACAGGGTTTAAAACCGAAACTGCGAATCGAATACCTATTTCAGGGTTGATTGGATGAAGATTCTAGTTACGGGGGCCATGGGTTTCATAGGCTCCAACATATCCGCGCGCCTGGTCCGGGACGGGCATGAGGTATCGTGCCTCGACAACATGCACACCGGGATTGATGCCAATATCGAACCCATCAAGGCCAAGGTCCGGGTGTATAAGAAAAACGCCGGGGAAATCGCGTCATTGGGGGAGAAGTTCGACGCGATACTCCACCAGGGAATCTATTCGTCCTCGCCCATGTACAAGGAGAACCCGCACCTGACAGCAAAAGCGCTCGACGAATGGATATCCATCCTCGAATACGCGCGCAAAAACCCCTGCAGGCTCGTCTACGCCTCCTCCAGCTCGCTCTACAACGGCAACCTCCCGCCGCACAGGGAGGACATGGCGATAAAAGTCACGGATTTCTATACCGAAGGCCGGTATGCGATGGAGCGGGTGGCGAAACTCTACAGCGATTTTTACGGCGTGAAAAGCGTGGGCCTCCGCTATTTCAGCGTCTATGGCCAAAATGAGCGCGGAAAAGGCAAATTCGCCAACCTGATAACCCAGTTCCTCTGGGAAATGAAAGAGGGCCGCTCGCCAATCATCCTGGGGGACGGGTCGCAGACGCGCGATTTCACCTACGTGGACGATGTCATAGATGCGAACCTTCGGGCCCTCGAATTCGCCGGCACGGACGTCTTCAATGTCGGCACCGGCAAAAGCGTCTCCCTAAACGAAGTCGTCTCGCTCCTCAACTCGAAACTCGGAACCGGCATCAAGCCCGAGTACAAGCCGAACGCCATCAAGAACTACGTCCAGCACACGCAGGCCGACACGGCAAGGGCCAAATCCGCCCTCGGGTTCTCCGCAAAGGTCGGCCTCGATGAAGGCGTCGGGAACATCATACGCTACTACTACCCGTAGGTCTGTTCATGGCAGAGGCTATCCCAGAGAATTCCAAGGAGGTCGCAATCGGGAGCTTCTGGAGCCTGGCCGGCAATGCGCTCTTCAAGCTCTCATCCTTCCTCTATGTGATAATACTCGCCCGCGCCGCCTCCCAGGACGACATCGGGACATTCTACCTGGCCCTCAGCGCCATGTCGATAATCATCGTGTTCAGCGATTTCGGGATATCCGGGGCGTTCACTAGGTACGTCCCCTTCTTCGAGGGGGCCGGCGAGCGGGGTAAAATCCGCGACCTTATGCGCCTGAGCCTCAGGTACCTTACGCTGTTTTCCCTCGTCCTCATGATAATACTCATCTGGCAGGCTGACAATATCGGCTTATTTTACGGCAATGCGCATCTCCCCCAAGCCATCCGCATCATGTCGCTCTTCGTGCTTCTCGGGAACCTCTTCAGGCTGAACTACCTCTATCTCCAGGGCACGGCGGACATCAAGGGTTCGCAGATGTTCCAGAACCTCCAGAACTTCCTGAAACTCGCCATAACAGCCGCCCTCTTCTTCCTATACGGCGCCTCGGTGCTCACCATCTCCCTGGGATTCGTCCTGTCGTTCCTCCTCGCATTCGTCGCCTCCTTCTTCCCGGTTTTCCGCTCCATTTCGTCGATATCGGATAAAGGCGGGCTCGGCCAGCAGCAGTTAGTAAGCGAAATAATACCCTTGGGCATAACGGTCGCGGTCGTGAGCTATTTCTCCACGATTATCGCGTCATCCGACCGCCTCATCATCGGGTTCATGTTCGAGCCGTCATCCTCGTCCGCGCTGATTGCGGTTTATTCCATGGCGGCGACGCTGGCCTCCGTCCTGATGGTGTTCCCAAGCTCAATCGGGAGCATCTTCCTCCCCGTGGTTTCCCGGCTTCTCGGCAAGAAAGACATGGGCGGCATGCGCAATGTGTTGAGCACTGCGCAGCGCTGGTCGCTCTTCATCAGCCTCCCCATAGCGGTCGTGATGATGGCGTTTGCAGGAGACATGCTCTCCGTCTTCTATGGCTCGGAATACCGTTCGGGCGCGGCGGTCATGATGATTTTCACATTCGGCCTCGTATTCTCTGCCTTCTCGCTGATGGCATCCCTTGCCCTCACAGCGATGCGCCTCGTGAAAATCGAGCTTTACATCGCGGCGGCATGCGGAATCGCGAATATCGCCCTCAACCTCCTGCTCATCCCGGCATTCGGCATCGAAGGCGCGGCCGCCGCATCGGCAGTCAGTTTCGCAATGAGCGCATTCCTGCTGAACCACTTCGCGAAAAAGCTGCTCGGATACCACAACCCGCCCGAGACTTACAGGCTCCTGGGGGCCGCCCTCATAGTTTTTATCATCGCAATCTGGCTGAAACCTGCTGCCAGCGATGCGGCGTCATCAATCATCGCCCAGGCCGGGGCCGGGGAATTCATACCGAAAGCCATCTACCTCATCTACCTCGGCTCCCTGATATCTGCTTCAGGCGCCCTTTTCGTGGCTTTCGCACTCGCATTCAAATGCTTCCGCGCCGAGGACGTGGCCCTGATGAGCAGGGCGCTCGAAAAGGCCGGCGTTCCCGCGCCAATCCCCGTCTTGGCGGAGAAAGTGGCCTCGTATGGGGTGCACGGGAAAAACTAGCATTCTTTAAAAGGCTTCCAGATATTATTGTTTCATTTGAGGTATTGATATGTTAGAAGATGTCATTTTCGGCCAGATAATGATGCCGGGCGAAGCCATCCGCATACTGCTTGCCTTCCTCGGCACCGGGATTGCCGCATACTACGATGTTTTCAACAAGAAGAACATCCCGGACCAGCTCCTCTACGCGTTCCTGGCCGTCGCATTCATCGCAAATGCCGTTCTTTACGATGCGACGCTCTTCGCCTTCTCCATAGGCGTCGCGGTGTTCCTCTCTGCAATCGGATACCTCTTCTATCGCGTGGGGCAACTCGGCGGCGCGGATATCTTCGTCCTCGCCTCAATCATGCTCCTCCTGCCGATACACCCCTCATATGCGGCAATGCCGTTCAACCTGCCGTTCATCTTCTCGGTATTCATCTTCTCAGGGATAATCTTCGCGCTCTACGTGCTCATATACTTCGGGTTCAAGGTATCGCAGACCGAGGCAAAGCCGAAGCTCCTCTACGGCCTCATCCTGATACCGTACGGCCTTTTCGCATGGTTCTTCATCAACTCGTTCCTCTTCTCGTGGGTGTTCTTCGCGTTCATCACAATCGCGATATTCGCGAGCGTCTTCTTCATGATGTTCCGGGAATCCCTCAACCAGCTGCTGGCTGAAGAGCTGCCTGTTTCGCAGCTCGAACCCGAAGACGTCCTGGCCCTCGAAGTGATGAACAAGGACATGGTCGAGCGCTACAAGATTCCGCGCCTGATGAGCCGCGACGTGATAGACCGCCTCCGGAAGACGAAGGTCGGGGAAGTCTGGGTCTACACCAAGCTCCCGCCGTTCATCCCGTTCATCTTAGCTGGCATGGTGCTCTCGATGCTGTTCGCCCGTAGCCTCCTTCTCCTCTGAGAGGAATAGGCCTGGATGCGGGACGCCGCGGGTGCGGGGCCGTGAAAACGCTTATAATATGCTTAGCGCGAAAAAGGCATTTGTATGGATATTCCGGACCTGCTGAACTACGCCATCGCCTTCTTCTCGCTCTTCACGCTCAACGTATTCATACTGCTGTACCTCAAGCACCGGAACGATTACCATAAGCCGCTCAAGCACTCCGGCTGGACGCCTTCGGTCTCAATCGTGATGCCTGCTTATAACGAGGAGAAATACATCGTCTCTTCGCTCAGGACGCTCCTGGACCTGGATTACCCGGAAGACAAGCTGGAGCTCATTGTCGTGGATGACGGCTCGACCGATAACACGTACAAGGTCGCGAAGGCATTCGAAGGGCCGAACCTCCATGTCTTCACCAAGAAGAACGGCGGCAAGGGCGCGGCCCTCAATTTCGGGATAAAAAACGCCAAAGGAGAGCTCGTCGCCACAATGGACGCGGACTCGTATGTGACAAAAAACACAATCCGCGAGCTGATTCCCTATTTCGACGATTTGGATGTCATGGCCGTGACGCCGGCGGTGAAAATCCGCGAAAGCTCGCACTGGCTCAAAGAATTCCAGCGCGTCGAATACCTCATGATTCTTTTCTCGAGGAAGCTCCTCAGCTTCATCGACTCGGTGCCGGTCACCCCGGGGCCGTTCTCCATCTTCAGGCGCGCAGTATTCGACGAAATCGGGTACTTCGACGAGCACAACCTGGTCGAAGACCAGGAAATCGCGCTCCGCATCCAGGCCGCCAACTACAAGATAAAAAGCTCGATGACGGCAGAAGTCTTCACCGAGCCCCCCGACAGCATGGGGGACCTGATAACGCAGCGCGTTCGCTGGCAAAGGGGGGGCATCCGGAACTACTGGAAATACCGGGGCATGATAAGGCCGGAATATGGCGATTTCGGCATGTACTTCGTGCCCCTCAACTTCGCCGCCCTAACCGCCTTCTTCCTCCTCCTCGGCCTGCTCGCCTACTCCATACTCTCCACGCCGTATTACGTCCAGTACATCTGGTTCGAGGCCCTTGGCATGGACGTCACGTTCGTGACCTTCGTGGGCACGTTCGTCGTCCTCACGTCCACCTTCTTCCTCTGGCTCGCCATACGGAGCTTCCAGGGGGAGCGGGTCAAGCTGCGCTACCTGCTTTCCTTCCTGATCTTCTACTGGTACATCATGGTCGGCTACAACGTCCTTTTCCTCTTCAAGGAGCTGAAAAGGGAGCGTTATTCCTGGTGAAAAAATGAAGCGAACAGTCAGCTTCCCGATTTACGCGGCCGCATTCGTCATATCGCTCGCCATCTTCGTGATAGGCATCTACATCGGCATGCTAATCGACCAGGCCAACGTCCGCTCGATTTCCGACGACGTCTCGAACATCTCGGAAAAAGTGGCATCCATCCAGCTCCTCCTGCTCTCGGAAGGCAACTCGTCCTCCTTCTGCCCCATCTACGTTTCGCAGCTCGATTCGATAGACGAGGATGTCGAGCGCATCGGCTACAAGCTCTCCTACCTCGAGGAAGAGAAAGGGATATACGATGCGGAATTGAAGAAGAAATACTTCATCGTCGAGGCCGAATCCTACCTCCTATCAGGCAAGGTGCGGACGCTCTGCGGCGGCGACGAGGTGCTCCTCATCAACTTCTATTCGAACCGGGACTGCGCAAAATGCAGAGACCAGGGCGTCGAGGTCCTGAAAGCGCGCGACGCGCTCTCGGATGAAGGCATCGATGTCAAGCTCTTCTCGTTCGACGGCGAAATCGGAAGCCCGGTGGCCGAGGCGTTCGCCATGCAGTACAACGTCACCACCTACCCTTCGGTCATCATCAACGGCAGGACATATGCAGGCTATCGGAGTTCGGAAGACCTCCAGGCCTATATCAAGGCGGCAAGATGATAATCGAGGTCAGCGTAGTCCCGAATTCCCCGAGATTCTCGGTCGGCTACAAGAATGGCCGCCTGAAAGTCATGCTTATGAGCCAGCCCGAGAAGAACCGGGCGAACATCGAATTGATCCAGAACCTCTCAAAGCTCCTCGGGAAGCAGGTGCGGATAATATCCGGCCTGACATCGAAAAGGAAGAAGCTCGCCGCCGACATCACCGAAGGGGAATGGAAGGCGTTCCTTGCAAGCATCGAGTGATTGCAGCTTTTTTTAAATAGTGTGGCTTGAAATACTATTATGGCAGGAGAAAAAGTAATCAAGCTTGTAACAGAGGCACCTGGGAAAGGGCGCGCGCATCGCGCAGAGCCGCTTGCCGAGCCGCACGCCAGGGACCTGGACAGCTATCCGATATGGGTCAGCATCAGGAATCCGGAGCATGCCCGGGGTGTCTTCAGGCACCTGCATGATGAATTGAATAGGGCCGGATTCCGCTGCGACGGCGATTTGCAGACCGACCCGCATGACGGCCTGAATATCGAGGCCTTCTTCGAGATATTCCTTCAAGTCGACCAGAAGCGCGCTCCGGAGAATCTCGGAATTGTCACGCTATTTTCGGATGCACAGGGGAAACTGGTCATCAAGATGAACCCGTGCTTCCCGGAAGCCTGCGACGACTTCCGCAAAGCTCTTGCAGGGGCAATAGAGCGTCAACTCGGCACGGCCACGGATGCAGCGACCCTGGATGTCGAAATCGTCATCCGCCAGCAGAACGGGTATGAGCCTGCAAAGGCGCTCGCCGGCGCGGGCGAAGGCGCGAAAAGCGCCTGAAATCCCAAATACAATTAAATATTCCCTTCGCGTAATTCCATACAGGTGGATATAACATATGGCTGGAGAAGAATTACTGTTGGGTTTGGGTTTGCTGCCGGTCCTTCTGTGCGTCGGCATTGTCGGCCTGCTGCTTTTGGGCTACATAGTCATGACGTACAACCGGCTCGTCACGCTGCGCAACCGAGTGGACAACGCGTGGGCGCAGATTGACGTGCAGCTGAAGAGACGGTACGACCTGATACCGAACCTCATGGAGACCGTGAAAGGCTACATGAAGCACGAGCGCGGAACGCTTGCTGAAGTCACGAAATACCGCGCGCAGCTTGTCACAGGCACTGTCGAGGAAAAGGCCAAGGCGAACAACATGCTCACCGCGGCCCTCAAATCAGTGTTCGCGGTCGCTGAGAACTACCCGCAATTGAAGGCGAACGAGAACTTCAAGCTGCTTCAGGAGGAACTGGCAGGAACCGAGAACAAGATCGCCTACATCCGGACATCGTACAACGACTCCGTCCTGGAGTACGACAATGCGACCGAGATGTTCCCGAGCTCCCTGATTGCAAATGTCTTCGGGTTCAAGGGCAAGCCGTATTTCGAGGTCCCGCAGGCCGAGAAAGAGGCGGTGAAGGTCAAGTTCGACTGATTTGAATGGCCCAACATGTCAGTTTTTTCGATGCGATTGAGGCGAACAAGCGGAATTCGCTTATCCTCGTCGCATCCATGTTTTTCATTTTCATGGGCGTAGTGTGGGCCATATCATACATCTTTGATGTCGGCATCTGCGGCCCTACCTTGGGGTTCTTCGCCCTCCTCTTCTATACCGTCATCGTCTATTTCCAGGGGGACTCGATAATCCTCATGATGAGCGGGGCGAAAGAAGCCAAGCGCGAGGAATACCCGTTCCTCTACAACGTGGTCGAGGGGCTCGCGCTCGCATCCCAGATTCCGATGCCGAAACTGTATGTCATAGACGACCCGTCCCCGAACGCGTTCGCGACCGGGCGCGACCCAAAGCATGCTTCTGTCGCCGTCACAAAGGGCCTCCTGGAGATGATGAAGCGGGAGGAGCTTGAAGGCGTTGTCGCCCACGAGATATCGCATATCGCGAATCTCGACATCCGCTTCGCGATGATTGCGGTCGTGTTCGTGGGGGCAATCGCCCTGATAGGCGACTTCACCTGGAGGATGCTATTTTACGGCGGGGGCAACCGCAGGGACCGGGGCGGGGGCCCATTGATACTGGTTGCGCTTTTCTTCGTAATCCTTGCGCCTATTTTCGCCCAGATGGTGCGATTCGCCCTTTCCAGGCAGAGGGAATACCTTGCCGATGCCAATGGCGCGCGCATCACGAGATACCCCGAAGGGCTTGCGAGCGCCCTGGAGAAAATCGGGAAGGCGAACATGCCGACAAGGGCTGCAAACGACACGACCGCGTCGCTTTACTTCTCGAATCCGTTTCCCCAAAAACTCGGATTCCTGGGTTCGACGCACCCTGCGATTGAGGACAGGGTGAAGCGCCTGCGGAGCATGTGAACTCACTCTATCGAAATATCGAAAGCGCGCTCCAAATCATTTTTCATCTTGAGGTTTCCCTGCCTTGCCTGCGCGGCCACCGCCTCGATTCTCGCGTCTATCTCCAGGATTGCCTTCCCGGCTTTCTCGAGATTCTCCTTATCCTGCATTGAAGCCATCTTGCCGGTTATTTCGGATATCCTCCTCTGGCCGTCTGCGCGGATGTTACGTTCCACGGCATCCAGGTTTTCCTTTCCGAACATGCTTTTCAGGTCGGCCGATGCTGATGCGCCGAAAATCACCACGGCCCGCTTGGGGTTCTGGCCTTCAAGTTTGAGCCTGTTGGCCAATGGATATGCGATTGTCAGGAGGCCTATCTTGTGCCTGATGTAGAAATTCGACCTGTCGGGCCGGGCCCCTTCCTTCACGCCCACGACATCCATCGACATGCTTGTGTGCTGGCTCTTCCTGGCCTCATCATCGTTCCCGCCGAAAAAGATATCCCGCAGGATGGAATACGACACCCCCCGGTACTTCATCTGGTTCGCAAGAAAATCCGAGGGGCTCACCCGGAATTCAGGAGGCATGATGCCTATCGTGACCCCTCTTTCGTCGGCTTTTCCCTCCTTCATCACCCAGCCCAATTCGTCGGCATACTGGCGGAGAAGGTCCTTGGTCCGCACAAGCTTGTCATAAGTCGTCACGAAGTTGATGGAAGGGAGAATCCACTTTGCCGCCATTATGGCGCGCTCCTCGTCTTTTTTCCTCCCCATGAAAACGTAATACCCGACTAGCAGGGCCAATGGAATCACAGCCAGGATAACGTAGCCCATCATGTCTGCCATGCCGTTTTCTCCCAGGTGCGGATTAATAACCGTGGTTTTTTCAGACGCCCTTGGCCACGCGCCTTGCGCGCCGGTAAACCTGGCTAAAAAGCGAAAGGCACAGGAGCAGCATCCGGTCATCCTCGGGCATGCCCTCGATTTTAAGGCCCTTTTCCAGAATCCTGAAAGCGCTGCCCGAATATTCCGGCCTGCTTATCGCATATCTTTTCCCGCGCAGCACCGCGCTCATGGACACCCCGTCCCATTTCACGTTGCCGGCCTTCCGGTTCGCCGCGTCAGAGATTGTCCCGTCGGCGCTGAAATTCACGATTCCTTGGTGCCTGCCGTTGAAGGAGAGCTTCAGGATGCCGCCCCCGGTGCTCATGAAATCCCCGGCCTTGCAGTATACCGCCTCGTATGCGCCCTCGCCGGACTGCATCACAAGAAACATGCGTTCCAGCTGCTTCTCATAATCCCGGTCGAAGTACACGATGCCTGCCGCCACGGCGCCTGCATTGCAGCGCCATGCTTCCGTATCGCCGCTTGACGCGTCCGCCTCCGAAGGTGTGGCGGCGGGGGAAGCAATCCCTTCGAATATCTCGAACCGCACAAGCCGATAATACGAAATCGGGCCTATCGCGAGGCCCTGCATCCTCCCGGAATACGCCTGCGGGTCATCCCTGATTTCCATCAGCCTGCACGGCTGCGTGGCATTCTCGGCGGCAAGGCGGAGCTCGGCAAGGATGAGTTCCGAATCCCTGACAACCTCTTTGCGGGCATGGCGGTGGAGGAACAGGTTCATTGCGATGATGAGGCCCAGTATGGCCAAGAAGCCTATTCCAAAAAAAAGGTCGCCTTCAGCCGTCATCAGAAGGAATTATCGCTGGAAAATTATATAATCCGCGCTCCCCCGGGCATCACATCTTCCGGCCTGCCCTGCTTGCCTAGAAACCCATAATCATTATATCCTCCTGATGCGCATATGCTTTGATGGGCTCTTTCTGCGCGCGCTGCGGCACTGAGGCCGAGCTTTATGCCAGCACCGACGGCTCCATGCTCTGCATGCCCTGCGTCGAGGCCGTGAAGCCGCACTGCGTAGACTGCGTGAAATGCCACCAGCGCAAATGCGGCGACGCCGTCTATGCCTGCCCGTTCTGCCACCTGAGCACCCCCGAGGACGCGAGGGATTTCACCGACAGGGTAAAACACCTCGAACCCCTGCGCATGGAGGAGAGGTGCGAGCGGTGCGGCGGGAGCATGTCCGGGAGGGCGTTCATACTCCACGGGAAAGCCCTTTGCAGGAACTGCCTCGTCTATGAGCAGGACCGGTGGGAAATAGTCTCCGGAAAGCCCGGCAAATACGGGACCAGGATAAAAATCGTGATAGAGAAGCCGAAAAGGGCGGGCGAGGGGGGCGAACCGCCTGAAGGCGTGTCATGGGACGAGTTCGGAAAGAAGCTGTTCCACACCATCGGCGTCGACCCGGAAAACCCCCCTCCAGACCCGTTCGCCGGCGCCAAGACGCTAAGCGAAACAAGGATGAAAGACGATTCATGCGTGAACTGCGAGGCTTATGCGGCCGGCAAGACGCACGCCAAGTTCCTTGGCGGAACGGGTGCGGGGGACGGAAAAAAGGCCGCTCCCTCATCAGCCAAAAAGCGCTAATCCGCATCCTCAAAACTGTATTTCAGCTCGCCCTTGACTGGCACTTTCTCATCCTTGAGGTACGCCATATGCACATTGCACTTGCATAACCGCCATTCGGGGTTCGGGCACTTTTTGAACTCCGCAGCGATACGCTCCGCGTCTTCCCTTCCAATTAACGATATGGAAAACTGTCCGTGCCCCGTGTCCGAATGGTCGAAATAAGTCGAGAGGTAGCGCTTGCCGCAGGCAGAGCATCCCTGCACCTTGTGCGTGACATCCCCGCCGCAGCATGATATCGACTTGATTATCAGGGCCGATTCCGTGAAGCATTTGGCGGCATCCCCCGGCCCGAATCCGGTTGCGCAGTCAAGGCATTTAGGGCAGCGCCCCCCGCCCTCTTTGCGCATTTCGGCCGTATGAATGGCGTTCGTTGCCGCTTCCTTCATGCGTTCATCGCCGTAAATTGCGGCTTTTTTCAACCCGGGCAGGGCAAACGAGATATCCACACCCTTTGCCGAGGCCTTCTCGAAGAAAAGGGCGGCCTCCTTCCTCACGTCGAAATCAGCATCATCCAGGGCTTTTGCGATGTTCGGGATGTCGGATTGGATGCCGAACTGCCCGGCGAATTCGCATAATTTGTACAAAACCGACGCGCGCACGTCCCCCCTCGGATGGCCAAGCAGCTTGTTGACTTCGGCCCACCTTTTCTTCGTGCAATAGAACGCGGCCAGCACCCGTGCGGCCGCAGTCCGAGCATCATCATCCTTGTCCGATAGAGCCGCAATAAGGGCGCTTTCCGCAAATCCGATATCCCCGCCCCCCTCCGACGTTTCCCTTAACATGGCGGCTCCGCCAAAGCGCGTGAGCGCGTCGCTGCTTTTGAGCATTTCGAGTGCCTTCCCCGCGCCGCCAGGCGCGGCTGGAGTCGCCTCGCCAGCGGATGCGCCTCCGGGCGTAGCGGCGGGGGCATTTCCAGTACCCGGGCTGTTGAATGCGAACGTTTCCGTTTTCTCGGAGTCATCCGCTATTTTCCGCTCTATAAGCTTCACCCATTCCGGGGTGATTATCGCAAGCCGCAGTTCCTCTCCGCCGGTGCCGCTGTATCTGACCGTCAATTCGTTTTGGCCCGGTTTCAGATTATCCAGGACGACCTGCCCCCTCATCATGAGCGCCATGCCTTCCTTGCCATTTAAGGATGGCGTGACCGAGCAGTTTGAGGCTTCGACGTGCACGAAGACGCCCCCGCCCTCTCCCGCGTCTGTGATGAGGGCCGGCCTAAAACCATTCGGAGCCGTAGCATGCATCTCGACGGAGCTTTTAACAGAGCCGGACGCCTTCGACCTGCTATGGATGAGATAAACCGGGGCGGGATAGCCTTCCAGCTCTATGGCAATCTGCAGGTATTCCGATTCATTGTCCGCCGCCTTCTTGAATTCGACCGATACTTCGTTCTTCCCGTCCCTGAGGATGAAAATCTTCTCCCTCATGGCAGGGGGGGCCTGGCTGAACAACTCATGCTCTGGACTGAAAATCCTCTTGCCCTCGGAACCGCCCCCTGCAAGGCCCACGTCCTTACCGTTGATTATCATCCTGACGCTATACCCATAGCCCCAGCAGGAGATTGCCCCTGCTATTCCCTTGCCGTCTGCCATGTCCCATGCCTCGCGCCGGTTCTTTATAATGCGGCGGGGGATGCAATGATAACGCATTTAAATAGCAAAGTGGAATAATGCCTACCAGTTTTGAGGTGAATTTTAATGTACGGAGTATCCCCACAGGCTTATGACAGGGCTATCACGGTGTTCAGCCCGGATGGCAGATTGTTCCAGGTAGAATACGCGAAAGAGGCGGTGAAAAGGGGCGCAACAGCCATCGGCATAACATGCAAGGAAGGCGTCGCCCTCGTCGCGTTCAAGTCCATCCACTCCAAACTAGTGGTCCCGGAGTCCCTCAAGAAGATATTCGAGGTCGATTCCCACATCTGCGTGACCGCAAGCGGCCTGATTGCGGATGCGAGGCGCCTTGTCGACATCGCGAGAGTGGATTCCCAAAGGCACAGGATTACCTACAACGAGCCCCCGAGCGTGGATTCCATTGCGAGGAGCGTCTGCGACCTGATGCAGGTCTACACCCAATACGGCGGAATAAGGCCGTTCGGCGTATCGCTCCTGATTGGCGGCGTGGATGCGCAGGGCCCGAAGCTCTTCGAAGCCGAGCCCTCAGGCGCCATGACCGCGTACAAGGCCGACTCGATTGGCGCGAACAAGAAGGAGGTCGACGAGTACCTCGAATCCAAGTACGACGAGAAAATGCCCCTTGACGACGCAATCCGCCTATGCGTGGAGTCCCTGCGCAAGACGCAGGACGAGAAGCTCATGCAGGAGAACGTCGAAATCTCGTTCGCTACGCAGAAAATCAGGAAAGTCGTGAGCCTCCCGGACAAGGAAGTCGGGAAGTACCTCAAATCATCCTGATTTTTTTATTTTCCCATTTTTTTCCCAATTTCTAATCCATCCCCTTTCTTTCCAATCTAACCATTCTTGCAGGCTGAGCCAGGACTGCGCTTAACAGACAACCGTGCCGCTGTGCTTCTTCCCCTCTATCGCAGCCTCAAGGTCGTCCATCCTCTTGAACGAGACGAAGTGCGTCTCTATCTTCGAGCGGGCAATCAGCTTGCAGGCGAGCAGGTCGAAGACGAAATTCGTGCCGGCCATCCTCTTGTCGCTTTGGCTTGCTAGGGCTATCAGCTCCTCATATCCCATCTTCACGTATTTTTTGGCGTTCGGGTTCTTCTTCGGGTCAGCAGTGTAAATCGCATCGACATTGCTGACATTCACGAGCCTTTCCGCCCCTATTGCCTCGGCAAGGAGCACCGAATCCGTGTCAGTCGTGATGCCGGGAATCGTGCCGCCCATGACGACGACCTTATTGACCCTCGCCGGCTCCTTCGCGAATTCGAAATCGTCGATGACCCGCCCGTGAACGTCAATCCCGGCGGATTTAAGCGCGGCAAGGAGGAGGGCGGCATTCTGCCTTGTCGAGCGGATGGCGATAGAATCGGCCTCGTATTCTCCTGCACCCAATTCGCGCGCGGCATTCGCATAGAGCCTTGCGACAGTCCCCCCGCCGCAGAGGATGCCGAAACTGAGCTTGCTCTTCTTAATCAGGTTCGCGAGCGAACGAAGGAATGCGAGGTCCGGCAAACCATCAGGGATAATCGAGCTTCCGCCAATTGAGAGTACGACGTGCATAAGTGGCAATATCAGGCTAGTTTTAAAATTTGCGCGGGCGGGGGGGTGGCTGGCTAGTCAATGCCCGCAAGGAAATCCACGGCCAGCTTCTCGATGCGCTCGTCGCTCGATATGCCCTCGAACGGGTCGTCCGGCTTCACGATGTTCACCGTGACGATATTCGCGCCGTTGAAGGACGCGCTCTGCGCCTGCCTCAGGTCGATTCCCCCGGCGGCCGAGACCAGGACGTCGAACTTGCTCCGCACGCGCTTGATGTGGGCGTACTTGATGACCTTGTCGCGCGAGCTCTCCTCGTCCCTGCCGCGGTGGAGCACGATGACGCGCGGCGGCTTCCGGAGGCGCATCAGCACCCGGAGCGGGTCCTCGACGCCAATCATGTCTATGAAAGCGTCCATGCCCGAATCAGTGCAGGATTTTATGAAAAGGTCTAGCGTTTCCGTAGGCGCAGACCCAAGGACCGTGGCGCCGTTCGCGCCGGCGTCCGCGGCTTCCGCCACCTCCTCGGCCGCCCCATCCATAGTCTTGATGTCGGCAACCACGTACCCGCCCCAGAGGCTCCGAACTGTCTGTATCGCCCGTTCCCCCTCCCGTTTGATATACGGAGTGCCCGCTTCGATGATTATGCGCGGGTCGCGCGGGATTCTGGGGAGCAGCCTCGCCACTTCCGAAGAGTCGCCGTTGAAAGCGAGCTGCAGATACCTGCTTTTTCGGAGTAGTTCCATCAGCTCTCCTTCTTTTTGGATACCAGGCTGGAGACGAGGCGGCCGTAGTCGCTTGGCAGGAACAGCACGATTTTCTCCGAGGGGTCCGCGGCGATGTCGCGGATTGTCTGGAGCGTCCTCAGATGGAGCGCCCCGTCAGACTTGGCCAGGTTCTCCGCCGCCTTCATCAGGTTGAGGGACGCCTGGAGCTCACCTTCGGAGGATATGACGACCGCCCTGCGCTCACGTTCGGCCTCGGCCTGCTTGGCCATGGCCCGTTTCATCTCTGACGGCAGCTCGATCTCCTGAATCTTGATTGCTGATATGTCCACGCCCCACTCGTTGGTTTCGGCATCGACGATTTTCTTGATGCCCTGGGCGACTTTCTCCCTTTCTGTGAGCACGAAATCGAGTTCGCTGTTGCCCACAACATCGCGCAGCGCGGCCTGGGTGTACTGCCTCACCGCGAAGTCGAAATTCTGTATCTTGAGGACCGCGGCGTCCGGCTTCTCGACCTTGTAGTATACGACCGTGTTGACAAGCACCGGGATGTTGTCCTTGGTGATGACTTCCTGCTTGGGGATGTCGGCCGTGGTGATTCTCATGTCGACAACGCGCAGTTCCTGGATCATAGGCAGGACGATTGTCACGCCGGGCTCCACTGTCCGGACATACTTTCCGAGCTGGAACATGATGCCCTTCTGGTACTGGTAAAGAACCCGTATCGAACCAAGAATCATCAGCCCGATGACGAACACGACGGGCAACAAACACAAGCCGAGAATTTCCTCCAATGCCATGCCCACCTATTCCCGTATCACATATTTAATCGTGACGCCGTCCTGCGCCTTGCTTGCCGGTTTCGCTGAAAAAATCGTCCTTTTTCATAAAGGGGAGGGCGATGGCAAGGCCGATGACGATGATTGCCCAGAAGCCGAAGACGATGAGCATGTCGTTTTTCTCTATGAAGCCGATGTCCGCCGGCACCGCGCCTTTGAGGAGCGAGACGAAAACGCCGACGAAGACCGGGACCAGCGAAAAGCACAGTATGACGAACAGCGAGAATGCCAGCACAACCGAGATTTTTCCGAACTTCTTCTTCTCCGCTTCGCTTTTAATCGACCTTTCCAGGAGCCCCCCGATTGCCGAGAGTGCTATGATGCCCAGAAACGCCAGGCCCGCGGCAAGCAGGCCCAGGTTGAAAACATCGCCATCCATTGTTGCATCCCCGCACCCTTCAACCCATCAGGAGGTTTTTAATCCTCCCTTGCGCAAATCCAGTCCATGGCACTCGATTTGGGCATCAACAAGATAACCAAGATGCTTTCAGAGAAGGAAAAAAAGCTGGATATCGTCCTCGCCGAGAACCGCAAGGTTGTGCGGTCATGCTCGAACGCAATCAAGGCCATGCATGCCTATGACATGAAGACTGCGAAGGGGCACCTCAACGACGCCGAAGAGGCCCTCAAGGCCCTCTCCCCTTATGCGGAAGACTTCCCCGGCCAGCTCGCGCACATCTACCAGGAGTATGCGGAAGCGCAAATCGTGCTTTCGGCAATCGAATCCAAGAAAATCCCGGGTTATGCCAAACTGAAAGTCCCGGAAATCCCCTACCTCCTGGGGCTTCTCGATGCCATCGGAGAATTCAAGCGGGAGATGTACGAGTCCCTGCGCCGGGGCAACAAGCACGAGGCCGAATTCTACTTCAAGATGATGGAGGAGGTCTATGACGAGCTCCTCCCGCTCCGGTTCTCCAACTCAATCCTCCCGGAATTCCGGAAAAAGCAGGACTCTGCGCGCCACCAGATAGAGCAGGCGCGGGGCGAGCTTCTCTAAGGTGCCTTTATGGGACAACCGGGGTTGCAGGGCGAGGGCCCGAAGGATGAAATGATTGCAAAGGAGGCGAAGGCGCAGGAATCCAAGCTCGAATCCAGCCTCGGTTCAAGGGGAATGAGCAAGGATGATTTGATGGGCAAGCAGGAAATCCGGGGGATGCTCCGGGGCATGAAAGGAAGCATTGGCGCCGCGGTTAAAGGGTTTTTCGGCCGCATGATGGGCAAGAAATGAACTCCCGGGCCTGCCCATACGCTGGCGTCAGAACCTGTCCGTCTTCCTGAACATCTTATCGTAATCGAACTGCGCCCCTTCGGCGATTTCCGCGAGGAACGCCATCGCGGCATCGCTGTCGATGTTCATCATGGCCTCGAAATGCTTCCTCGCTTCGGCATCGTTCCCAAGCGCCAGGCTGAAGAGGAAAGACAGCTGCTCGGTCTCCTCGCACGTCCGTATCCTGTCCATCGCCAGGAGGAGCTCGAACCCCTTCGAATATTCCTGCAGGCGGTAATACGCTATGCAGGCGTGGATGGCGCACATCACCATGTCGGCTTCGTTCTTGGCCAGGTTGAAGGCCTTTCTCGCCTCGACGACCGTTTCCTGGTAATTCTCCGTCCACAGCGCGGATTTAGCCAGCAGGAAGTGCGATATCATATCATCCGGATATTCCTTCACGTACTGTTTCGCGAATTCGTAGGCCTGGCCAAACGACCTGTTGTTGAGGTACAGGACCAGCTGCCTTTGGTATGCCTCAGCTTTCATCGATGCACTTCCATCTCCCTGGATTGTCCCTGTCTTGGGTTTGGCCGCGTGTGATTTTAAGCTTTGGTCTCTCAGCACCAAATATGGGAAAACCCCAGAAAACGGTGTCGGACCTAGGAGAGCTGCTCGCAGGCATGTCCCCCAAGCTTGATTCGGGGAAGTACTACATGGCATCGGTGGACGAATCCCAATTAATGGCCCTCGCCAACTATCTCGATTACGTAGTCGCCATATTCAGGGAAGCTGAAGGGCTGTCAGTTGTGGTGTCCGAGGATATACGGGCCGAAACGTCGGAACTGACTGAAGAGAAACTGGCAGGGCCCTTCGCACTCATCACGTTCAGCGTAAACTCAGACCTTCTGGCAGTCGGCTTCCTCGCCAAAATCGCGACCGCGCTGGCAGGCGAAGGGATTAGCGTCAACGCGTATTCCGCCTACCACCATGACCATATCCTTGTGCCATCCGAAAAGAAGGATGCCGCGATGCATGCGCTGGAAAAACTGTCGAAATCCCGGACCTAACCTGGGGCGCAATTCGAGCGGATTATCCCAACCAGCTCATCCTCTCGCCTGCGGAGCTTCCCTTCCGCCTTGTACTCCATGGTCAGCCTGACGATGGGCTCTGTTCCGGATGCCCTAATCAGAAACCAGCCGTCGTCCTCATCAAGCCGGATGCCGTCATCGGCCCTGATAGTCCCATTGATTCCAAGGCTGCGCACTTGCGAGATTATCCCCTCCATGGCCCTGCGCTTGTCCTTGGTCCCGTACTTCTCCCTGACCATCGGGTTCTGGGGGTAGCGGGTTTTGAGTTTCGAGAATGCCCCCTTTTGGCAGAAAATCTCCGCGAATTTGGCCGCGGCAAGCACCGCATCAGGGACATGCACGCCGTCACGGTAGATATATTCGCCGCAAGGTTCGCCCCCGAACAACGCACCGACATCCTCGAGCGCATCGCCGACATAAGTGCTTCCGACTGGCGTGATGGTTATTTTTCCTCCGGCCTTTTCCACGACATCCCTGATTGCGAGCGAGGACTCGACCGTGGAGACGATTTTCCGGCTCCCCTTCCCCGCCCCTTCCAGTTCGTGCTCTATCATGATTGCCAGCTGGGAATCCAGGGGAAGGGCTTCGCCTCTCTCGTCCATCACCATGCACCGGTCGCCGTCGCCGTCATGGGCGATTGCGAAATCCGCCCCGGTCTCACGGATGAAGCCGGAAAGGTACGCCAAGTTCCTGCCGCTTGGCTCGGATGGCCGGTTGAAGCAATCCATTGAGGCATTGACGCTCACAACCCTGCATCCCAGACCCGTCAGGAGGTAAGGCGTAATGGCCGATGCCGCGCCGTTGCAGTCCACCACGACCTTCGGCTTCTTCGCGGCGATGGCTCTGGCATCCACCATCCTCATCACCAACTCCATGTGGTCGCGGATTATTTCGTTATCATGGACACGCGCCCTTTCATCATCAACGCTGCCATTGCGCCCGCCTGCCCTTGTCCCATCCATGGCCTCGCCGGATTCATACCTGCGGGTAACCTCCTTCTCCAGGGCTTTTCCGATTTCCTTCCCGCGCTCAATCAGTTTCAGGCCGTTGTATTCGGGCGGGTTGTGGGATGCGGTCAGCATGATGCCGCGGCATGCGTGCTTTTTCGTCGCAAGCGCAACTGTCGGAGTCGGAACCACCCCAAGGTCGACCACATCGGCTCCGGATGCGTTTGCGCCCCTGCAGACCGCGTCAAGCAGGGTGGGGCCGCTTTCCCGGATGTCGCGCCCGACAACCAGTTTTTTGCCGCAGAAGATGGCGGCTATCCTAAAAGCAAGGGCTGGCGTAACATCCTGCCCATAGACGCCCCGTATGCCCGATGTTCCGAACATCAAACACACTTTGCCCAAAACGGATTTAAATTTGCGCTGCCACTAGCACTTATGGCCTCTTTTTCGCAGTTTTCCGAGAAGCACGAGGAGTGCGGCATCATCGCCATCGTCTCTAAGAAAGGGGAGGATGTCGCCCCTTACCTCTTCCGCGCGCTTGTCGCCCTGCAGCACCGGGGCCAGGATGCGGCCGGCTTCGTGGTTTTAGGCAAAGACGGCCTTGTCGCAAGGCGCGGCCTCGGCCTGGTGACCGACATATTCACCGAAGCAGACCTGGCGCTGGATGGCCAGATGGGAATCGGCCACACCCGCTATCCCACTACGGGGAGGTGCCTCATCCAGGATGTCCAGCCATCAGTCATCGGGAACGTCTCCGTCACCCACAACGGCCATCTCGCAAACTATGACGCGGTCCGTGCCGCATTGGAGAAATCCGGATATGAATTTACGGGGACCGTGGATTCCGAGCCGATAGCGTTCCTTCTGGATTCAAGGCTCAAGACCGGGTCCACAATAGAGGATGCGGTCCGTCATGTGATTTCGACGCTCGATGGCGCTTACTCCGATGCCGCCATCATCGGAAAGTCTCTTGCCGTCTTCCGCGACCCGCATGCAATCCGGCCCCTCGTCTGGGGCGAGAACGAGCGGTTCATCTCCTTTGCAAGCGAAAGCTGCGCCCTTGACGTGAACGGCATTCCATACAAGGGCGTGGTGGAAGGGGGCGAACTTGTCGTCCTGGGCTCCGGCATGGAACGGATTAGCCTGGAGAAGAAAGAGACCCGGCACTGCATGTTCGAATACGTCTATTTCTCAAGGCCGGATTCCATAATAAACGGCAAGGCGGTGTATGAGGTGCGCAAGCGCTTGGGCGAGGAACTGGCCCGCGAGCACCCGGCGAAAGCCGACATCGTGGTGCCGGTTCCGGACACGTCGCGGACAGCCGCCGAAGCGTACGCCGCCGCATCGGGCCTCCCAGTGGAGGAGGGGCTGATAAAGAACAGGTATATCGGCAGGACGTTCATCATGCCGAGCCAGTCGAAACGCTCGGGCAGCGTGCGGCTGAAGCTGAACCCGGTTCACGGCCTTATTGCCGGAAAACGGGTCGTCCTAATAGACGACAGCATCGTGCGGGGCACCACGCTCAAGGAAATCGTGGCTCTTGTCCGGGACGCCGGAGCCAAGGAAGTCCATGTGCGCATCACATGCCCCCCCTTGAAGGCGCCCTGTTTCTATGGAGTGGACATGAAATCCTATGAGGAACTGATTGCCAACCGGAAGACCGTCTCTGAGGTCGGCAAGTTCCTCGGAGCCGACAGCCTCGGCTACCTCTCCCTGGAAGGCCTGAAAAAAGCCATCGGCCTCCCAATCTGCACCGGATGCCTGAACGAGGACTACATTACGCCGGTCGCAAGGAAGCTCGCCAAAGAGCGCAAGGACGGGGATTTGTGCTGCGGCTAGCGCGCTTTATCGCGCTCTCCGAGGTGGCTTTTCGATACCTATTTATTCCTATAATACCTTAGAATATGCCAGGTGGTCTTTTGTCTGCTATAGACGATGTGATGAAATATATCGCTACAAACGAGATTCGGTGGGTCGACCTTCAGTTCTTCGACATCAAAGGCCAGATGCACCGCGTCAGCGTCTCCAACCGGAAGCTTGAGGAGGCGACGTTCGGCAACGGCGTCCATGCCGCCGACCTCGCCGAAGTCTTCGGCAATTCGGACCAGGGCGACCTCGTGCTTCTTCCCGATCCGGACACGCTTGCCCGCCTTCCCTGGGAACCGGCGACAGTCAGGCTGATTTGCGACGTCATGGTCGCGGTCAAAAAGGAGAGGTTCCTCAAAGACCCTAGATATGTCGCAGAAAGGATGGAAACCAACTTCGGCGCCGCAGGCATAAAGAGTTCGCTTGTCGGAAGCGAAGTGGAGTGCGTCATGTTCGACACGGTCACTGCCGACAAGGCCACCCGTGGAAGGGGCACTGGGATAGCCATGGATTCCCGCGAAGCGAAATGGGGCCCGTCGCCTCTCTCGAACGAGAAGACCGGGGCCTTTGTGGCAACGCCTTACGATTCGATGTATTCTGCCCGGACGCAGATTTCCGAGAGCCTGGAGGACAGCTTCGGCGTGCTCGTGGACTCGCACCGCCACGGCAGGGCCCCGACCGGCCAGCAGACCTTCGAACTGTCGCCAAGAAGCCTGAAATCAGCCGGCGACGCGGTCAACACGCTGAAATTCATCACGCGGAACCTCGCCACGGCAGTCAATGCCTCGGCGACATTCATGCCGTACCCGGTCGAGGGCGAGAAGGGAAACTCCCTCAACATCTCGCTCAGCCTCTGGAAGACCAGCGAACAGAACCTGTTCTATGACGGCAAGGAAACGTACGGGCAAATCAGCCAGACCGGCAGGTACTTCATCGGCGGACTTCTTGAGCACGCGGCGGCGCTTTCCCTATTCACGGCTCCGACCCCGAACTCATATCGGAGGCTCGCCGCCGAAGGGTTCAAGGTCGGATGGAGCGTCTCGGACAAGGATGCCCTGGTGAGCGTTCCGAGCTATAAGAAGAACATCAAGGAGGCCAAGAGGATTACCTACCGCGGGGCGGACCCTGCGGCGAACCCGTATCTTGCCCACGCGCTTGTCGCTGCGGCGGGCCTTGACGGCGTGAAGAAGAAGACCGACCCCGGAAACCCGGTGGAGGAGGCGAATGCCAAGAAGAGGACCGAGAAAGAGCTTCCAGGAAGCCTTTTCGACGCCGCATCTGCATTGCAGAGCGACACCGCGTTCCTCAAAGGCGTGCTTCCGACCGAGCTTCTCGCGGATTACCTGGACCTGAAACTCAAGCAGCACAAGGATGCCATGAAGGGCGTCAGCGGCTACGAGCTCCAGAAATACTTCAACGTCTGAAAGCCGGCCTTTTCCCTGTTTTTTTTCATTTATTATCTCTCTTTTTCCATCTTACTCCCCGTTTTCGTTGCATCTCATTCTTGAACACCATTATACACTATTTATATTTCTTTCCGCCCAACATCCCGATGCCATGCAATCAGTCCATTCCAGCCCGACCAGGACAGACCCCGTCATGCGCACCCCTCTCGGTTGCAGGCCTTATTCCCCGGACATAAGCAGCAGGTTCGCGGTGCTCGGCACTCTCGGGGGAGGGGGGTTCGCGGAAGTCTTTGATGCCTTAGACCGCGAGAACGGCGAGAATGTCGCCATAAAAGTGATTAAGCCGGTGCATTGGGGCAACCCGGCGGTTGAGCGCCTCATGAGGGCCGAATCCAGCGCGCTTGCGCGCCTAGACCACGAGCGCGTCCCCAAGCTCATATTCCGCCCCGAAGGGGACCGGATAAATTATTTTGTCATGGAGCGGCTTCCGGGCGCATCCCTGAAATCTTTGCGCATATATTTCCATGGAGATATCGGGAAAATCATTGGCCTCGGAATAGGCATCTGCGACGTGCTATCATACATCCATCAGGCCGGCATCATCCATCGCGACCTCAAGCCCGACAACCTCCTGGTATACGGCCTCGGGGGAAGGTGGGCATCCATCATCGATTTCGGATACGCGAAGGTCGCCCTCCTGCCGGATTACTGCATGTCCGCAAAGCATTTCACCGGCACTCCCGAATACGGGGCCCCTGAGCAGACTGTCTTCCCTGGAAGCCCGACGGATCCGCGGACGGACTTGTATGCGCTAGGCGTCATCCTTTACGAGCTGGTTTCCGGCAGGCTTCCATTCCATGTGCCCGAAGGCGGCGACAGGTCAGTCCTGCTCCAGATGCATAGGGAAACGCCCGCCCCCCCAATTGGTGGGTTGGCCGGGATTCCGGGGGCCATGTATGGGATACTCGCCAAAGCGCTGGAGAAGAAGCCGGAAGACCGGTTCCAGTCCGCTTCCGAGTTCCGGGATGCCCTGGCAGGCTGCCCCGGAGGGCCTTAGGTTTTTAAGAAAACGCCGTCCTATTTCCCCTGATGCACATCGGATTGATTCTTGCCGGCCGCACAATCCCCGGCTTCAATGCCCTCGTGGACTCCCTAGCCGGGACATTCCGCAGCCCTGTTTCGACGAAATTCATCGATTTCCCCTTCACGCGGTCTTTCCGGAAGATCCGGAACCAATATGTTGCGGACGTGCTTCTGGCCGAACTCGCACCCCTTGCGGTATCCGGGGACAAGACTGTGTTCGTGGTGCATGAGGACCTGTTTTGCGGCAGCAGGGAATTCGTCTTCTCCCATGCGAAAAACGGCTGCGCGATGGTTTCGGCCACCCGGCTCGACCCGAGGTTCTACGGGCCCCCTGCCGATTTGCCCTCTGCGGGCCTCCTCTTCAGGGAGCGCATCCGGAAGGAGGTGCTGCGCCAAATCGGCCGCCTTTGCGGCCTGCCTGATTGCCGGGACAAGTCGTGCGTGATGGCGCCGTCTGATTCGGTTGAAGGCGTGGATTCCAAGGGGAAGGAATTCTGCGCAAAGTGCAGGGATTCGCTGCATCTGGAGGGTTAAAAAGAACATCCGACAAAACTCGGAATCGGGAGAATGGTTTAATCTGATAAGGGCTCGTAGTCGACAGCCTTGAACGGCAATCCGTTCAAGTTTCCCTATTGAAACGATGTTTCGTTTCAATGGGGCGCAGGGAACTCTGTTCCCTGTCGTGCCAGCAAGGCTGACAACGGTAAGACGTTCGCCTTACACGCGAAAGATTTATCGAACGGCAATCCGTTCGATTTTCTCTCGCTGGGAACGCGAAAGATACCCAGTTCGATCCTGGGCGGGCCCATACTCTCCTATCAAATCACGGTGGAACTTATGGATGTTGAAAAAAATCCCCTATGTCTGCCCGGCGGAAGGCGGATTAGGGCAATGGACGGGGACTTCACGCAAGCGCAGATGTTCCAGCTTCCTGGAAAAATCGACAGGAAAACAGAGCATATCGCGTTGATGAAGGATATCGACGATGCGCTGGATGTCGACGATGCCCTAAATGCGGCCGGGATTTATCCGGCCATCATGGGCGACCGGTGGGTTCGGACCGGCGAATACTGCGTTTACAACAAGGACCCGGAGTCGCCGCTTGGCAGGGAAATCCTATGGGTTGAGAATGGGGTCCGCTACAGGATAGCCATCCCGGACGTGCCGGTCCGGTTTTGCGGAAAAAAGATTAGCCTTCAAAAAGTGGCCGGGGGCATGGGCGTCTTTGATTCAATAGAACTGCTGCAAATAACCCAGACCGGCGAAAAAGAGTATGCTGTTTCGCCAACCGGCCCTGCTGCGCTCGAAGGAAAGGTGAGGGCGGTGAGATTCATGAATAACGGGTGGGCGCAAACCGATAGCGGCGGCCTCCCGGAAGCAGGCAAACCCGCGTCACCCGACGACCCGGCAGCCCGATACGGGTGGGTGAGAACACGTTTCGAGAAGGGAGCAACCGGATGGCACGGCTCCTTTGCCCGTGGCGTGGGCGGAGACGGGGGGCGCAGCGTTGTCGCCGACTTCGACTGGTCCAATCCTGCAGGTGTGGCGATTGTCGGTAGCGGTCCAAGAACCGGAAAAAACCGTCATTGAAAAAAGAAGCTGGTAAAACCGGAATTCATTTGAGATTCTCGATTTGCCGAAGGACGGCATCGAGCATCTCCGGCGTGCCTTCGACAATCAGCCGGTTATCGTTCCTTGCGACGCTGAGGAGCGTTTTCTCTTCCTTTACCCCTGCGACTCCGAATCCCTTGAAGCGGGTGTACTCGATGCCGTCGCGCTCGTCCCGATAAAAAACGGGCCAGCCATCCCCTGCGTTTATGTCGAATCGGGCATCCACATGCGGCCCGAAAACGCCCCTGATAATCGGCCGAACACCGCATCCTTCATTTCGGAAAAGGTGCCTTTTCCGGCCTTCGGGTATCCTTTGCCCGGACGGCACCCTGTGCGGAAGGCCGGTCATTTCGTTCATCAATCCGCCCATGGAATCCAGGCAGACGACGTTATGGAGAACCGTGATGATTTGCGGATGGACTATCACCCTCCAGTTTTTCTCTTCCAACTGGCCTGGGACAACGAGAAGGCCGGCATCTACGATTCCGTAGACTTCCCCCTTCTCGTGCGCCTTTTTCACATACGAGGCCGGTAGCACCCATCTCCTTCCAAGCCGGTCCTCCCCAGAGTCAATCACGTCCTTGCCTTTTGCGAATTTCCGCCCGATTCGCGGATAAACCAGGATTTCCCTTGCCCAGGCTGGATATATGTCCTTCACGCGCTCCCAGTTGCCCGTCCGCATGTACTCGTCATGCAGCACGTTCGACGGCAGCTTCATCCCCCTCTCCGATACCAGCCGCCTGGCTTCGACATAATCCCATGTGGCTCTCCGAAGGGACTGGATGCGTTCTCTTGTTGCCATGCAATATTCCCTTTTTTACGTTCTCAGCCTTATGTATGTGGTAATATATATTAATACTTGGCGTTTTCGCCATCCAGCCTGTTTCGCCGTCCTGAACGTTTTTTGGTCGTAAATAATGTGTATATATGAATTAAAAACCCTTCATGGCATCAATACTGTCATGGACATGTCCAGCCGCAGGCCCCTCCACAGCCATAAGGAGCCGCCGGACCGCAAGCTTTTCGACCTTATCGACGGCAGGTTCATGCCGCTTAAGGAGATTGGCTGCGGGGCCGTATGCCTTGTGCATCTTGCAGAGGACCGGCAAGCAGGCTTCAGGCGCGTCGCAATCAAAAGGCTCCGGGGGGGCATGCTGGCGAACCTGAACGCCCGGCACTCCCTCCTGACCGAGGCCAGGGCGCTTTCCCTAATCCGCCATATGGGCGTCCCGAAACTTATCCATTCACAAACGGATAGGCCAGACCCGTATGTCGCGCAGGAGTTTCGGGACGGCGTGGTTTTCAACCGGAACAACATCCACGGTATCCGGAAAACCGTCGAACTGATTATCTTCGTCCTGGACATCCTGGATACGCTCCATGGCGCAGGAATTGTGCACCGTGACGTGAAGCCGTCCAATCTCATCCTTGGCTACGATATGCGCTCGGTGACCCTGACTGATTTCGGCTTTTCCATCGTTCCAGGGGTGCAAGACATCGCGGCGCGCGTGGGAGTCCCTGTGGGCTCGCCCATGTTCATGGCCCCGGAGCAGACATACCCCCATGCACGGGTCGACCGCAGAGCCGACCTATACTCGGTCGGAATCATGCTCTACACGTTCACATCCGGCTTGTATCCCTACCTGATGAAGCCGGCGAAAAACGAGCAGGAAGAGAATGTCGAATACTTCCGCTGCCACCGGTCTGCGGCGTCAGCGCCCCTGCATTCATTGGACCGCCGTTATCCCGCGACGCTCTCCCTCATCATCGAAAGGGCGATTAGCAAGGAGCCCGGGAAGCGCTTTTCCACTGCCGAATCCATGGCCGATGCGTTGTCAGACTGCCTGGCGAACTGCGCCTACGGATTCTGACGCGGGCCCCTTGGCATTCATCTGCGCCATCCTTTTCCTTCTCGAGAAGAACCCTGCGAGCTGAAGCCCTATCGTCGCAATGCCAAGCAGCAGCAGGGCCACCTCGGCGATATTGACGAACGTCTTGCCGTTCACCTGAACGAACAGCCCGTTCGCGAGCAGGATGAAATGCATTGAGGAAAACGCGAACGCAAGGTAGTTGAAGCGCTGGACGTTCTTCCAGAGGCCCGGGCCCATTATTTTAATCGCATAATCGCTTGAAGTGAGCGTGAGCGCGAGCAGAATCAGCGTCGCGGGTATGGTCGCGATAGAACCGAGGCTCGCAAGGAGCGGCGCAAGCCCCCAGTCCCACCTGAGCCAGACGACTAGCAGGCCATGGAGAATGGCGAATACGAAGCATGCGATACCTACAGCCCTTCTTGGCTCGACGGTCTGCGCGAACGTCTGCGGATAGAGCACGGTCAGGGGGCCTATCATGAGCGACACGCATAGGAGGAGGTACGCCGACAGGGCGAAGAACCTGATGTATGATATCGATGAGGGAATCGGGAATAGCGCCTGGTATGCCCCAAGGAGCGCTACCGCGCCAATCAGCAAAAGGAACAGCCAGCTTGTTTTTTGCATATTACCACCTAGTCGTCATCGTCTTCCCAATCATCATCGTCATCGCCCCGGCCGGATATCGTGACATTGGCGGATGTAACGTTCCGGCTCTGCGGCTGGCCTAATTCACCAATCGTGTAGGCGGAAAGGTCCGCCACAGCAGCCCCGGAGTGGCTGTTACCCCCGTCCCCTTTATTGTCGAATGCTGCCGTTGCCTCGGTTCCGCAATACGGCACGTATGCGCTGCCACCCGGGTGCGATGAGAATACGGTGAGGTTGAGCACTTTCCCGTAGATGACCATCCAGCAGTCTTTTGCAGTGCTGTGTTTTGCGACTTCCTCCATGGTGAGGAGGAGCGGCTGCTGCGCCGGCGTTGAATTGGATTCGTTAGCGGGGGGTGGGGGGTTGTTTGCCGTGCCCGTCCCATTGCCCGTTGCGGGTGTTAAATTTCCTTGCGGAATAGCCGGACTGCCGGTGCTGCCATTGCCGGCCGGAACGTCTGTCCCTGCGCTGCCCTGGCCCGGCATGGGCTTTCCGAGCTCTCCTATGATATACCTCTCCGCCTCCGAATACGCGGAATCCGAATGGCCGCTGGCCCCCCCTCCGTTTGTTGCGAACGCTTCGGTTCCGTCCTTGCCGCAGTAAGGGACGTACGTATCGCCGCCGGGATGAGCGGCGTAGGTTGAAAGGTCAAGCACGTAGTTCTGGATGACCATCCAGCAGTCCGCTTTGGTGCTGTGCTTGGCCACCTCTTCGAGGGTGAATAGCTTCACCTGCGTCTGGTTCGCGCCTTGCGTGCCGGAGGCGTTGCCGCTTGCTCCGGAAGTGCCGCCCGTCCCGGATGCGCCGCCCAGGCTTCCGCCGGTCAGGTTCTGCCTTGCCGCAACGGAATCCTGCGGATTGATTGTGCAGCCAAAGAGCAGGAGCGCAACCAGTGCAAGTGGCAGGAGTATAAGTTTGTGGTCCAATAACACACCCGGATATTTTTCCCATCCAAAGTTAATAAAGCGTCATATCAGGAACGTCACGATAAGATAGCTGATGCCGATAAGGCAGAATGAGACGAACCACACGGTGTGGCTCCATTCCTTTATGTCCTTGCCGTCAAGGGAGCCCAGGGGGAGTATCTCGGCGACCGCCCAGAGCGCGCTCGTGGAATACACCGTCTTGAAAACCGGATTCGGGGACTGGTAATACAGGAAGGCGAACAAAACCATTACAATCGCGCTCACAACCGGCGCCGAAAGCTTCATGAGCCCGACCTTCCATTTCGCGACCCCCGGTGGTATCTGCTCAAGGATGAACCCCTGTATGGAGAACGCGTTCCCGAGGTATGAACTGGCAAGCGTCAGTGCCGAGCCTGCCGGCCAGAACACGTATTCCATCTCAATCTTATAGAAATGGGCGAAGATGCGGTGGGTCACCTCATGCAGGATGGCCGCAAGCAGGCAGATGATGGAATTCACCACGACCCAGAAGAAGAAATCCCCGGAGGGGCCGAAATACTGCCAGCTAATCGATATGCCGAGGACCGCGGAAGCGCCCGTTATCGCCAGAGCCTCGCTGACGTTGTAGCCTCGGTACATCCTGGCGCCTTCCCCGACTTTCCAGCCCTTTCGCCCCAAATCGAGCGCCTTGAATTCGAAAACCGTCCTTCCCACGTTGATAAGGATAAGCACGATCAGCGATATGAACGTGGCAGCGGCGGGGACGTATTCCTTGGGCATGACCGCAGAGAGGGGGGAGTATTTCGCGCCCTCGTTCTTGACGGCCCCGGCCTCGTAACCCATCTTGTCCGATATGGCCACGACGACCGCCCCGTTGGGGAGTTTGCCGGTCTTGACTATCAGCCCGCCCTCGACAGTCCGCGTGTCGTTGAACCAGCCGGAAGAGATGCCATAAGCGGTGACGTTGTTCTGCTCCGGCCCGCCGATTATCAGGACCAGCGGATGCCTGCCGGACAGCACCGCATCGCGTGCGGCCGTGCTGTCGTTGCTCTCCTTGGCCTTTGCGAGCCATGCATTCGACGCCTTGGCGCTGTCAAGGAGCACGCGCTCGGCTATGTCCATGTCGTTCCCCAGGACGATGAGGGACGTGTCCGCGAGGTATGCCTCGAACTCCGCGCTCGTCGTGGCGTTGGTCTCGACTTCGGCGTATATGCCGAGGGTCAGCGCCGAGGCGTTGGAGCCGAGCATTATGCCCGGGGACCCCCCCGATGCGGCATACGCCGGGCTCCAAGCAAGCGAAAGAAAAATCAGGAAAATAAGAAAAACAGGCCCTTCGCGTTCCACCAATCTCGCCCTCGCGTCATCTAGGCCCGAAGCGGGGCACGAAAGGCGGCTTTGTGAAAAGGTAGTATTTCTCCTTGCCTTCCAGTTCACTCATAATCCTGTGGACGAACACGCCTATCGGGTCGGCGAGCGTCGGGACCCGCGTGTGTATGTCGACGAACGACTCGAATGGCTTGACGTCGCGCTCGCGAAGAATGGACTCCATGTTCTTCTTGCCTATCCCCGGAAGCAAATCGAGCGTGTGCACGCGGATGGATATCGGCTTTGCGGTGTTGATGAAGCCGACGAAATCGGATTCCCGCTCGGCTATCGCCTTCTTTATCATGGCGGGAAGGAACTCCCTTGCGCCGCCTGTAAGCTCCTCGTATTTTATCCTGCCCTTGATGTGCGAGACTTCTTTCCTTCCCTCTTTGCCGACGCAGACCTTCTGGCCCATCACGATGTTCGCGCTGGGGGTTATCGTAGCCTCAAGAAGCGTGAAGAACCTCGTCCCGAGCAGTTGGACCGCCGGCTCCCGCCGAAGCGCGTCCGCGTGGCCTGATGGCATATACTCGATGACCCATGCATAGTCTTCCATTCCAATCCCCCTCCCCGTTCATGCGAGCTCTTTGAGGATGTTGTTTAGTTCATCCTCGTTCAGCTCGACCCTGTCCTTTACCAGTATCGCCCGCAAGGTCGCCGCGTTTCCCGGGCGTATGTCCACTATCTTGATGGCGAGCTCGGTGCTGATTTTGTCGATTTTTGACAGGGTCTCAATAAGCGTTTTCGCTTTCTTGGCGTCCGAGTCCCCGAACCGATCAGTGTTCTCGAGCGCCTGGTTCTGCTCATATCCCAATTCGCCGTCATCCTTCCTCTTGGCGAGGATTTCCTTGGCTTCGCTTACCGAAGCCGGCCTGGAAGATTTTATCTGCATCAGCAACACCCCTTCAGACGAGTTTAAGATGGACGGACCCGACAACCACGGTTTTGCGCTTATTGAAGTCGCCCACTTCCACCATATATGCCTTGCCCCGCGCCTCCTTGATTATTCCGTGCCTGCTGGCATACCGGAGATGCGGGAGCCCCTTCGTCCTCGCCCTGGGCGCGATGATGACCTTGTCACCCACCTTGAACGTCCTGACCAGCTTTGCTACGCTGGCGACGCTCTTGCCCTTGAGCTTCCTAGTCCTCCTGTTGAATGCGCCTTTTGAAGCCTTGACCATTTGAATCACAGCAATTAGTTTTACGAGAATGAATGAGAGAAAGTCTTTTTAAACAATTGCATCATTTATAAATACATAAAGGGAATCCGGCCTCACTTATTGTGCCGGATGGGTGATTTCTTGTCCAAACCGATACAATTCGTCATTACGAACATGGTGGCGTCTGCTTCTCTGGGCCTTGAGCTTGATTTGTACGCTCTCGCGAATAAGATTCCTGAGATAGAATACGAGCCCGAGCAGTTCCCGGGCGCGATACTGAAATTCAAGGAGCCGGCGAAAGCATCGCTGCTCCTATTCAAGAACGGGAAGGTCGTCTGCGTCGGCTGCAAGAAGAGGGACATGATAGAGAAGACAATTGCACGCACCATAAAGATGCTGACGCCCTATGCCAAGAAAATCACCAAGACCAAGAAGCCCCACATCGAGATAACGAACATCGTCGCATCGGCCAGCCTCGGCTTGGAGCTCGACCTTTACAAGATAGCCTCCAAGATCAAGGATGTGGAATACGAGCCCGAGCAGTTCCCGGGCGCGATACTGAAATTCAAGGAGCCGAAAGCCTCGCTGCTTCTTTTCAAGAACGGCAAAGTCATCTGCGCAGGCGCTAAGAACGAGAAGGAAATCCGAATCGTGCTAGCTAAGGCCAAGGCGCTGCTGAAGCCGTATGCCGAGAAGGGGTCGGCGTGAGACTGGCTGCAGTAATCCCGCTCATCCTGGCATTCCTCATCTTCTCCGGAGCCCTCGGCCTGCGCACCCCGCAGGAATGCGAATCCGACCCCCAGATAACCCGGAACTCCGAGAAGATGAACTGCTACTATGCATCGGCCCTGACGGCCGCTTACCTCTGCGCGCCGGGGCAGATGTGCAACGCCGCCACGACGCTTTGCGAGGAAATCTGGGTGCGCTTCGGCGCGCCAATCGACCCGGACACTGGAAGCGACATCCGGAAGAAAGCCGAACTGGTGGCGAACACGTGCTATTACGAAGTGGCGAAGATTACCCGCAATCCAGAAACCTGCCAGTATGTGACGCAGAGGGACGATTTCAGCACGCAGCTTTTCGGCGACACGGTGACGCGCGACACATGCTATGACGAGGCCGAGCGGCTGTCGCAGCTCTCGCCTGAGAACTATTACCGCCTGAACCAGAACAATATCTGCTCCATCGTATTCGTGCTTCCCCTTATCGCGCTGCTGGGAGCGGTGTCTATTCAGTCACGACGTCCATGAGCTCAAGGGCTTTCTTGACGCTCATGCCTTCCCGTATCCCCAAGTCCTCGGCCCAGGTGGTCGCCTGTCTGATTTTGGCCTTCTTGAGGTCGTCAAGGCACCTGACTCCTGAGACGAATGCGGCGATGTCGCCGACCTTCTCAGCGGTTTCCTTGTCTATGTAACTGCAAGCGATGTATCCTTTCTTGGCTTTCACGACAATCAAAGGGAGGTTTCCGATATCCTGCTTCAATGCAATGTATCTCTTTCCATCGAAGGAGATTTCATCCATAAAGCTGCCTCTTTTCTTTGAGCCGCTGGGCCTGCTCCTTCTTCTTCTCGAAAATCTTCCTGTGCTTGGCGCAGCTAATACAATAGTACTGGTCAACGAAACCTGTATACGTTACATTGTCTTCCTTAAGGTCGGTGGTAAAATGAGTCCTGGTGCTATATTCAACGGCCTTTCCACGCGGCACAGCCCGGCCGCATGATGAACATGTTTCTAGCTTTTGCCTTCCCCTTCTGTTTCCGCCCATGTGGTCGCCTCAAAAAATCTTTTCAAGTTGTCCAAGACACGTGCCGTCCAGACGAAATACTAATGCACGGTTGAGTTTAAATAGTTTGTTGTTAAGAACCGGCCCGAGGCGCTCTTTTTCGTCGATATTTATCGCGGAACCGAGCATCGGATTGAACGCGGGCATCATGATGAGCGAAATATTCCTGTTGAATTTTTCATAGCGATTTGCTAGGATTTCCGCATCGCACGGCGCGACAATCCACGCCGGCTCCGTGCGCCTTTTTCCGAACGCGTCTGTCAATGCAACCATCGGGTGCTGGTGGCCGACAACAAGGTAATCGCATGAAAGCAGGGATTCATCAGGCCATGAGTGGCCGTGGAGGAGGCCGAGTTTTCCGAAAACGAATCCGCCCGCGCCCACTATTTCCGCGTTGCCGCATTGCTCGATGCCCCCATCGTGGTTGCCGCGGGCAATCGTAATGGGGCAGAGCATGGAGAGCTTCGCGAGGATGCTTTCAGTCGTCGCATCAAGCATGGTGATGTCCTCCTTGACATCCCCAAGCAGTATCAGCCTTTTCGCCTTATGCCTGATGATGAGCGATTTCAGCCGCTCAAATTCGCGCATGCTGAACATGCTGTCGTGGATGCCCTTGCGGCGGAGCTTCTCTTCCATGCCGAAATGCGTGTCGCCCACAACCAGCGCCCCCTTGTAAAGTATCGCGGGCGCATCGTAGAGGAATTTCATTATGCCCATCCTTCCGGCGCGCTGAATACGCCGGGCATTCCATCATGCGATACTCTCCCGGCGATATTATATAATAAGCAATCCGCGGGCCAGCTTTGTTCTGGTGCGGCGAATCATATCCCTATCTTTGAAAGCGCATCCATGAGGGATCTATAAACTACCCGGGCATCATCGCTCATACGCTCCACATAAACGGACCAGTCCGGCACATCCAATTGCCGTCCCTCGAGAATGCCTACCAGATTATCTATGTGCAGGGAGCCGATGATGACGCCGTTTCTGCCACCGGTCTTTGATACAACCCCGGTCATCAGCGGGCCGTAAACCTCAGCGTCTCTTACTCTGCCATTGAATCTGGCAAAAGTATCTGCTACATCCCCTAAGGGCTTGAGGGAACCGAAATCCTCCTGGCACTTAATTGCCGCTTCAATTGCGCCCCTTGCAGCCCTCTCGCTTCCCTTTATCGGGAAGTACTTCTCGCCCCACCCTCGGATAATATCAAGAAACCTGGAGGTTGAAAAATACAATTCATCTGAATCAAAATATCCATTCGTCACATTCGTGCATAGCCCAAAGCAGGCATATAAGCCTGCAAAAGCATATGGTCGCAATCCGTACTTTTTAGCAAGCTCGAGCCGATTCGCGGAGCTCAAATCGTCAAGGAATATCTTCTCGCCTTTGTAATGCGCGTATGCCATCCCCTCTAACCTATCCCTGCTTACAGCCAAACCCTGCCAATCTTTCTGAAAATGCATGCGGCTTGAGCCTTCGATGTAGAGCCTGTCCTGCTGTCCGACCTTTTCCTTGAACCTGGCCAGCTCTGCCTTCGGCGTCAGCTGGATTGGGTGATGGTGGATTCCGATGAAAAGGATGTCATCCCGCGCCTGCCTGAAGACCAGCCTGAAGTCCTCGCATCCTGGCGGCCGGGTGATTTGCTGCGCTCTTTTCATGTTGTTATATCTATTACGACATATTATAAAAGGTTCACCGCCCGCTCCGCCCTGCGGAAATGCGCCCCTCCTTTGCTTATATAGCATTCTTGCGAATAACCTGACATGGCGCTCTATTTTCGGCACGACTCCCCCAGGCCAGGCCAGAAAGAGCTGATGGAGGACATGCAGCGCGCCATCAATTACCGCCAGATTATCCTCGCGCACGCCCCGACCGGCTCCGGCAAGACCGACGCCGCGCTTTCAGCGGCCGTATCCGTCGCCATCGAGCAGGACCTCGACATCTTCTTCCTCACTTCAAAAATTTCACAGCATAAAATCGCGCTCGATGTCGTCCGGGGAATCGAGGAGAAGCACCATCTGGGCCTTAGGGCGGTCGACATGGTCGGCCGGACGCATTGCTGCATTGACGACTCATTGCGCGGCATGGATTCCGAGGGCTTACTCAGCGCGTGCATCAAAAAGAGGCAGAACGCCGAATGCGTCTTTTTCAAGAATGCGCGGGGCTACAACCGCCGCGAGGAGATGAAGGCGGAAGAGCGCTTCCGCGGGCTCCTGGAAGGGTATGGCAGCGGGAAGTCGCACCATGAACTGATTGAGCGGGGCCGGAGCGAGATGAGCTGCCCGTACGAATGGCTGCTTAAGCTTGCCGCCGTCTCGCGCGTCGTCGTCGCCGACTACCAC
The DNA here is from genome assembly GCA_020053355.1 of archaeon. Taxonomy (GTDB): domain Archaea; phylum Micrarchaeota; class Micrarchaeia; order Anstonellales; family Bilamarchaeaceae; genus Bilamarchaeum. Next base: position 189,501 of record JAGVNI010000008.1, on the reverse strand, counting down.
CACATCTTCATGCCGCATATCCGCGACATCTTCCTCCAGAAAATAAAGAAGCGCATGGAAAAATCTATCATCATCGTGGACGAGGCGCACAACCTCGCCCCGCGCGTCCGCAGCTCTCTCTCGCGCAACGCGAGCACGCTGCTTTTTTCAAGGGTCGGGAAGGAGATGAAGTCCCTCGGCCTTGATGCCGGCCCGCTTGAAGAGGAGTTCCGCGCATGGAGCCAGGATGCGCTCACAGGCGCGAAGGAGCGGGTGGTGTCCCCGGAAGATTTCACGGGATTCATCGGCCGCTTCGGCCTGTCCATCGAAGAGGCCGTGCAGCGGGCCGAGGACGCCGGCAATGCATACGTTGAGAAGACCGGCAGGAAAAGCGCATGCCTCCGCCTCGCCCGCTTCCTTATGGACTGGGAGGGCGGGGATGCAGGATGCGTCCGCATCCTGAGGCGTGAGCATGGGCATTATTTCCTCTCGAAAAGGATGCTGGACCCCTCATCCGCGACGAGGATTCTGAACGACTGCGCAGCATCCATCCTGATGAGCGGGACCATGATTCCCATGGAAATGCACCGGGACGTCCTTGGCCTGGACAAGGAGCGCTCGGTGATGAAAGCCTACCCGTCTCCCTTCGCCAGCTCGAATATCGTGAACGTGATTGCCGAGGGGCTAACGACCCGCTACACCCGCCGCGGAATGGACGAATACAGCGCCATCGCAGCGAAAATCGACGCGATAATATCGCGCACGCCCGGCGGCACGGCAGTGTTCTTTCCGTCTTATGAGGTGATGGACAGCGTGCTTCCACTCGTGCTTTCGCGCAACCTGCACATCCAGCGGCCCGGGATGAAACCCGGTGATATCCGCAAAGTGCTCCGCGATTTCCGGTCCGGCGGCGTCCTTGTCGGGGTGCAGGGCGGCTCGCTTTCCGAAGGGGTGGATTATCCGGAAGGGGAAATCAAGACCGTAATCATCGTGGGCGTGGCGCTTGAGGAGATGGGCCTGGAGTCGCGCGCGCTCATAGATTACTATGATGCGAAATTCGGCCGGGGCTGGGACTACGGCTACCTTTACCCCGGGACAATCAAGGCGCTCCAGGCTGCGGGGAGGGCGAGGAGGAAGGAGAGCGACAGGGTGGCCGTGGTTTATATGGACGAACGTTTCAAATGGAATAAATACAACTGGATACTTTCCCGCGATGAGCGGGCCGTCGTGACCGGCAGCCCCGAGGAGGCTGTCGGGGAATTCTGGGAGTGCGAAGATGCTGCTGACCGTGAAATACGCCCCGAAAAAACTCGCTGACATGCTCGGGAACGCCGACCGCCTCGAGCACATCCGCCAGTGGATGCTCCATTGGCTTTCCGGGAAGAAGCGCAAGCCCCTCCTGATTTACGGGCCGCCTGGCACCGGCAAGACCTCCATCGCTTACGCCCTGAAAAGCGAGTATGACCTTGACCTCGTGGAGATGAACGCGAGCGAGCTTCGGAACCGCGCGCGGGTGGACCGCATCCTTGGCGCGTCCGCATCGGCAGGAAGCCTTTTCGGGCGCGCAAAACTGATACTCATAGATGATGCGGACGTATTGGCAGGCCGGACTGACAGCGGAGGCGGGAACGCGATAAAGAACTTCCTCTCGGAATCCCCATGCCCTGCCATAGTCACGGCAACGGACATCTGGGACAAGAGCTTTTCCGGAATCCGGAGCGAGTGCGAAATCGTGGATTTCAAGAGAATCAACAAGCTCTCGGTGCGCAAGCATCTCGAGCGCATCGCGGAGTCGGAAAGCCTGGATGTAAGCGCCGAGACGCTTGAAGCGATTGCGACGCGCGCTGAAGGCGATTTGCGCGCCGCCCTAAACGACCTGCAGGCCATGGGGCCGACGGCGCGCGTCCATGACAAGGACATTTTCGAGATGGTGCGGGGCATATTCAAGGCCGAGACCTACGCGGCCGCCCGCGAAGCCATCAGCGGGGAAATCGACTACGACCTCATCAAGCTGTGGATGGACGAGAACATCCCCGCCGAATACGAGACCGCGGCGGATATCGCAGCCGCATATGATTCGCTCTCGAAAGCGGACATCTTCGACGGCCGCATCAGGAAGACCAACTGGCAGCTCATGAAATACTCAATCGACCTCGCGACGGCGGGCGTCGCGCTCGCGAAAGCGCGCCCGTACCACAAATTCACAAAATACAGTTTTCCCGCATATCTGAAAAACATGTCCCGCACGGTGGAGCGCAGGGCAATCCTGAAAACAATCGGCCTGAAAATCGGGGCCAGGGTGCATGGCAACCGCCGCGATGCGCTTGCGTACCTCCCCCTCCTCAAAGAGTTCGGGAAGAAGCACGCGCATGAGCTGATGGCGTTCTACGATTTTTCGGAGGATGAGCTGGCGTTCATCCTCGAGACGAGCGTGAGCAGGGTGAAGGCGGGGGCATGAGCATGCCGGGCAATTCAACGGGCCTGACCCGGTTCGAAATATACCGGCGGGTCTTTTCCATCATGGAAAACCCGTTTGCCTACATCCTCGATTCCTTCGGCATCACGGGCAAGGCCGGAACGGAATACCGGCTGAAGAACGGCATCCGGCTCATGCTCCGTGGCGGCCATATCGACCGCTACGTCTTCCGGGAAATCTGGGTGTTCAGGTGCTACACCCCGGCGGGATTCGGGATAAGCCCGGATGATGTCGTCCTCGATATCGGGGCCAACGTGGGCATCTTCTCCGCATACGCATCCGCGCTCGCAAAGAACGGGAAGGTGTATTCGTTGGAGCCCGACCCCATCAATTTCAGCCGCCTGCAGGAGACGCTGGCTGTCAATGGCATGAAAAACGCATCTGCATTCAACTGCGCTGTAGGTGCGGCATCCGGGACGGCCGTGTTTTTCCAGAACGATGGAAACCGGACGCTCGGCTCCCTTTCCGGCGCCTTCGGGAGCAGCAGGCGGATGTCCGTGAAGGCCGTTTCCCTTGGGGATTTCGTCGCGCAAGAGGGCATCAAAAAGATAGATTTCCTGAAAATCGACTGCGAAGGGGCGGAATACGATATATTCAAGTCCTGCCCCGATAAGGTCTTGCGGATTATCCGCAGGATAAGCATGGAATACCATCCTTCTTCCGGAGGTTTCGGGCTTGAGGGCCTAATCCAGCTCCTCGAAAAAATCGGTTTCAGGGTGAAAGTCGTGCCGGGGAGCGGGGGTTTCGGCATGCTCTATGCCAGCAGGTAGCCTGCAGGGCAGCCCATCCATAACGTCCGCCCGCCTCGTCATGCCATGCGCATAGCTGGCGGGGAACTCCCGCAGCAGTTCCTCTCATCTTCGGCAACCGATTTCCGATATTATCCTGGCCAATGCCATGTCCCCCCGTTCATCGCTCCCTCCCGGGACGGCATCCGCCTCGTGCATGATATTCTCCGCGAGCCCGGCAATCTTCCGCCTGAGCGCTGCGCAAAGGCGGGGGCCGAGCACCGATTCGTTCCGCTCTAGGGCGGCGGCCATCTGCAGGACGAGCGTGGACATGCCATCTCCGATTGGCGTGGGATTCATCCTCTTGAAAGCGTAAAGCGTCTCATACGACTGCACTGAGAAGAGGAGCTGGCCAAAATCCTCGGAACCTCCCTCATCCACCGGGAATCCATCCGATATCCGGCAATAATACATTATCCTCGTCCTGCCATCAAGCGCGTACTCGCCGAAAAAGCCCTCCTTCGCGACTTCCATCAAGGGGTCCTGCATCCGTAAAAGCGCGCCAAGAAAGACCTGCGTGCGCCTTGCAATTGTATACTCCCCCCTTGTATACGGGATGACGGTCCATTCCAGCCCCTCATCCTCCCGCTCCGGCTCCTTCTTCCCTTCCACCCCGAACCTCTTTGCATGCGCAGAAAGAATCATGCGCAAGGCTTGCGCCTGCTCCTCCGGCATGGGGATGCCCAATTCCAGAATGCCCCTTGCATACCCGGCTATCCTGCCAAGGAAGCATTCAGCCCGCTTGGATGAAAAGAGGCCGGGATTCTCATCAACGCTTTTAGCGAGTTCCACATAATTGCTGCGCATGAACGAGGGGCTGTTCTTATCGAACTCCCCCCCAAGCGTCAACGACTTCAATACCCTCCGGTATTCAATCCCGGAAAAGAGGTACTTGTCAATCAGGCGTCCCATCATCTTGGAATCCGGAGAGCCTTTCCGTTCGCATCCTGAGCTTATCCTGTTGACATACTCCAGTTCCAGCCTCTCCGGGATGTCGAATCCGCCGAATATGCCCTCCTCTGCGACAGCATAAACCGGGTTCCTGCCGCGTGCGGCCGCGCGCATGAATGCCTCTGCCTTTGCTCCGAATGTGTACGCGCCCGCCGTGCGGATTTTCGGATTCAATTGGGTCATCTGCATTCCGTCCTTCTCACTCCTGCGCCTAGTCCACGTTATTAACACAAAATTATATATCAAAACACTTAAAAATCAGTCATCTTCGTCTGGCCCGTCTTTTTCTCTTTCGGGGCGCTGGCTTTTGTATCATGAGCGGGCGTTGGTTCCGGGTTCCCGCTTTCCGCGGGCTTGGCAGCGATTGCGTCCGCTCTTACGAAACTGGTTTTTTTCTTGGCCCTCTGCATCCCGCCCAGGATTTTCTTCATCCTCGTTTCGCGGTTGTTCGCCGCATAATAGTAAAACTCGTCGCGGGTGCCCTTGGTCATCAGCACGATTACCTTCCCCTCTTTCAGCCTCGCCGCGCGCCCCCTTCTTTGGATTGCCCGTATCTCGCTCGGAACCGGCTCATAGAATATCACCGCATCGACTGCCGGTATGTCCAGCCCCTCCTCTCCGATGCTGCTGGCAACGAGGACGTCGAACTTCCCCCCGCGGAAATCCGCAATCGTCTCCTCCTGTATTTTCTTCGTGACGCCGTCTTTTTTTCCGACGAACTGCCTCGCGCTGATGCCGCCTGCTTTCAGCACCTCCTCGATGCGCGCAATCTGGGAGCGGTACTGGACGAAGACAATCATCTTCTTGCCCTTGAGGTTCCGGATGGTCTCGATTAAGACCGCCATCTTCGGGTGGTCCTCGTCTTTCTGGCAGAGCATCCTCACTTTCGCAAGGCCGGGCTCGTTCAGGAGCTGCTTCGCCGACTTGCTGTCCTTCTCCTCAAGTTTCTTCAGGTAGCCCCGGAGCGGGTAGACGCCCTGCGTCTCGAGAAGCTCGGTCATATGGAGCAGATGGAGCAGCACCGAGTACTGCATGAGCGCGGGATATTTGATGGCATGCGGGATGTTCAGGATTCGCTCGCGGAGCTGCATGAACTTGCCCTTGTGCTTGAGCGGCGGGGGGAAGCCCATCGCGGCAAGCCTCTCGGCGTGCTTTCCTGTCATCGCATCCAGTTCCTTCTTTATTTCCCTGAAATGGTCCGATAATAGGACAGGTACCCAGATGATTTCGCTTTTCTGGACATACGGGGCTACGTCGGGGTCATCGTGGCCGCGTATCTCCACGTTGTCGATTTTCAGGGCATTCATGACTTCGCGGATGCGGTCCATCCTTCCGCCAGGGGATGCGGTCAGCCCCAAAAAAAGCGTGTCCGGCCCGTGGAGCTTCTCGGCTACCTGGGTGTAGGCATAATCGCCGACCGCCCTGTGGCATTCGTCGAATACCACGAACGAGAATCTCGGTTCCAGCACGCCGTTTTCAAGGTCGTTCCGGATTGTCTGCGGCGTGCTTATGACGATGTCCGTCAGGTATGCCTCCTTTCGTTTCTTCGGGCTCACTTCGCCTGTTACCAGCGCGACGTTCTTGTCGGTCAGTTCAAGGGTGTCCATCACCGATTGCTGGTGCTGCTTGGCAAGCGGTTTTGTCGGTGTGAGGAGGAGGCAGCGGCCGAGTTTCATCCTGTCTTGGATTAGCATCAGGGCTATCAACGTCTTTCCGAGGCCTGTCGGGAGGACTACCAGCGTGTTGCCGTGCGATTTGACGGAATTGTAAATGGAAAGCTGGTATGCCCTGGGAACAAGCTGCACAATACTTCAATTGTCAAAGGCAGTTTTTAACGATTCTGTGGGCGCATTTCCCGGCCGGCTCCCAAGCGAAGTCATTCCATGTCCGGATAGACCGCTGATATGTCCAAGCCGGAAAGAGGCTGGTCCACGAGCGCCTTCTCCTTGATTTGGGGGAGCGTGTCCTCGTAGGTCGCCCGTTCCTCCTTGAAGAAAACGCCTATGGGGAGGCGCTCGTAATTCGTCTTCACCTGCTCGTACGCCTTCTCGATGGCCTTCATCCTATCAGTTGTGTCATGGCCCTCAGTTTCAAGCTTGTACACCCTTTTCGTGAAGAAGTCGTACGTGTTCAGCTTGTTGAATGTCACGCATGGCTGGAAGACGTCGACAAGCGCGAACCCCCGATGCGCAATCGCCTGTTTGAACATCTCCTTCATGTGCGCCATGTCCCCCGCGAAAGCCCGCGCCACGAAAGTAGCCCCGCCGTTTATCGCCGTAGAGAGGGGGTTGAACGGAGTCTCCACCACGCCATACGGGGTGGTCTTGGTCTTCATGCCGAGCTGCGATGTGGGCGATGCCTGGCCGGTCGTAAGCCCGTAAATCTGGTTGTCATGGACTATGTATGTCAGGTCATAGTTGCGCCTCATGATGTGCAGGAAATGGCCCGAGCCGATTCCGTACCCGTCCCCATCCCCGCCGACGTCTATTACTGTCAGCCTGTTGTTCGCGAGCTTGATGCCGGATGCGGCCGGGAGGCCGCGCCCATGCAGGCTCTCGAAGCCGTACGTGTTCACATAATGGGGGAGCTTGCTGCTGCAGCCTATCCCGGAGACGATTACCGCCTGGTGCTGGGGTATCTGCAAATCAGCCAATGCGCCTTTCAATGCGCCCACAATCGCGAAGTTCCCGCACCCCGGGCACCACTGCGATTTTTCCGCAACATTGTAATCTGTAATCGCAACCATAGCATTCACCTACAAGCCGTGCCTTTGCGGGTTGTAATACTCCATATCCTCCTTCTCGATGACCTCTATCCTCTGCTGGCCCTTGAATCCGGCCTCTTTCAGCTTCACTACTTCCTCCGTTATCTGCTCGGCGAAGAACTGCCTGCCGTCGTATTTCAGCATGTGGAAATCCAGCTTCACATTCGCATATTCCTTGAGCAGGCCGGCGAACTGGGCGGTTGGGTTGTTCTCCACCATGACAGTAATGCCGGAGTTCCGCAGCGCCTTCTTAACCGCCCTCGGATTGAGGGGGTATATATGCGTGAAACTGACGAGCCGCGTCCGGATGCCTTTTGTCTCAAGAAGCGCAAGGGCGTCCAATGCGGGAAGCTTCATGGAGCCCCATGTCACGAGTGTGACTTCGGCGCCTTCTGTTGCGCCGAAGACATCCGGCGCCTCCATCTCTTTAAGGAGCTTCTTCATCTTGGCCGCGCGCTTGTCCACCTGTTTCGCCCTCATGATGAAGCTCTCGGAGCTGAACCCCGTTTCGTCATGCTCGTAGCTCGTGCCGACATGCATCCCGTTCGGGGTGCCCGGAAGGGCGCGCTCCGACACGCCATCATCGGTGATTGCATATCGTTTCCATCGCGTCATCGGGGCGAGGGCCGGGAGCGGGCCTTTTACCAGTTTGCCGCGCTCGATTTTCACTCTTGACTGGTCGAAGCGTTCGGTCGAGAAGACGGTCTCGGAAAGGAACTTGTCGGAGAGGATGAGGACCGGTATCTGGTATTTTTCCGCCAGGTTGTGCGCCTTGGCGCTCAGGAAAAACGCCTCCTGCACGTCCCCTGGGGCGAGTATCACCCTGGGGAAATCGCCCTGCGACGCATGGAGGGCCATCCGCAAATCCCCCTGCTCTGTCCAAGTGGGAAGGCCGGTGCTCGGCCCGTTCCTCTGGACGAGGGCGACGACTATCGGCGTCTCGGACATGGCCGCCAGGCCGAGCGCCTCGGTCATGAGCGCGAAACCGCCGCCGGAGGTTCCGACCATCGAGCGCGCGCCGGCAAACGATGCGCCTATCGCGTAGTTCATGGCGGCAATCTCGTCCTCGGTCTGTTTCGCGATGATGGAAAACTGCCTTTCCTTCTCAATCAGGTAATGCAGGATGGAGGATGCCGGCGTCATCGGGTACGCGGCATAGAATTTCATGCCCCCGCGCACCGCCCCGAGGGCAATGGCTTCGTTGCCGGTCACTATGGTCTTGCGGACATCTGATGCCGGCTTTATCTGCTTCCCGAACGATATGCCTCCGGATTTGACGAAATCATAGCCCGCTTTGGCTGCGCTGATATTGACCTTGATTATCTCCTCGCCCTTTCTCGCAAGCTCTTCGCGAATCAGGGTTTCAAGCATCCCGAACGGGTAGTCCACGGCTGCAAGGGCCGCCCCGAGTGCGGCGGTGTTCTTCATCTGCTCGGTTCCGCCGACATCTAGGGTGAGTTTTGAGAGCGGAAGGGCATGCATCCGAACATCCGGCCTCAATTTGAAGCGGCTTGGGTCGATAAGCTGGTCGTATATTATCATGCCGCCTTCAGCCATGCTCTCCATATGGTAGAATATCGCGTCCTTGTTGAGCGCGATTACCAGGTCGCAGTCGTGCCTTGGGCTGTGGATTTGCTTGTCGCTGATTCTGACCTGGACCGTGTTGTGCCCCCCGCGGACAAGCGAAGGGTATTCCGGGTAGCCTATAACATTGTAGCCGCCCCGGGTGAAGCATTTCACCATCATCCTGCCGGTAATCATCACGCCTGCCCCGGCCTGGCCGGCAATCTTGAAAACAAAATCCATATTCTCTCCTCTAACTGGTAAGGTCTAGCATACTCCTTTCATCGCTTTTAAAAAATTATCGAATCACCCATCGGCAAGCGTCGTTGATTGGATTCCCGGCCGTTTTCCGTCGATATATATACATTTTTATAACTTCTGTAACATATATAATATTACTTATACCCACTTCAGAGGGTCAGAGGGGTCAGATTATGGCACGCTTGTCGGATATTTACAATAAGAACAAGACCGCGAAGGAAGCCGCGAAGGCAAAAGCCGCAGCTAGCGCTCCGAAGCTCCCAGAGCCGGCAATAGATACGGCGCCTAAGGCATCCGGACACCGGTCCGACATTCCTTCTGCGCCTGCGGCCTCCATACCGGCCGAAACGGCCAAGGAAACCGCGCTTCCCCTTTCCTCGCCGCATGAGATGGACCTCCTTGCAAAGGAATGCACCGAGAGGAGGGAATTCGAATCCACGACGCACATCATACTTGAAGGGACAGCGCCAAGAATCCAGTTCGGGAAAACCATCACGAGAGAGACGCTTCTTTTGGCCAAGGCAACGCCGGAAGAGGGCGATTTCGGGGGTGACTCGAACCTTGAGGGCCTCAATCCGTACATCATCAATATCGCAAAAAGGCCGAAGCAGATGAAGGGCCACCTTTCTGTCGTGGGCGCAAAGGAAACGAAGAAGTCCCATGACGACGCGGCGCAAGCCACGCTCTACGAAATGGTCTTCGATGCGCTTGCCCAGACCAAATCGTTCGGCATGCCGGAGGATGCAGGCCCGCTGGTTGATGTTGACGGTGTCATGAAGATGTACGCTGACGCGCTATTCCAAGGGAGCGTCCCGGTGGGTGCCCCTGAATACCTGCTGGACTGCATCGAAAGGGTAATCGATTCAAGGCCGATTGTAATCCCCCGGCTCGAATCCATCGAACCGAGGCTGTTCCAAGGCCAATACCATGTGTATGATGAGGGCGTAGAAACGCCGGACGACCCTATAAACGCCTCCCTCATCCTCACGACCGCTTCGAGGATTAAACAGGACGAGGTGAGCAACGCGATATCGCTCAGTATAGTACATCCCTGGGAGCCCTACCTTATCGGAGTAGCGGCGCTAAGAAGCAGGGGCATCCCCGCATACCTCGGTCAGGCGCTCGTGCCGTACCGGCTCGGGGAAGAAGTCCCGGATTATCTCGAGCGCGACGCCCTCCTCTACCGCGCCGGCAAGTCGGTCGCCTTGGCTGCGCCAATCATCGCGATTATCGACCCTGCGGCGGATGTCGCAATGCGGGTTTTTCGGATGTCGAGATTATTCCCGCAATTCGGTGCAATCGACATACTCAGCGATACCGCAGTTGACGGCGCTGCGTTCGCCATCCGGGCCGAATCACGCATCAAGCACCTTGCCTTCGAGATGATACGGAGGGGGCAGGAGAGCCGGGAGCCGCTCTCTGAAGCCGAATACCAGCTCGCGCTTAAGCGCATCGCTAGGTGCCTTTTCCAGTCGATAAAGCGGTGGGATGGCAATCCGCTCGTTACGCGCGCCCTAAGCGGCGTGGAAGGCGGCGTGCAGGAAGGCGCATTCACGTTCCAGATGGCTAAATTCGCCGAAGTCAATTCCTCCGACAACACGGTGGAAGTGGCCGAAGTGGGCCGGCAACTGCTGCAGATGGACAAGCCGGAAATGTTCGCGCCCCAGGATGAAATCCAGGTGGCCGCGAAGCAGATTGCGGTTTTTGCCAGAACCGCGGGCAAGGAAGCTGCGAAAACCATGCAGATGACCCTTGGCGCATGGATAAAGAAGGCTGATTTGAACAAGGCTGGCTGAGGCTGGGCAGATTTAAAAAAAAGACCGGGCCCGAGGGGATTTGAACCCCTATCTCGGGGTCGCTCCCGCACTTGGGAGAGTGCATCCGAAGCCCCGCCGGTTATCCAGGTTGCCACACGGGCCCTGATTCTTCCTTGCTAATTCCGGTTCTAATGCCTTTCGTTGCCGTTTGCCTGGCGGTTTCATTGGAAATGGACGTGGTTAAAAATATAATTATGTAAGTCTAATTCCATGAGCCGCACGAACATCGCCGCCGGTTACACGGAACGCCGAAATTTCTGGAAGGGGGAATGGGGGTGCAGCTACGCGGCAGATTTCAAGAGGAACGAGGTCGCACCGCTAATAGACGAAATCGAGGCTGCCGGAAGGCTCGGGCGTGTGATTCTGGATGCCGGAAGCGGAAGCACGCATGGCCGTGGTAAAAAAGCATTGCCAAAGCCATCCATGTATCCTCTTCATGGCAAGCTCGTCGTGAGGACCGACATCGCGATGCCCGTTCTCTCCCGCGTAACCGGCCCGGTCCTCGAAATCCAGGCTGATATAGAGAAACTTTCTTTGGACTCGGTGTCCCAGAAGCTCAGGTTCCTTGCCATCTCCCGCCACCTGGGCTTCGACCCCCGCCGTGGGCGGCCAGAGTTCGACGCCATGCTCTTCGTCGACGTTCTCAATTACGTGGATTTCCGGAAGACCATAGCCGGGCTGCTCCCGTTCCTTAGCGATTCCGGCCGGATGATAATAAGCAATTTCCCCGGCATGGGGATGCCGGAGGCGTTTTCCGAAGCCGGGATCAAGAAGAACGGCGATTTGTCCGGCTTCCTGGCTGATAGCGGGATGCGAATCGAGCACCTTTATCACCCGCCCCTTGCCCATCCCCTACTCGTCCCATTCGTGGGCCACCGCCCGCCATACCCGCACATCTCCGAAGATAGGCATGAAGGGGGAAGCATGATTGTAGTGGCCGCGCGCGATGTGCCAATCAGAGGGTGAGCACTTCGCACCCGTCTTTTGTGACGCGCACCGTGTGCTCCTTCTGCGAGACCAGGCCCCTGTCCACCTCTCGGAGGACCGGGTATCCCCGGATGAAATGGTTCTGCAGCAGCTCTTTCAGGGCCGCGCTGACAAGAAGCTTTGATGCGAAGCTCTTTCGCACCCAGCGTTCAGCGAACGGGAGCATGCCGTAGTTCTGGAGGACGAACTCCACGATTTTCCTGGACTGCCTCATCCTCACTTTAGAAGGCATGTAAATCGAGAATATCTCCACCTGCTCCAAGTCCTCGACATGGCCGCTGCCGGTCGTTGCGAAGGGTTCGACCGCGAATATGTCACCTTCGATGAAGCGGTACGGGTCGTTCGTCTTAATGTTCGGTATCTCGACTCCGGCATGGAGCTCGTTCGACTTTATCATGTGGCCTGAGAGGTTCGATATCGGATTGTATCCGTAGCCCTTTATCGTCTCCTCGATTACGCCGCCGATTTCGCCGACCGTCACTCCCGGGCGTATCGCCTTAATCGCGTTAGCGAGGGCATCGTCGGAAGCCTTGACCAGGTTTCCGTTTCCCCCGTCAAGGTCCACCGTGTACGCCGTATCAGAGAGCGCCCCATTCACCTCTATGCCGAGGTCGACCTTCACCAGGTCTTTTTCCCCGAGGGCCAGGTCCGACTCGAACTCCGGCGTGTAATGCGCTGCGATGTCGTTTATGGAGATGTTGACCGGGAACGCCGGCTTGCCGCCCTCTTCGCCAATCATCTGTTCTATCGTTTCAGCTATGTCGAGAAGGGACTCGCCGACCATGATGAGGCTTTTGCTGTCCTCGCGCACCTTGGATGCGATTTTTCCCGCCTGCCGAAACAACTCCAATTCGTTATCGTCCATGGATGATGCACCTGATGAATAGTTTTCTCTCGTTCGATAATGCCTTGCTCGTTTTATAAACCCTTTTTCCGGCTTCTGTGACATATATTTAAAAATTGTGTTTTTCATTATATTATCATGAAGATGCATTTCGGGCAACTTCAATCTTCTATCGGCCGCATCAAGGCCGCCGGGCCGCTAAAGGCAGGCGTTCCTGCATGGATACCCCCGGCTTGGATAATCCCTCTCATAGACAAGGATAGCAAGGACAGGCGGAAGGCCCCGAAAGACGACCGCCCGCGCGTGGAAATCCCGATTGACGAGCGTGCCCCGCCCGAGTATGACATCGACCCGACCAAACCGGAGGGCGGGCGGCGCGAGCCTGAGGACGAGGACCGGGGCGTCGTCATACTTGAATTCAAATCCTGAATGATGGAATATCTCATTAATCCTTCATGCAATATCCTATCCATCCATGTCCAGCGTAGCGGAATTGGTCCGGGAAAGGTTCGGCGAGCTCACCCAAATCCAGAAACTTGCCATGCCGAAAGTCCTGGCCGGCCAGCATGTCCTGATTCTCGCGCCTACAGGCTCGGGTAAAACCGAGAGCGCCCTCCTTCCAATCTTAGAGCGGATTAAGGCAATCCAGGCCGAGGAAGGCGCAGCTGTCGGAGGGAATCCCCCGGAAGGCATCTACGCGCTGTATATAACGCCGCTGCGCGCCTTGTCCCGGGACCTCAAAGAGCGCTTCAGTTGGTGGTGCGACAGGCTGCAAATCAGCCATGACATCCGGAGCGGAGACACGACGATGCATGAGCGCGCGAAGCACAGGAAGAACCCGCCCCGCATCCTCCTTACGACTGTGGAATCCCTCCAGGCCCTGATGCTCGGCCGCATCATGAGGCGGCATCTCACCAGCGTGCGCTTTGTGATAGTCGATGAAATCCATGACATACTCGACAACAAGCGCGGGGCCCAGCTTTCGATGGGGCTTGAGAGGCTTGAAGAGATAGCGAAATTCCAGCGCATAGGCCTGACTGCCACCGTTGCCGACGAATCCGAGGCCGCGAAGCTGCTTTTCGGGGAGCGGGAGCATGCTGTCTGCGAGAGCGGCAAGAACCGCCATATGGACATCAGCATCGAGCAGGGAACGGGCGATGGGAAGCTTTCGCGCATAAAAGAGCTCTGCGGAAAGAACCGCTCCCTGCTGTTTGTGAACACGCGGAGCATGGCCGAGGAGCTGGGCGCGTCATTGAAAAAGGCCGGCGCGCCAATCGGCGTGCACCACGGCTCTCTTTCCAAGGACGTGCGCCTGTCCACCGAAGACGAGTTCAAGAGCGGGAAGCTCAACTCCATACTCTGCACATCGTCCCTTGAACTCGGCATCGACGTGGGGGACGTCTCCCTCGTGATGCAATACGGCTCGCCGCACCAGGTCTTCCGGCTCATCCAGCGCGTCGGCCGCTCGGGGCACAGCCTGGAAAAGACTCCCAAGGGCATAGTGTTCCCTTCGGATTTCGACGACATGCTTGAAAGCGAGGTCATAACCGCGCTTGCGCGCAACGGATGGATGGAGGGAAAGAGCGCCGAGCGCGGCGCCCTGGACGTGATTGCGCACCAGCTGGTCGGCGTCTGCCTCGATTTCGGGAGGATGGACCTCGCGAAGGCGCACGCGATACTCTCACGCTCGTACGCCTACAACATCGCCTACGATAAATTGCGCATGGTCGCGCTCCAGCTTTACGCGGAAGGCATCATCTTCTATGACGAGGACGCAAAAGGGGCGGTGTCGGTCCGGGCCAAATCCCGCGCCCGCGAATATTTCTCCTCATACCTTAGCACAATCCCCAAAACAAAGCGTTTCCTGATGAAGGACATCGCCGCGAACCGGGTGATATCCAGCCTGGATGAGGAATTCGTCGTGAACCTCGAGCCGGGCGCGAGCTTCCTCTCGCACGGGGCGGCATGGCGCGTGGTGGACATTACAGAGTCCGAGGTGCTCGCAGAGCCGACAGCCGGCACGGACATCATGGTGCCATCATGGACCGGGGAGGACATTCCAGTGTCGTTCGAAGTCGCTCAAGGCGTCGGCCGTATGCGCGCGGTGAAGAAGGACGTCTCCCCCCTTCCGGACGACAAGACGGTGGTAATCGAAATCAGCCAGGACCTCATCATCATCCACACGTGCCTCGGGACAAAGATAAACGGGGCGCTCTCGCGCGTTTATTCGAAAAAGCTCTCCAACCTGATAGGCGAGAGCGTCATAGCCGTCGCAGACCCGTACCGCATCCTGGTCAAGCTGCCGTTTCCCATCAAAGAGGAGCCGATTGTCCGCGCTTTCCGTGACATCCATGACGTGCGCGGCTTGCTTGAAGAGGCGCTTGTGAATTCCTCGCTCCTCAAATTCAAGTTCCTGCATGTCGGACGGATGTTCGGCCTTCTCTCGGTGGATGCGAATATCGGGAGCCGCTTCATCAATGCCATGCGCCATTCCGTCGTTTACGAGGAGGCGATGCGCTCGATTTTCTTCCGCTATTTCGATACTGCCGGAGCCGAGAAGGCGCTGGCCGCGGTCCGCTCAGGGAAGCTGAAACTCATAGTGGATTTGCGCAAGAAGCCGAGCTTCTTCGCATCCATAGGGCTTGAGCGGGTGTCCGGCGCAGAATCAGTCGGCGCATTCGCCCCCCGCGAGCGCGTGGTGGCGGCGTTTCGGGAGAACGTCCTTTCGAAGACGCTCAGGCTCAGGTGCCTGAATTGCGATGCGAGCCGCTTCATGCACCTTGCCGGCGCGCCTGATGCGATAAAATGCCATAAATGCGGCGCTGCTTCATTGGCCCTCCTCAACCGCGAGGGCGAGGGGACGCACGACCTAGAATTCTCGGCAGGCCTGATTCGCGCATACGGGAAAAAGGCCCTGATAGCCCTTTCCACATACGGCGTAGGGCCATCGACCGCAGACCGCGTCCTGAAGCGCCTGCACCGGAGCGAGGAAGCGTTCTTCCTTGATTTGATCGAGGCGCAGAAGAACTTCATCAAGAACAAGAAATACTGGAAGCTTTCCTAAGATTCTACTCCAGTTAAAGCTTCACCAAACTTCATCCTGCCTACGCCGCCCTTTGCTCGAAACTTTCCTAAGGCAAGCCGGGGTTGGGGCCGGCCTACTCCTCCAAACGCGCCATCTTGAGCGGCGCCTTGGAATAAAGCAGCCCGAGGGTCAGTATGGTCCCGACTATGACCTCAATCCACATGCCGAGCCCGATGAGGATTCCTATCGCGGCGGTCACCCATATGGCCGCCGCGGTCGTCAGTCCCGTGGGCTTGCCTATCCCCTGCCTCCAGATTACCCCCAGGCCGAGGAAGCCGATTCCCGTCACAATCTGGGCTATTACGCGCGCCGGGTCCACGTATGGCCCGGTGAAGCTTACGGAAACGAGCGTGAATATCGTGCAGCCGAGACAGAATAGGGCGAATGTCCGCAGGCCCGCGGGCTTGTGCTTCCTGGAGAATCCGATGGACAAGCCGACGACAACGGCCGCAACCAGCCGGATAACTGTCTCGATGTCATCAACCATGCGCCGATATCTCGCCGAGAGGCATTTTTAACCTATCCCCGCCGTGGTGCTGATGATTGGCGCAGCGTCCTAAACTGAATGCATTCGCCATCGCATGCCTCCTGATTTTAATCCCTATTCACCAAGTTCAATCCGATGTACAAGCAGACCATCGTCATCCGCTCCGACCTCGGGATGGGAAAGGGCAAGATTGCAGCGCAATCCAGCCATGCATCGCTGGGCGCGTACAAGAAGGTCGCAAAGGCGCACCCCGATGTCGCACGCGCATGGGAAGCGGAAGGGCAGATGAAGGTCGTCCTTAAAGTCCAGGGCGAGGAAGAGCTGCTCGAATTCTACAACAAGGGGAAAGCCGCGGGAATCCCGTGCGAACTCATACACGATGCCGGCCACACGCAAGTAGAGCCTGGCTCCATAACCTGCTTTGCCGCAGGCCCGTGGAACGCAAACGAGCTTGACGCGATTTTCGGGAAGCTGAAGCTTCTCTGACCATGGCGGTACGATGAAGGCATTTATTTTCCATTGCTGGGGCGGCGACGGCCGCAGCTGCTGGAGCGGATGGCTCCATGATGAGTTGCGGGTTTCAGGTTTCGAGGTTTTGTCACCCGACTTTCCCGATACGGAAAACCCAACACTTGAAACCTGGCTCGCCACTGCCCGCCGCCTGGTCCCCCGCTTCAAACCTGAAGACGAATGGATTCTCGTCAGCCACAGCCTCGGCGGCCCCGCAATACTCCGCCTCCTCGAATCGTTCGAAAAAGGGGAGAAAGCGAAGGCGGTCATCCTCGTCGCCGGTTTCGCGAAAGACCTCGGAATCCCCCAAATCCGCGGATTTGTGGAAAAGGAATTCGATTGGGAAAAAATCGGGCGGGGGGCGGACCGCTTCATCGTGATTAACTCGGACAACGACCAGTTCATCCCGCTTGAAGAAGGCCGGCGCATGGCGAAGATGCTCGGCAAGAAATGCGAATTCTTAATCGAGCCTGGCGCGGGGCACATCAACGAAGGCGCCGGATTCACCAAATACCCGCGGTTGCTCGATTTGATAAGAAAACTTGGCTAAATCGGGGCCTCAGTCTGCTTGCAATGCCGTCATTATGGTCTCGGCCTGGGGCTCCTTCCTACCGTCCAGCAGCTTTTTCGCGCACGGGTCGCACATGTTGCCGGAATAGAGCATCGTGTCCTTTGCCGGGCTGGCCGGAATGCGGTCGATGGCCTCACTCGGGACCAGCACGCCGGTCCTGATATTGACGATGGCATTCCTCGGGGTATGCCATGAGCAGCATGTCATCTCTTCGAACTTCGTCTTCATCCGTCTCACCTTCTTCCATCTGGCCAACATTCAAACTGAGGGAGTGGAAGATTGATGCTAGTTAACGGTGCATAATGTAATATAAATGGTGTGGTCAGCGCTCGAAAAATACGAGATTCGAAATGGGAAAAGAAGAAAAATGCCGTTGAGTGGCCTGCCGGCAAATTTTCCTGAGACCTACCCTCGGACTGGAAACTGGGAAAAAATGAAAATTTGCCGCAGGCCTGATTTGAACAAGCGACCCCACCGTTTGCGCCTTTTGGGAAAAGGCGCCCCAAAACTGGGTGTCCATCCCAAAAGTCTTCAGCGGTGTGCTCTCCCAAGCTGAGCTACTGCGGCTTAGCGGATTATTAGTTCAAGCGGAATGATTTAAATGCATGTCGCCGCTGTGTGAGGCCAATCATCGTAGCGGGTGTCCTTCTCCCTCTTCCAGCCGATACATCTGGAAGGGGGAATCCAATGGACGCCTACTTCCCGTACCTGCGCTTCCTTTTCATATATTCGTTAAGCGCGGCGTCCAAATCCCGTTTCGAGAAATCCGGCCAGAGCTTCTTGCAGAAATAGAATTCGCTGTAGCAGCTCTGCCATGGCATCAGGCCAGATAACCTCTGCTCGCCCGATGTGCGTATGATGAGGTCAGGGTCGGGGAGCCCTTTAGTATACAGGTGGGAGCTGATGGTATCCTCATCCACTGCCTTCAGGCCCTCGTCCATCATGCTGTTCACCGCGTCGACAATCTCCTCGCGGCCGCCGTATGAGAGTAACAGGTTGAGCTGGTATTTGCGCTCGCCCGAAGACGTCATCTCCTCCGCCTTCTTTATCATCACCTGGATTTCCTTCGGGAACAGGCTTATCCTCCCGAAAAAGCGCACGCGCAATTCATCCTTGTTCCGGTCGTCGCTGTCAATCGCCTTCTTCAGGTTCTCCTTGAAAAGCTCGAAAAGCCCGCCTACTTCGTCCCGGTCGCGCTTGAAATTGTCCGTAGAGAATCCCCACATCGTGAGCATGCGGACGTCCCGGGCCTTGCACCATTTTAGCACGTCGCCGATTTTGCGTATCCCCGTGGCGTAGCCCTCCTGCCTGCTGATTCCGTTCTGCACGCTCCACCTGCGGTTCCCGTCTGGGATAATCGCAATATGCCCCGGCACCTTGTCTCCGTCCATTGGATATCCACGCCGCAATGTCCCTAATACACTATCTGGCTAAGCTTCTTCATCTTAGCCGCGCGCTTAAGCTCCTTTGCTATGCGCCGTCCTGCGCTCATCGGCTCCTTGTAGTAATAAACGGAATACGGCGAGCCTTCCGGATAGACGTTCGTGCCGGCGACTATCCTCGCGCTGATTTCGAAAGCGTAAATCTGGAGCTCTTCGGTGATTATCGTCTCCACGCAGAACGGCCCGATGAGGCCGCCGAAGAGGTCGAACGAGGTCTCGCTTATCGTCCGGCCGATTTCCATGTACTCGGAAAGGAGGGACTCGCGCAGGACGAGCGGCTCGTTCCCTATGACCGTGAATGCCATCTTCGGGTCCATGCCAAGCGACACAGCGCGGGCAATCTCGTCCGCGCTGCTCTCGACACGCCTGTCTACGCCGAGCAGCTCCAGTTCCCCCTGTTTCGTCTTGTAGCCGTGGCCGGGAAACGGGCTGAAGAAATAATGCGGATAAGCCCGCACGCCGATTAGGAATTCCTGAATCATGTATTCCTTCTCCTTCACCCTTTTCCGGAACTCGTCTTCGGAGCTGACGACGACGTATCCGCGCCCGCCTTTGGCGCCTGGAAACTTGACCATGACCGGGCCGTCTATCTCTTCCGGCTTCATGATGCGGGGCGTCTTGATTCCCGCCTTTGTAAGCCACTGGAACATCTTGTCGCGGCTGCGCTCCCACATCAGGCTTGCCCGGTTCCCGTAAACTGGCACTGCCAGGTCGTCGAACGCCGCCCCGACATATTCGACAAAGGACCCGTGCGGTATCACTATCGCTTCCTCATCGACAAGATAATCTATCGGGATGTCACGGTAATCGTCCACCTCGATGAACTCGTCGGGCCTCCCGAGTGGGAACGACTCGTAGAGCTTCCGCTTGTCTTTTTGGACTATCCCGATGGTCTTGATGCCTTCCTCGCGTGCGCCCTTGAATATCTGTAACGACGAATGCGAGCAGATTGTCGCAATCTTGAATTTCTTGTATTTAGAGAGAATCTCCCCTATTTTTTTCCGCTCGAGCATATCATATTTGATGATAAGCCTGTTAAAAAATGTTTTTGTATATATATTTGTTGCATAGGAAGTGATATTATGGCACAAGCTCAGAGGAAACCGCCGGTCAGGAATGAAGGGGAACGCTTAATCGAGCAGCTCCGTGAAGTCACGGAAACCATCCGCAGGAGCGGTCTCACCGAGCAGCAGCGCGAGCAAGTCCGGCAAATCCTGCACGAGATGAACCAGCTGATGCAGCAGATGCAGACGACCCAGCCGGTCCGGCAGACCCAGACCTCACCCCAGGCAAGGACCGCCCCGGCTCCGAGGCGCGTCCAGCAATACGTTTATGATGTCGCACTTGGCGGAAGGACCTACCGCGTCGCCTTGGCAGATCCGCTTCCCACATCCAGCAGCGGAGGCGTCGATGTGGCCGCAGCCCAGAGGAGGCTTCACGACCTTCTCATCAACAACCAGCTTGTCAGGCATGAGAATCCGAGGGACCCGACGAGCCCCATAGTTACGCTCGCCCAGGTCACCATGCCCGGCGCGACGCAGGCCGATTCGAGGTTCAACGCAGGCACGCCGAACCAGAGGCTCGACCTCTTCAGGGACGCATATCTCGGGCTTACTTTCCACGACGGCAGGTATGTCGAGAGCACGGCGGTCCGCATCGCGGAAGCGCCGCATACAAGCCAGACGAGGAGGAACTAGGGTGTTCAAATGGGGGGACCAGCGCAAAGGGAACCGGAACATCGCGAGACTACGCGGGAAGTTTTTACCCGCGAACTTGCGGCAAGGGGATTCACTGCAGACCAGTCAAGGCAGATACTTGACATCGTGCAGCGCATGAGGGCGGGCCAGAACGTCGTGCTCAACCCGGTCCAATCGAACTGGGTGAACGACATCAACGCCGTAAACAACGCTTGGTCGCGCGTTTCGCCAAGCACCCGGAGGCTCACGCAACTGACTCCGGCCCAGGCGACTGAAATTTGCACCGGCCGCGAGATGCGCGACCGGGACCGGGCGCGCCGCGTTGAAGCCACGGTTTCGGAGTCCATGGACAGGATGGCCGCCACCATAAGTACGAGGCCGGCACCTGTGCAGGTCAACACGTTCATCTACGAAGTATCAATCGCGGGCCAGACATATACCCTCGAGATGAACCGCAGGCTTACGGGAACAGGCGGAACCTATGGCATGCCTAACCGGGTCAGCCAGCTCCAGGGCCTCATCGCGAACAATCCCGGCGCTGTGCTTGCGGTCACCCTTCCGGACGGCCAGACCGTTCGGCCAGGTTCTCCTGGATTCGGGGCATTCCAGCAGACATATGTAAGGAATTATGCGGCCATGTCGCGCGAGCTGCAGTCCGGCCAGGACTCGGACCGGATTTCGGTTCATTTCGTCCGCAGGGGGAGAGAGGTCTAGCCTTTCTCCGATTTTTTTCTTTTCCTTTTTCACAATTGCCTTTTTATCAGCCGGATGCTCTTGATTTCCGGGCCGTCAACCCGGATTTCCGTCTCTTCCACCCCGCTCCTGCCGAAAATGAGCCTCCCCTCCCTCATGAAGAATCCCGCATCCGGCAGTTCGGAGCGCAGGTTCAACCTTTCCTGCCCCGTGGATTCTCCTGAAAACGAGAAAACCAGCACATTCGCCCCCTGCGGGGCGATAAAGAGGAAACCGGAGTGATAGACCATGCTGTCGCTCCCGAGCATGGACGTCTCGAAAGGCATCTCATAAACCGGGACCGTGTCTCCCATGCCTTCGTTCGGAAGCCTTGTGAGCAGCTTGTCCGCCCTCGTTAGGACGAACACGGAATCCTCGGACGGCTCCCAGTCCGCGATTCCCTGGCTCAAAATATCCCGCATATCGGTGCGCGTCACCCGCATCCGGAGCGAAATCGGATCGAATGTCATCTCTTCCGCCTGCCTCCTTATCATTAGGAGGCTTGTGGTCGTCATCACATAGTCCCTGCCGAACCTGCATACCGTGCCGGTCACCCTCTCGCCCGGCTGGAGGATGCCGCCAATATCGCTTGCGCAGGGCGGCGCCTTCGCCTCGCGGGCCGGCCTTGGGGCGATTATGCTGCTTGCGACCGCGCTTGTGAGCCCTTCCCGGGCAGATACCGTCCGGACGCCGCATGCGGCTATCAGGGGCAATGCCAGGGTGAACGCATAAGCGAGTCTCTTGATTTGATTAGGCTTTTCGACTTCCCTTCCCTTTTCCGGTCCGTCGGCATTCCCCAATCCGTAAGCGAGCGTTTTTCGGAGGCGCATATAGTAGTTTTTGTTGTTACAGTTTATAAAAGTATATGTAACAAACTGGCCCAATCACAATAAACTTAAAGACGCACAGGCGAAACCATATCATGAAAGCAGTCATCCTTGCTGCCGGGGACGGCATCCGCCTCAGGCCGCTGACAGAAACCCGGCCAAAGCCCCTGCTTCCTATTGCCGGATTGCCCCTCATCCACCACCTGCTCAGCGAAGCCCGGAAAGTGGGCGTCACAGAAGCCGTAATAGTTGTGCGCCATATGAAAGACCGGCTCATCTCATATTTCACTGGCTGTGACATCGGACTGAAGCTGACTTTCATTACACAGGGCCCGGAAAACGGCAGCGGGGCCGCGCTGCTTGCCGCGAGGGAGCATATCGACGACACGTTCCTTGTCCTTGCCGGAGACATCGTCACCGAAGCGTCGGTGATGAAGGCCGTGATTGAAGCCCACCATGGAGGCATCACGCTCGGGCTCAAAAAAGTCGCGAATCCGCACGGCTATGGCGTCGCCGAGCTTTCGGGAGACCGGATTAGCATTTTCGAAGAGAAGCCCGCGCACCCCAAAAGCGACCTTGCAAACCTGTCCGTCTATTGCATGGAGCCGACCGTCTTTTCAGACTTGAAATCCCTCGGCAAATCCGAACGCGGCGAGTACGAGCTGGCAAGCCTATTCGTGGGAGCGAAGGGTGTTGTGGTCGAAGGATTCTGGCGCGACATCGCATATCCCTGGGACCTGCTTGATGCCAACGAATACGTCCTCTCTAAATTGGACTCGAAAAACGGCCACATAGAGAACTCTACGATAGACGGCAAGGTAATCATGGCTTCCGGAGCCCGGATTATCAACAGCTACGTGGAAGGCTGCGCGTACATCGGGGAGGGGACGACGGTCGGGCCTAACGCATGCATACGGGGCTTCTGTTCGATTGGAAAGAACTGCTCGATAGGCCCGGGAACGACAATCAAAAGCAGCATACTCCTTGACAATGTGAATGCCAAGCATCTCGCCTATATCGGCGACAGCGTCATCGGGGAGAACGTGAATTTCGGCTCCGGCACGCAGATAGCGAACTTCCGCTTCGATGCCGACAACGTGAACGTGCTCACCGAAAAAGGATGGGCGAACTCGGGGAAGAAGAAGCTCGGGGCGTTCGTCGGGGACAACACAAAATTCGGCGTCCTCTCCTGCACTATGCCGGGAAAGCTGATAGGTTCGAACTGCGAGATACACTCTGGCGTGGTCGTGAACAAGAACGTGCCATCCGGCGTGCGCGTATTCACGCGGCAGCCGATAGAATTCGGAAAAGTCGGCGACGGAGAATTGGAATAAAAGGCATTTCGATTTATGCTAACGACCAACGGATTAGGTGAACTGAATGGGAGACTATAAAACCTTGGAGAATCTGGGAAAAGCGTTCATAGGGGAAAGCATGGCGCGCAACCGCTACACGATGTACGCTGGCATCGCCGCCAAGGAAGGATACCGGCAGATATCCGACCTATTCATCGCAACAGCGATGAACGAGCTCGAGCATGCGGAATGGAACATGCGGATGCTGAACGCAGTCGCGGCAAAGACCGGCTCGAAGGCTGATTCCGCCGTCGAATCTGATGTCCCGCATGTGATGGGCACGACCGCGGAGAACCTCGGGGCCGCGATAGCGGGCGAGCACTACGAGACCACGAAGATGTACCCGGAATTCGCGGACGTTGCGCAGAAGGAAGGCTTCGCCGACGTCGCAGTCCGCCTCCGCTCGATTGGCAAGGTGGAAGCGCACCACGAATCGCGCTACAAGATGCTCCTCGAGCAGGTGAAAGCCGGCACCATCTTCAAGAAGTCGGCGAAAGTGAAGTGGGTGTGCATGAAATGCGGCTACGTTCATGAAGGCAACGAGCCGCCGGCGAAATGCCCGTCCTGCGACCATGACAGGAGCTATTACATGCTGCTCTGCGAGCAGTACTGATTTTTTCTTTCATTTATTTTTTTTCTTAATTACTTGAAAGGTTTCGACTTCCGCCAGAACTCGTCGAAATACGCCTTGAAGGCGTCGGCGACGTCATGGTTCGCCACTTCGATGCATATCGGCTCTGCAGATATCATGGTAATCAGGACCGTATCCTTGTATATAGTGAAATAGGCCGGGGTCCGTATGTCTATTGGCATGTACCTCGCCTCGCAGAGGCGCGTGGAATTCCTCTGCTTAAGGAGGGCAGCGTTCGCATCTGTGTTGAACAGCATGCGGCATCCGATTCCGGCCGCGGCCCTTCTCCGGTGGTCGGTTTCCCAGTATCTTGCGAACTGCCCTTTCGGGTCCTTTTCCTCCCAGGGCGGATAGTCGGGGACGCCAAGGACGTAATAAATGTCTCCTTTCCCGAGTTTCATGTACGTATGCTCGTGGGCAGTCCTCATCCCTTTCATGCCGCTGAACACGGTGACGGTTTCATGGGCCCCTGCATGGGCATAGAGCTGCATGAGGCTTGGGAGCTGGGCTTCAAGCTCGGATTCAAGCGCCTCGACCTCCCGCTTCTTCTCATTCAGATAATCCCTGATTTTCGCAGGCTCGACGGCCTGAAAGTTTCGCACCCCGTTCCGGTCGACATGGGAAGCGAGCCCCTTCCTCTCCAGCTTGTCGAGGATTATGTAGAGCTTGGACGTGGAGACGCCCGCCTCTGACGAAATCGCGCCTGTCGAGGATGAGCCGAGCCGGAGGAGCGCCTTGTAGGTCTTCGCCTCGCCTTCTGTTAGGCCTATCATCTCGAGTATGCTCTGTTTCATGCTACTCCCTAGGGGGGAAAGAGAATATAAATAGTAGTTTTAACCACAAATTATGATATTTGATAACATAAAGGGGTGGACATATGGCTATTTCACAGGAAAAAAAGGCTGGAGATGAGAGGATGAGGGGCCCGGATTTGGCTGTTTTCATTGCGAGGTGGCCCGGGGTTCCGATGGAAGAGGCGCTCCGAAAAGCCGACGATTTGGGGTTGGTCATCGCATCGAACAAGCGGCTCAGCCAGTCCCTTATAGGGAACCATGAATGGCGGAGCGTGAAGGGAGCATTCGGATGCTGGACCGGGACGATAGCCGCTTATGACAAGCCGGATCAGAAACTCGGGAAAAATATCGAATATCAAGATCCCGATACGGGCATACGGTATGTTTTCCCTGTCCCAGAAGAGCATATTGGAAAGAAAAATATCGCTTTGATAGCCGAACATCCGAACTTCTCACTTGAGGCGGATGGGAAAACAAGGGTTGTGCGGGCAACTGAAATTGACATAATCACCGAATTCCCGGTTTCGAATCACTGGTATATCGGGGATCCGAAACATGACATACCTGCAGGGAATATAGTCACCTATCAAGACCCGGGAGCACTAGCGCTTCACAGGATCGAGAAAAACGTAGGCATGGTCAACCGCTTATATGATGATAGGAATGGCAATGACAAACGATGCATCTATCTGAATAGCGGACCCAGCTGGAATTTCGGGGTGGCAGTCGAAGCCACATCAGGAACCACGATATGGTTGATGAGAGACGATGAGCACAAACTTATCGTCGTGGGATCTCGTGAGCAGATAGCCGCAGCCGCGAGGCTGATTGAGCAGATGAAGGTGAAATGAATGGCTTTAACCCAGAAGAACCCAGGCAGCGAGAGAATCCGAGGTCCGAGTCTCGCCGTGCTGACCCCCTTTGCAAAGGGCGTTCCGATGGACGAGGCCCTACGGAGGGCTGACGAGGCAGGCTTGGTCATTGCATCGAACAAGCGAATCGACCGGGCGCTTACCAGCAGCGGAGGGTGGAAATCCATCATCGATGCGTTTCCGCTTTGGACCGGCACCCTGGTGGCATACGAAGAGCCGGGCGTGCGCTTTGGAAAGACGTTCGAATGGAGTGATTACCCGGACCGCCACCGGTACGTCCTCGATGTCCCCGAAGAGCACCAAGGCAAGAAAAACGTTGTCCTTGTCGCAGAGCATCCGAACTTCACGATTGAGCAGGACGGGATGACGAGGATAATTCACGCGAAAGAAGTCGGCATCGTGGCGAAAGTGCCGGCCAATACGGGCGGGTGGTATTCCGGCGACCCGGTTTACGATATCCCCTCCGGAAAGCAAGTGAACAAACGCAGCGATGCGGCAAGAATCATCGTCCGGGGCTACAGGGGGATACGCCTGGTCGTCCGGGGAGACAGCGACTTTCCAGGTTACATCGACCCTTGTAGCGTCAGCATCAGCCACCGCCCAGCGGACTGTTTCGGCGTCGTTGTCGAAGGCACACCCGAGCAGATAGCCGCGGCAGCGAGGCTGATTGAGCAATTGAAGGTGAAATGAATGGCATTAACCCAGAAGATTCCGGGTCCCGAGAGAATCCGGGGCCCGAACCTGGCAAGTTTCATCACAAATGTCAACGGTGTAACCATGGAAGAGGCCTTACGCCGGACTGATAAAGCCGGATTGGTGATAGCGTCGAATAAACGGTTGGGCAAGGCATTGGTTGGAAGCAACGAATGGAGGCAAGTAAGTGATGTTTTCACTTGCTGGAGCGGAACGATGGCCGCATATGATAAGCCGGGCCAGAAGCTAGGGAAGATGATTGAATATACCGACCCGCTAACAAGAAAAAAATACATATTCCCGGTTCCAGAGGAGCATCAGGGAAAGAAAAACGTCATCTTAGTGGCGGAGCATCCGGACTTCACGCTTGAGAGAGACGGAAAAACAAGCATCGTACAGGCGAAAAAAGTCGGCATAGTCGAAGAATTCCCCGTATCAAATAACTATTATCTTGCCGATCCGAAATATGGTATCCCGACCGGAGAAAAAGTAGATTATTTCAATCCGGAGGGGCGACTCCTTGCGAGGGTAAGAAAATGGGTGGGTCTTGTCGCCTGCAAAAATGAAAACTGGACGGGCCATCCCAAGCAACTCGTCTACGTTGACAAACAGCCTAGCGATTGGTTCGGTGCGGCCATCGAGAACCCATTGCCGACCAATGATGCGCCTTCTCTTTCAATGAGCCAGAATCTATGGGGCTGGCTTCTTAAATCGTCCCAGGTGGGTCGTGACAGCGTAGCAGAACTGATGGAGAGATGGAAGGTGCGAAAATGACATTAACCCAGAAGAATCCAGGCCCCGA
The DNA here is from genome assembly GCA_020053355.1 of archaeon. Classification (GTDB taxonomy): domain Archaea; phylum Micrarchaeota; class Micrarchaeia; order Anstonellales; family Bilamarchaeaceae; genus Bilamarchaeum. The sequence continues at coordinate 162,573 of JAGVNI010000008.1, read as the reverse complement.
GAGAATCCGTGGCCCGAACCTTGCGGTTTTCATACGTTCCGACCGCGGGGCCCCGATGGAAGAAACCCTGCGGAGGGCCGATGAAGCTGGTCTCGTGATGGCATCGAACAGGCGGCTAAGCCGGGCCCTTTACGGGAGATTCGAATGGCGCGACATAATCGAAGCGTTCCCGTGCCGGAGCGGGACGATGGTCGCATATGAGAAGCCGGATAAGGCGCTTGAGAAGTACATACGGTTCACCGACCCGAATACCGGCTTGAACTACGACTTCATCGTTCCTAGGGAGCATCGGGGGAAGAAAAACATCGCACTTGTGGTGGAGCACCCCGACTTCAAAATCGAAAAGGACGCCCATGACCGGCTCATCATGGCAGACAAAGTGGATGTAGTCGAAAGGTTCCCCTCATCAAGGGAAGGCTGGTTCTTCGGCGATGAAAAACACGACATCCCGCAGGAAAGCAGGCATGTCAATGCCACCGGCCCGAGCGGCAGGCACATGTTCCGGATGGAGAAGGGCGTATGCATGATTGTGCGCGGCTATGACTGCGGCTACCATTCGCAGTACATCGATTTGAGCGGCTGGCCGTCCATCGGCTTCGGAGTTGCGGTACAAGCGACCGGAGTGACGCTCCCGGGCAACATCGAACCTCTAATCCGTGAAATCCGGGATGCCGCATGGGGCGCCCAGCTATCGGTGCGGGAGGAAAACGGTAGGCTCATCATAGACGGAACTCCTGGACAGATATCGGCGGCTGCGAGGCTGCTCGAGTACTGGAAGGCGAAACAATGACGCTGACCCGGAAGATTCCAGGCAACGAGAGAACGCCTGGCACGAAACTCGCGGTGCTAACTCCCTTTACAAAGGGCGTTCCGATGGAAGAAGCCCTGCAAAGGGCCGATGATGCCGGGCTGGTCATCGCATCGAACAAACGGCTGAACAATGTCATTCTCAGAAGCGATAAATGGCGGGGTATAGCCGAGGCGTTCCCATGCTGGAGCGGGACAATGACCGCTTATGAAGAGCCAAATAAGAGGGTCGGAAAACTGATTGAATACACCGATTCGATAACGGGCATTGCGTACACTTTCCCGGTTCCAGAGGAGCATTGGGGGAAGAAAAACATCATCCTGATAGTGGAACACCCTAACTTCTCCCTTGTCAAGGAAGGCAAAGAAAGAATCGTCCAGGCGGCGCAAATCGACGCGGTGGAAAGATTCCCGACAGAAAATAGCTGGTACATCGGCAACCCGAGAGATGACATCCCATGGGGGCATAAACCAGATAAACTCCATCCAGACGCCAGATTCCTCTGGAGGATGGAAAAAAGGGTAGGCCTTGTTGCTCGCGACTACTATAACCCCGTGTGCGATAGCTTCGGACAGGCCATCTACCTCAACGCCCCTCCGTCCAATGAGCTGGGGGTGGCCGTAGAATGGAGCCCGAATTAGGCTGCCGCGGCCGCGAGACTGATTGAACAGTTGAAGGGCAAGTGATGGCCCTCATCTCCAAAGGAACATTCCGGCCAGAAGGCCAGCTATAACGGTGAACACGAATATCAGCAGGACGTACACGGCGGTTTCCCGGTTCCCCATTATCTTTCTGACTACAAGGATGCTTGGCAGTGAGATGACCGGGTCGGCAAGCATATACGCAAGAAGCGGGCCCTTCGCCATCCCCAAATCCAAAAACATCCTCGCCATGGGGACTTCCACCAGCGTTGGGAAATACACGAAGATGCCGAAAAGCACGGGTATCACCATGGCAATGAGCGTGTTCTGGCCCATGTAAGTGGGTATCAGGTCCGGAGGCATGACCTCGCGGATAATCCCGGATGCGAAAACGCCTATGAGGAGAAGGGGCGCGATGGTTTTGGCAAAGCCCCACGTCTCTTCCATCCAGTTTTGCGTTTCTTCCTTTGTGAAATATCTGGTTGAAATCCACCATGTGAGTATGATTAATCCTGCCACGACCGGGTATTTGATGAAGTCCTCGCTGATTCTCGTCCCTACCAGCAGGATGCCGAGAAGCGCGCCAAAGAGGAGGAACAATCTCTTGGAGTCCTTGCTTTCAGTGTGTTTCTTGAACGCTTCCGAATCCGCTTTCTTCTCATCGTGGTCTGTTATTTTCGAGATTATATACCCAATAATGACTGCGAAAATTATAGAGAATACTATGCGAGCCAGCGCGAAATCCCATCCGATGAGGCTGCCGGTATAGAGGATGGCCATGATGTTTGTCGCCGGGGCAGTATAAAGAAAAGCTATGGCGGGTCCGATGCCGGCTCCGCCTTTCCGGATGCCGGCAAAAAGCGGCAAAACCGTACAGGAGCAGACTGCAAGGAGAAGGCCAGCGACTACCGCAATCGGATAAGCAATGAACTTAGGCGAGTCTTTACCCAGGTAAGGAAGAAGCCTGTCCTTTGGAATCAGGGCGGCCATCGCTCCCGCGATGAAAAATGCCGGCACCAGGCAGAACAGGGTGTGCGCCAGGACGTAGTCATAGATTGCCGCAAGGCCCGCCATCAGCAATACCGCGAAATCCATCAGCTCGCCTTGCTTTTGATGAGGCTAACGAGATAATCAACGGAAGGGAGCATCCCGCTTAGGATTACTTTCCCGTTAAGGAGAAGCGCGGGCGTGGATACAATTCCCATATCGGCAATGCGGCTGACGTCGTATACGTGTTCCACTTCAGCTTTGAGGCCGAGCGTCGCCACCGCTTCCTTCACCCGTTTTTCCAATTCCATGCATTTGCGGCATCCGCTTCCGACGACTTCGAATTTCATGTCACCACCTGCCTACCTGCTCAATGACCTTTTTTCCCAATGGCGAGAGCGAATATAGGCGTTTTGCGCCGTCTTTGCGCATTTCCACGAGCCCTGCCGTATGCAGGACTTTCAGATGGGACGAAACGGTCGGCTGGGTCTTTTTCACAAGCCGTGGCAGGACGCATGCGCAAAGCTCGCATTTTCTCAAAGCCTGCAGGAGGGCGAGCCTCGACGGGTCAGCCAGAGCCTTTAATATATCGACTTTCACGAATATTTATATCAGTCTATATATTTAAATGCTCCGGCAACCCACAAATCAGACGGAAAGGCCAAGAGCGTTCCAATCATGATATCTGAAGGGAGTCAGACCGGTCAGGATGTTTGATTAAACTTTGACCTGGGTAAGACTGGCTTAAAGTTTATTGCAGGGGAAGATACCCCAGAACCGTTCTGAGAGCAGAGGCAGATTCCATGAATTTGCCTGTTTTGAAATCTACAGATTTCAAAGACAAGGTTTAAGCCAAACCACCGACTGAGATTCTGAGGGGCAGGGGATAAAAATACTGCACCAGCCACTCAGGGCAGCCCAAGGGCGGGCAGCAGCCGCGCCAGCAACCCCCCTACCACTACCGCCAGCACGATCTCGAACCCTGTTATGAAAAGCGCCTTCTTCCAGCCGAATTCGCGCCTCAGCGCCTCTATTGTCGCGAAGCAGGGGATATAGAGCATGGCGACCGAGGCGAGGACCACCATCTGGAGCGGTGTGAATATCTGCGCGAGGTCAGTTGTACCGTAGAGCACGGATGGAAGCACGACTATGAATTCCTTCCGGACAATGCCAAAAATCAGGAGCGTGCCTGCGAACGCTGGCAATCCCATCCAACCGACTATGAGCGGCTGGAGCAGGTCGTTCAGCAGAGCGAGCACCCCCGAGAGCTGAAGCAGGGCTAGCACAAGCCCGCCTCCGATGTAATAGGGGAAGACGATAGTCAGGAGGGATTTGGTCCTAAGCACGGTCTGTTTTGCAACGGTCTTGAGCGATGGCAGCCGGTAGCGGGGCATCTCCATGATCAGACCTACGGGTTCTCCAGGCAGGACCTTGAATGCCGCCTTTGCCAATATCGCTATCAGCACGATGTCTCCGATGTAAATCGCGGCGGCCCACCAGATGCCGAGGAATGCCGCGACAAGGGTGAGTATGACCACCATCCTTGCGGTGCATGGCACAAGCGTCACCGCGAAGGCGGTTATCAGCCTGTCCCTGTCGTATTCCATTATCCTGCACCCGATGCATGCTGGCACGTTGCATCCGTAGCCGAGCAGGAGCGGGATTATCGCCTTTCCGTGGAAGCCTATCCTGTGCGCCAGTCCGTCCAGCAGGTACGCCACCCTCGTGATGTATCCTGTGTCTTCCAGCAGGGAGAGCAGGAAGTAGAACGGCAGCACGTAAGGCAGCACAAGCGTGAGCCCTGCCACGAAGCCGCCCACCAGCCCCTCCCACAACAGGTTGCCGGAAAGCGATGCGCCCGCAGGCCTGAAAATATTGAAGAAATCCGATATCGCGGTTGAGAGAAAACCTCCAAACGCGAATATTGTGTAGAAAACCCCTCCGAGCACGAGGAGCATTATCACGTAGCCGAACACCCTGTGCGTGGTCAGATCGTCTATCCTCTCCGCAAGCGCCTCGCCGCCTTTCGTCAGGGACTGTACATTTGTGGCGGTTTCGCTGGCGACAGCGTACCTCTCGTTGCTCATCACTATGGAAGCCGGCTCGCCATGGATACGCTCGATCTCTTCCGCGAGCCGCCTGGCTTTCTCAGCAAGCTCTCTATCTTTGTTATCAGTATAGCCGATGGATGCCCCCCTGCTTTCCAGAAGCCTTATTGCGGCGTATCTCGCAGGGAATCCCAACTCCCTTCCTGTCAGCATCGCCTCCAGCTTCCCTATTCTCCTCTCCACCTCTTTCCCATATTTTGCCCTGCCTTGCGACGCCTTCCGGCGTTTTGCTAGCCCAATGCAGCATACGACCAGCTTCTGCACCCCGAGCCCTTTGGTCGCCACCGTGGGCACGACCGGTACGCCGAGAAGGGACCCGAGCTTCTTCTCGTCTATGGCTATCCCCCTCTTCCTTGCCGCATCGACCTGGTTGAGCGCCATCACCACTGGCACCCCCAACTCGAGCAGCTGGAGCGTGAAGAACAGATTGCGCTCGAGCGCGGTGCTGTCCACGACATTTATCACGACGTCGGGCTTCCTCCCCATAATGTACTCTTCCGAAACCCGCTCCTCGATGGAGAATGTGGAGAACGAATAGATTCCCGGCAGGTCGATTACCTCTATATCATAGTCGCCGAAACGTAACCTGCCTTCGGCAAGCTCAACTGTCTTGCCGGGCCAGTTCGCGACATGCTGGGACATGCCCGTCAGGTAGTTGAACAGTACGCTCTTGCCCACATTCGCATTGCCTGCGAGCGCTATCCGCATCTTTACTGTGTTTCCGGTTTCCGGCTTCCTGTTCGGGGTTACGCAGCAGGAACCCATGCTCACCCGGACGCTCACCGTGACACCTCGACAAGTATCCTTCCTGCTACTGACCTTCCGAGCGCGAGCGTGGTGTCCCTGACCAAGATTTTAACCGGACCCTTGAACGGTGCTGCCTTTATGAGCGTGAGCCTGGTTCCTTTGGTGAGGCCCATATCCGCAAGCCTCTGCGATGCCTTGGTGCCGGCATCAACAATCGCGACCCTGGCGCTTTCCCCGTTGCCCAGGCTGGTGAGCGGGACCGCAGCCGGATGTGCGTGGCGCATGGCATTGCGCATCTGTTTCTCCACCTCGTCCGACACCGCGTGCTCGAGAACGCATGCCTCTTTGTGCACGTTCCTGCGCAGCCCGATGAACGCCAGGAACCGCTCTATGAGGCGATGCTTGCGCAGCACCCTGGCACCCTCGGCCGCGCCGCTTTGCGTAAGCGCTATCTCCCCGTATTTCTCGCACTTCACCAGCCCCCTCTGTGCCATCTTGGCGAGCATCTGGCTCACGCTCGCTTTTGACACGCTTAGTGCGGAAGCAAGCTCCGACACCGTCGGTCTATTTCCCGCTTCCCTCGCCCTTGCCATGGCCTCGAGATACTCCTCAGCCTCGGGGGTACGTTTTTCTGCCATATATTGTTAAGTGCACCTAACTTTTAAAGGTTCGCCTCCTAATACCAGTTTATGCTCGCGGAATTCATAGTCATGTTCAGGGAAAGCCTGGAGGTAGCGTTCGTCATAGGCATAATCCTGGCATACCTGAACCGGACGGGGAACGCAGCTGAGGAAAAACACGTCTGGCTCGGTGTGAGCTCCGGCATCGTGCTGAGTATCGCCCTGGCCGGATCCATTCTGGCTTTCAGGGCGGATTTCGAGAGCAACGAACCGCTCTTCGAGGGCATTTTCATGGTGGTGACCGCAGGGCTCGTGACCTGGCTCCTATTGTGGATGGCCAGGCAGAAGAACGTCGTGGAGCGCTTGCGCGGAGACGCGAAAGCGGCGCTGGCAAAAGGCGGCGGGCGCGGCATATTCCTCCTCGCTCTTGTCGCCACCCTGCGTGAGGGCGTGGAAGCCGTGCTTTTCATGGCAGGCATATACGCGAGCACAGGTGCGCTTTCGCTCCTTGGCGCGTTCATCGGGATTGCGGCGGCTGTGGTCGTGGGCTTCCTTGTGTTCGAGTATGCCGTTAAATTCAGCATAGGGCTCTTCTTCAGGGTGACGGCGCTCGTTCTCGTGCTTCTTGCGGCGGGACTGTTCTCGCAGGGGGTGCACGAGCTCCAGGAAGCCAAAATCCTTCCAGTGTGGATAGAGCACGTGTATGACATAAATCCGCCGCTGAACGCGGATGGCTCTTACCCGGCGCTCCACGACCATGGCGCGGTAGGCTCGGTCCTGAAGGGGCTGGTGGGATACGACGGCGCCCCGAGTGATCTTCAGGTGCTGGGCTACTTAGGTTATCTGGGAGTGGTTTATCTGCTGTATCGGATGCCATGAACTTATCCGGCCCGGCAGTTCTTTCCTGGTACACCAAATGCTAATCGAGGCGATAAAATGCCGCCTTCAATCTCGCGTCGGCTTCCGGACCGGGGATGCTTGTGAAACGGCCTCAGGGATATATTATGATGCAGATAGCGAAATAGTCGCGATTTCCCTATTTTCCCGTTTTTTCCCAACCCGGTTTAACACCCCGTAGCTTGCTGAGGTGGCGGGGGCAGGCAGTATTATTTTCCGAGCCAGTGCGTGTTTTAAAAAATGTCACAGAACCGCGGTCCGTATTGGTGTTACTCTTCGTTGGCGTTTGGGAAAGAGGAAATCTTTGAGTAGCAGCCAGCGGGCGAGTTTCCGCCTTCTTTGTCTGACCGCGTCCAACGGAGGGCGTTTTCGGACCGGCACCCTCACTTTCTGGGTTCTATCATTTTTGGCCTTTGATTTACTTTCTGATTTTATAACCACCTGTGGCTTAGATACTTTCTTGGCTTTGATTTCAGGCTTAGTAGATCTGGCTTTGGCCTTAGCTGCATTCGGTTTCTTCTGAAACTGCAGTGATCTGGTTCGTCTATCCAGTCTCTTTTCTTTTGCCCGCAATTTCTCCTTTCGTTTCTCTTTCAATGCTTTAGCTTTTTCCTTGGCCCGCACCTTTTTTTCCCCAAGGTGGGCACATTTTTCCAACATTTTCTTGGTTTTTTCGTTAGCTTTACTCCGGACTTTGACTCGAGTCTCTTTTTTCTCGTGCGCCTCTTCCTTCTTTTTTCTTTCCCTCTTTCTCACCTGTTCTTGCTTCTTCTTAGCCAAACGACGGCTCCGTTCATTCTTATATAATGAAAGCGTTTTCTTTTTGCGTACCTGTTTTACTTCAAATTTGGTTGAGGTTTTGACCTCTTTTTTCCATGCATTCTTGACCACGAAATCTTGAGTTTGAACTTCTATGGGTTCGCCCTGTCTTTTATTCTTGGAGGCGCGGACTATTGTTGGTTTTTCCTTTAAGTCTAACTCCTTTTTGGTCGATTCTTTAGTTCCTGGTACAGAAACAACTCCAAGAGACCTCTGCGTTCTGGTTTTCATTTCCAAAATTTTAGTTCCCTCTGCTTGTGCTGTCGAATGGGATTGTTTTCTATTTCCCATTTGTTGCGTCTCGCAATTGGTCATCGCCATTGCGCTAAATCGTGTTCTTTCATTGTTCATTTGATATATTCCCTGCTGAGGAGCTGGAGTCGGCATCAATTGCCCAAACAAATAGAACCCTCGATCGTCTTCCAGTTTCGATTTACAAAGTGGGGGATTTGAGAGCACTTCCCGCGACGGATAGTGTTGATTTTTCATCTCGTTTCTGGAACTAAGCCAAAAACATGAATCGTTGAACGAATCAGTTGGAGCTAATGCAGGTTCGTTTTGAACGACCGGAGCGACTGCCGGAGCTGCGGCAGACATCTGTAGAGGAGTTATTTGCGCAACGATCTGTGTGCCCGTGTTCTGCGCTTCTATTTCAAGACGGGCTTCCTTGGCCTGCGGGATATCATCAAATGTTCCTTTTTCAAGTTCTGATGCCATTGTAGTTTGTATCTCTTTAGGACACTGGTTTTTACTTAACCGCATTGATCCTCGGACGAATGCCTTCTTTTGCGGAACTGCCATCGTGTTCCAACGTTCTTCTCCTAATATACGGATAGAATTGCCTATCGTTGAAAATACTGAATCAGCACCCTGCGGACTCTCCCGCATAAGATGGCGGCCTATCTGGATATCCTCGCCATTTTTTAGCGTCCCGGATTTCAGTTCCTGGGTAATGCGGTTGATATGATTCAGCAAGTAGTTGTTTTCGATATCCCCCAAATCCTTTAGTGCGGCCCTAATTTCCCCTTCTTTTCCTCTGGCCTTAGCTTCCCTGTTCAGCCCCTCGACAGCCACCCTCAGTTTTTCAGGCAATCTGCATATCCTTCCTTCCAGGATATCCCCTAAGAGGGGTTTGTAATTGAATTTGGGTAGCACTGAAACTGTTCCTTGCGCCGCAGTCTTCACACTGGTCGCTGCTAACTGTTTTTGATCCGGCATTTCCCCTCCCGAATTTATTTTAGGATTCCCGATTTAAATACCATCAGGTTTCGACTCCTTCGCCGATAAGGCGGCCCAACAGTCTATATTCAGAAATAGAGATCCCGCTCGCCTTTCTCTATCCTCCCCAACCTTCTTTTGGTCTCCTCCTTCCTCTCCGCATCCCCTATCCTCTCCAGCTCGCGCGCTATCGCTTTCTCGCCTTCTTCCCGTGCTGCAGGAGACGCGTAGTCCACTATAAACTCCTTGAACGTAAGTACCGCGTTGGGGCGGCAGAGGAAGTTGATGTTGCCCGCCTTGGCGAGTTTCATGAAAGCCTCACCGGTGCGTTTGCTGCGGTAGCATGCTGTGCAGAAGCTGGGGAGAAGCCCCTGTCGGCACATGCCGCGGACGACCTCATCTACAGGCCGGCGGTCGGAGATTTCGAACTGGCCGGTCTCCTTGGCGGAGTAGCCGCCAGGTGAGGTCTTGGATCCGGCGGATGCCTGGGAGATGCCTATCCCGAACGCTTTCTTCCGAAGCTCCGGCGGCTCTCGGGTGGAAAGGATCATACCAGTGTAGGGGACTGCCAGGCGGAGCACTGCAATCAGCTTGAGGAAGTCTGAATCCGAGACCGGAAACCCTGGACTGTAGACCACTGAGGGAGCCGGCCTGAACCGCGGCACTGATATCGTATGCGGCCCCACACCATACTTTTCCTCCATGTACGCAGCGTGCGCAAGGAGGGAGAGCACTTCGAAGCGATGGTCGTACAGACCGAAGAGGACGCCGATACCGTAGTCGTCTATGCCCGCCGCGAATGCACGCTCATGCGCCGATATCTGCCGTTCGTAGTCGGCCTTGGGCCCCTTATGCAGTTTCCCGTACGTCTCACGGTGATAAGTCTCCTGGAAGAGCTGGTAGGTGCCGATGCCCACCTCCTTGAGCTTCCTGTAATCCTCGACGTCCGTGGCTGCGATATTGACGTTCACCCTCCGTATCTCCCCGTTGCCGACCTTCGTACCGTAGATGGCCCGAATCGCCTCGCACACGTAATCTATCGAGGTGTCTGGATGTTCACCGGCCTCAAGCAGGATACGTTTGTGCCCCATCTGTATTATCAGGCCGGTCTGCCCCCTGACCGCTTCCATGGTGAGCCGTCTGCGCCTGAGCGCCAGGTTGCTGCTGTGGAATCCGCAGTAGGCGCAGTCGTTCACGCAGTGGTCCGAGAGATAGAGGGGGGCGAAGAGCACGATGCGGTTGCCGTATATTTCCTCCTTCACTCTTCCGGCAGCGCTGAAAAGCTTCTCTTGCTGTCCGCTTCCGCTCACTGCGAGCAGCTCGGCGGCCTCCTCCAGGGAAAGTCCTTTCTTCATCATCGCCCTAGCGAGGATGCAACCCAGCCTCCGGTCGTCAGGAGGCTCGGTCGAGGCTAGGATACCCAGGATTTTCTTCTCATCTATCGTCATACCTATAAAACTCACACTCCGAGGTCTGCCGGCGCCCTTCCCAGCGACCGGAGAAGCTCCACTGCCTTCCGGACGGCATCCTCCAGAGGCTCATCCGTCCCGGCCTTTCCAGGATAAAGGTCGTAGAGCCTCCGGTACTTGGGAGGGGTTGTGTTTATCATGAGGGAGTTAGCCCCTGCGAGCAGGCCTGCCGCCCTGGCACCCGGGCCGAAGGTCTCGAGCGCGGTGGTCACGAGTATCTTGGCCTGCGGGTCTGCCAGCCTGGAGAGCGCGATGGCCTTGAGGACGTCCTCCTGGGCCGGCTTCGCCGCGGACGCAAGAGGGGTGATTGGGTGGGGGATGAACGGACCGAAGGAATGCATGTCAGGGCCGAGCGATTTCGTGAGCAGGATGTCGTTGGCCGTGTCCTCTGCGGTCTGGCCCGGAAGGCCTATGAGAAATCCCGTCGCGAGGACGAAACCCATCCTTTTTAGCCATTTTATCAGCTCCAACCTGTCAGCGAGCTTCTTGCCTGGCCGCAGTCGGGAGTAAAGCGCCTCGTTTGTGGTCTCGAAGCGGAGGAGCGCGCCATATGCACCGGCCTTGTATAGTCTGCGATAGCATTCCCTGCTGCGCTCGCCGATGCTCAGCGTGATGAGGATCCCGAACCTCTCATGCAGCTTCTTGACGATGGCAGCGAGCATTTCGTCTTTGTAAAATGAATCCTCGCCTGATTGGAGGACGATTGCCTTGAAGCCGAGCTTGTCGGCGGCATGACCGACCGCCTCGAAGATTTCCTCCGCATCCATCCGGTAGCGTTTGAGCGTCCGGTTGCCGCAGCGGATGCCGCAGTAATGGCAATCATTCCTACAGTGGTTGGAGAATTCCAGGATGCCATGTACGCAGCAGGCGTTGCCCAGCCGTTCTTTCCTAAGCCTGTTGGCCGCGAAGTATAGGGTTTCGAGTTGTGCGGGGTTTCGCGTAGAGAGGACGGCCAGCATATCCTCCCGGCTGAGGGCTTCACCCGCCATGGCTTTCTTTATTGCGGCTCCGAGAGCGCCACGGGCTTCGGTAGAGGCGGACGAAAGCTCCGCGTCCACCTTCTTCAGCTCGAAGAACCGCTCTTTCCAAGCCGCCAGTATCGGAAGCGCCTCTGCTTCGGATATCTGGCCTACTATTATCCCGCCCTGCGCATAGATGTATTCGCCTGGCCGCACGGGGCAGTCCACGGCATGGGCCTTCCTCGTCTCGCCGAAATAGTCCACAACGACCGTCTTCCCTTCGACAGAGACCACCCTGCCCGGAATGGCATAGCACACAGATAAGGTTAGGGCGAAGGGGAATTTAATATTGATCATTTTTCTGCCTTGATTGGAAAACAAAGAACTAGCGTTTCCTCCCTTTTATTACAAACAAAGCTGCGGAATTGCGGTCTCCTTGCACAGAAACATTTTCTCCGTCTACGCCAAGGAAATACTCCATGCTCGTATAGAAAAGTGCTGACGCATAAGTTGCGATGCCGGCGTATCCGCTATGTTTGATATTCCTGAAATAATCGCCTTCTTTCGCGTAGTGGGCTTTGAAATAGCCTGAGTCCGGGTTGAGCATCAGGACAACCAGCCTGCCGCGATTTGTCAGAATCCGTGCAGCTTCATCGAGGGCTTTTTTGTAATCGGTTAGGAATTCTAGCGTAGTTACCATGAAAACAGCATCGAAAAAGCCATTAGCAAATGGCAGGCTGGATGATTCTCCTTTCACAAATGTCTTATCGCTTCTTTTCCGCGCTTCAATAAGCATCTCTTCAGAGCTGTCGAGGCCGGTTACATTCAGTTCCGGCAGCCTCTGTTCGATGCTTCCGATGCCGCAACCAACATCAAGTATCCTAGCGCAGCCTGAAAGCTCCCTGCGCAGATAAGCTGCTTCCAGGTCCATCGCCTGCTTTCCAAAATCGCTCTCACAGAAGCGGATGAATTTTTCCAGCAGCGGAGCATGGCCCTGTTCCTGAACCTTTGCATTATCCGCTTCTGCTGGTTTCGATAGCTTTCTTCTCAAATCCTCTACCTCGCATTCTTCAGAAGCATACGACTTTATCGCTCTCTTTCACCAGCATGTAAAGGTCTTTCATTGAGGAGATGGGACATAGATAATCGCCTTCTTTGTTCCTAAGCTTGAGGCAGGTGCCGCACGCGAGGATTATGCCGCCTGCTGACGCAAATTTCTCCGCCTCTTTCTTTGCAGGAAAGTGCTCTGCGCTTTTTTCCTCATAGTCGACGCCTTTTCCTACAAGGAAAACCAACACATCGTCGCCTTCATTTTTCGAGAAGTTCGCGAGTCTGAAGGCATTCCAGGTAGCTTCAATGTCGCTGGTTGAAATCACAATCCCAAGTTTCATGCAGATCCCCCATATGGCTATTCCAGGTCTTTTTTCATCTCCTCATACTGTTTTTTCGTTATCTCGCCTTTGGCATATCTCTGCTTCAGGATTGTAAACGGGTCTGAATCGTCTTTTTTGATAGACTGGACGGGATTAACCAAAGTCACCACAAGCCAGATGACGACCACCCAGAAAAGCAACATGAATAATAATCCAAAACCCATGCCAAATCCCATCATGCCAAATCCCCCCATCCCAAATACCGCGAAGAGAGATAACAGGATAAATGCACCGATAATAATCCACAAAGGCATGTTACGGTCTTTTTCCATAGGCGTCACTCCCCCAAGGCTTTTTTCATTTCGTCGAATTGCTTTTTTGTTATTTCTCCCCGCGCGTATCTCTGTTTGAGGATTTCTGAGGCGGAAAGTGCCCTGCCAGCCCCGGTAATGTTCCGGGAAAGCCAGAATATAACCAAAATGAGCGTGATAAACGCCAGGACCCAAAACACAAGGCCGAATATCCAACCCCAGCCACCATAGCCCATCATGTCGTAACCCATCATTCCGCCGTAAGGATAACTCATCATCCCACCCCCAGAACCGCCGCTGCCGAACATGAATGGCATCATGCCCATCATGCCGCCATACGTAACGCTCGTGTTCGTCTGCCCGCAATAAAGAACGAGGGCCATCTGAATATGAGCGTTCCTTAGGCTATCCGATCCCTCTCCGCCCATCATCTGGTCCATAGCCTCATGGGCCTGCCCCGGATGCATCTGCTCCATAAAATAATCTCCGAGAAGTTCGAGCTGCGAGGAATTGAGCTTGTCGCAGCTGATATTGGAGCCTATGATCTGTTTTGCCGTATTCTGCTCGTTTATGTCCATGGTTGCAAAAACCATGCCTGCGAGCGCCAACCAGATAATTAACGCCAGTTTCATTTGTTCACCTAGATTCATGAAGGATCCTTTCACGTGCATTAATACTATCGGTGAGGACCGAGCGGATTATATCGAAAGCATCGGTTATCTTGGGATTTGAGATTCGGTAGAGGACATTCCTTCCTTTCCTTTCATGCAACAGGATGCCTCTTTGCCTCATAATGCCGAGGTGCTGTGATAGGTTTGCCTGCCCAAGGCCGGTGCTTTTTTGCATCTCGCTTACGGAGTGCCCCTCGCCGTCCCTTAAAAGGTTCAGCAATTTCAGCCTTGTTGCGTTAGAGAAGACCTTGCACATATCGGCGTGCAATTGGTAAATGTCCGAGTCCATCATATTAGAATATTCTAATATATTTATAATAGTTCTGCTGCGTGTTTGCTCGCAACGAGGGCACAAGTATGCCCAGAAGGGTGATCGGATGAACGCGAAGCGTTCATAGGCCCATTGGACTGATCGCCGTCCAATTGGACAGTGAACTCAGAACGAGTATCCCTGCAAGGTGAAACCGGACAGGATGTTTGATTAAACTTTGACGGGGGTAAGGCTGGCTTAAAGTTTATTGCAGGGGAAGGATGCTCTGAGCAGCTCAGAGGTCTGAAGGTTTTTTTATCGCAGTGATCAGACTCGCAATTTTTCGCCTATTCGGTATGGCTCTCCAGTTATACCCGAAAAGTCATAATCACACACATTTAAATATACTTGCTAACACGAAACATCCCATGGCAGCATCCAGATTTGCAAGACCCGATAAACCCGGGTCAGCTGTTAGGGTGAAAGCCATCGATCCTTTTGTTGATCGACTTAAGCAGACTTTGATGGGATATCTATCCGCATGTTTTGGCTCTAAACTATTTGAACTTGCTTCGTATGGGTCTCCGCTGAAGAAGAAAAATTTCACTTTTGGATCAAGCCCATCAGAAGAAGCAAGACATGCATGGGAAGGAACTAAAGAGAAGTGGGGGATAGAATGCCCAAGAATATTGGGCCATCTTCACCGCCTTACAAGATCCGATCAATTATTTTTAGCTACAAAAACCACAGTTGTTGTCCAAAGCGAGATGGATTTCGGGATTGCGATGCTCAAGCATTATCATGATGCATCAGAAAAATATGATGAACTCGTGCAAGGTAATGTTAGGCAGATCTTAGCAGGTGAATCGGATCAAACCACAATGTTTTGGACAGTTGCACCGTACATATATATGCATTTGACATCGCGGGGTTTCGATGATCGCAGGTCTGTTGAACTCATTATCGCTTGGTCAGGAAAACCCGCGGACACAAAACTTGAGGGAACATCAGTTCATCTGATGCTATTGGATGGTTGTATGGTTTTGAGCGGTTTTGAAGGACTCGTTCTTCGCCCTTTTTATCTCGATACTTATAACGCCGATGATATCAGCCACAAAGTCGCTGACAAGATTGCGGAGCATATTGTGAATTGCTCAAACCCATTCTCACCTGACTCACCCAATGAAAAAATGCGATGAACTGATTTCTGCCCCACTTTTCCAGATTCCGATTATTTCTGACTGATGTAAAAAGTTCGAATCCTGGGCAGGGGATTCACACAATGGCTCGCTCTCAATCATCTCAGTACGGCTAAAACGCTTGTTTCATTGTGTTCGACGCCTTTGGAACGCTTGAACTATTGTGTTTTCATTGTGTTTCTTTATAAATGAAAAAAGACCTTGTACAATGTTTTTTGAGGTTGACAAAAGCATTGTGCTTGATGATCGACGTGATACCTTCAGGCCTGAGTTTAAATAGAACCTATCTCAGACCCTCTCTCGGCAGACGGAAACCATCTGGTCAAACTTAGACCAGATCAGAAGACGCTAGGGAAGGATTTGAGATCAGATCTGAGGTCCTAAAAAGGTAAGACCTCAGACCAGATCAGAGTGCAGGGGAAGATACCCCAGAACCGTTCTGAGAGCAGAGGTTTAACCAAACCACCGTCTGGGCTTCTGAGGCGAGAAGAATATAAAGCGAGCTCTGAATGACACATATTATGGCTGCTGCTTGAATCCCGCACATCCATCCTTAGCGGTATGATTCGTCCACAACAGCATTAAAGTTCCTGCCAATCCAAGTACTGCTGAAAAGGCAAAACCGGCAGCGAAACCGAAAAACGCCCACAGGACGCCAACCACAACGCTAGATACGAAATCGCCTATGCCGTTTGCGGTGGCCAAAGCGCCGAAACCGAGGCCCCTTTTCTTTTCCTTCACCAACTCTCCGGCAACAGCCCCCTCAAGCGTGTCTTCTGCTGCAATGAACGCTCCTCCCATCGCGAACAAAATCCCGTAGAGGACCAGATTCGGAGGCGCCAAAATGAAACCGATGAAGGTGAGCACTGCAATAGCATACCCTATTGCGAGCATTTTTCTTCTTCCGAACTTATCACCCCACGCCCCGAAAGGATAGCATGCAAGCGCATATACGATGTTTCTGATTGTATAAAGGCCAACCCCTGCCGCGGTAGCCTGAACGAACCCCAACGAAGGAGTAAGAGTTATGACAGCAAATGATATCAGCAGGGTGTGGGAGAAATCGGCGATGCCGAAGACCAGTATAGCGCTCAGGAATGTTTTGAATCTGCTGGGCATGCCAGTTAGCGAAGCTATAATCGTCCTTTTTTCCCCTGAGGGCACCGGATTCTTCTCCTTCACCAGAAGCCAGAAGGTCAGGACCGCAAGGATGCCTGGAATCAACGCAAGCCAGAAAATTTCTCTTAAACCGATAGCACCCACAATGGCAAAGGCAGCCACCGGTCCCAATATCGCCCCCAGCGTATCGCCAGCCCTATGGACTCCGAAAGCTTTCCCAAGATCTTTCTCTTCCACAGATTTGGCGAGTATTGCATCGCGCGGCGGGCCCCTGGTGCCGCGTCCCATCCAGCCAAAGGTGCGCCCTAAAAGGACCATCGGCCATGAGACCGCAACAGCGAGAATCGCGGGGAAAAGGCCTGTGGCGATGTAGCCAAGTATGGCGAATTCCTTGCGCTTGCCGAGTTTATCAGAGTAGTAGCCGGAAAACAGCTTAACGAAGCTTGAGAGGCCATCGCTTGCACCTTCGATAAGGCCCAAAGCGTATGCTGGAGCGCCAAGCGTTATCAGAAACGAAGGAAGCAGGACCGTTACGGCCTCATGACCAAAGTCTGATAGAAAACTCGTTAACCCCGCACCCAATACCGTCGAGTTCAGCCATCCTTCCTTTTTCATTTCTGTTCACCCTCCCGGGCTTCACGCCTCTCATTAAGATTATCTTTAGTGCCGTTTGTTTCTACAAAGTCTTCGGAATGAACCGGTCTGAACCATTTTTGAGCGACAAATGTAGGTATCACGGCGCTGGCTATGACGACAGCGATAAGGACCGAGAACTGTACCTGGTCGATATATCCGACCTGAAGACCGAAAACGCTCGCTATCGTGCCGAATGTCAGCCCGGTGCTCATTAAAAGGGTCGTATACATTTCTTCTTTCGGCATGAATTTCTTAGCAAGGAAATATACCCCGATGAATTTCATGACCTGCTTTACCAGGAATAACGCGACAAACAAGCCGAATGCTGCCGCAACCATCGGAAGAGATACCCTCATGCCGCCGATGATGAAGAAGAAAGGCGTGATTAAGGCATATGCTACGGTCCTAAGGCGGTTTCTTACTGCCAGCGTTTCGGGGCTTTCTGTAAAGTGCTTCGACATGGCTAGGCCGAGCACGAAGGCAGGGAGGACGGCGTGGCTGTCCCCTATTCCCGCGAGATATATGAAGATAAGCAGAAGAACGAAGAGGTACTTGATCTCTGGTTCTATTACCCTGCCTTTCAGGCGTGGGTTATGGAAAACGAGATGGGAAAATTTTGTCGCAATCCAGATGACGGCAATAGAAACAACTAGGAAAACGCCGGTATAAAGGGAAGGCTTGATGAAAAGGATGCTTAACGCGAGAGCAGTCCCTATGTCTGTGACGAACGTAGCGGCCATAATCAGCTTTCCTAGCTCTGTTTTTGTCAAACCGGTCTCGACAAGGACGGAATAGACGACCGCCAGTGAGGTCGTGGACAACGCGACACCTGCGATGAGGGAGGCGTTTAGCGTCCATCCCGCCACAAGATAGCAATATAGAAGTGCGCCTAAGAAGGGCAAGAGAAACGAAGCGCTGCCTATCAGCATACTTTCCTTGAACTTCTCCCGCATAAGATCCACATCGACCTCTGCTCCTGCGAGGAAGGTGAGCAGGATACCACCAAAGCCTGCCAGATAAGTCATCCATGGCTCATGCTGCATACCAAGATAGTTGCCTGCGATTACGCCGAGCAGTATTTCTATTATCGCAACCGAAAGACCAAGTCTCAAAGAGATGAGGCTGGCCAGAAATACCAGAATCCCTGCGACTAAAGGAACCAAGGTCGGGTCCATCAAGTTCACCTTTCCAAAGAGGACTCAAACCGATTTCAGGAATCCGTCTTTCCCCAACCTGAATTTGTGCTCGGGATTCTTGGTGCAGACGAGTATATCGTCTTTTCGGGATAACTGATAGTTCATACTAGAACTCATGCGGCATGTCGGACATATCCATGTATATTCACCGGTCATTGGCACAACCTCTTATTACGAAAAGTAGAAGCTGTCAGCCCTCTAAGGGGCGGTTTAGCGTTGTGCTAGGTGAGCTTCATCGCCAGATACTTTATCTTGGTTAGCTTTTAAGAGACTTTTGATTCGGCTGCCGACATAATAATTAATCCGTAGCACAATAATAATGAACAGTAAATAATGCATTTTCTTGCAAGACACGCCTTATCTCTTCAATTTCTTGAGAAATTTTGACCTCAAAATAGGTCAAATTAACGAGGGGTACAGTTTGACCTCAAATTTGACCTCAGACAATCATTTCGACCATTCACCAATTGAAAAGACGCCCGGGGATTATCTTTAATTCCCCACAACTTTTTTTCAAAATATTGGCGAGATAAAGCCCGGAACGCATACGCAATTGCGAATTCTTATTGTAAAATATCGATAAAAACACCCGTTTGGCGACCTGAGTCATGGCGAGATAAGCCTTAGAACAATAAGAACCCTTATTGCTATAAATATCGTCGAAAACAGATTGTGAAGGTTGGCTCAGTAGGGGGGAGGGACAATAATTAATGGGACAACAACCTTGCATTTTCGCATGAGATAAGGCGTATATCCTTCAAATATGAAAAAATTACGGCCTGAAAATAGGGCGTAATCCAACCGAAAAAATTACGACCTCAAGTTCGTCCTCGATATGACCCCTAGATGAAACTGACGCCACCCAGGGACAATAATTAATTACGAGCTAACCTTGCGTTTTTGAATGAATTAAGGTGTATCTCATTAGAAATTGAAAAAATTACGACCTGAAAACAGGCCGTAATCTCGCCCAAAATATTACGACCTGAATTACGACCTCAAGCTATGAAGTCATAATTTTATCCAGTCCTTTCTCTGTGATTTTCTTCAAGATGAATTCCTTGAACTCCTCATCCTGCATGAGCTTGTTCATCACTTCATCGCTTGTTTTGCGGTCATGGTCAATCTCTGCCATCCGGCCATCAACCGGCGAGCCGCAGCGCGTGCAGAACTTGGAGACTGGGGAGTTGTTTTCCTTACATCGAGGACATGGCCTTATTGCCATCTTGCTTGTTGTTGTGTCGTCCTCTTTGATGAGGCCGTGCATCTTCAGGAGCGTATTATCTACGTCCCGCCCGGAGAGATGAACATACGTTGCCGCCATGTCGGATCCTTGAACCCAACCGAAGTACTCTTTCATCTGCGCCTCCGTCATTTTGGTAGCCATTGCCGTAGCTCTTGAATGACGGAACAGATGAGGATGAATTCTCTTTCTTATCCCGGCCTTCTCAGCCATGATTTTGAGCATTTTGTACATCGAGGCGTGGCTCATAATCCGCTGCTCGTTCATTTTGTTCCTTGCCAGAGCTGGCCATAGCATAGTGTCTTGCTGGTTAGCGTAGGGATGAGAATTCACCCAGGAAGCCAGGATAGCGGCAGAGCTGATGATGCGAACCCGCCTATCCCCTGTTTTGCCTGTTACCCTCAAAACCGCGCCGTATTGGTCGAAAATCACATTTTTCAGTTTCAGGGTAAGCATCTCTCCAATCCTGCAACCGGACTCGTATAAGACAAGGACAAAGGCCTTATCGCGCAACGTACGGGCAGCGTCGACCATCTTTAGGACATCGTCATCGGTCAAGAGGTCTTCGGGCAATTTGTGCTTTTCGTTCTTCAGACGGGGTTTTAGCCAGCTAATCTCGGGTGGGAAGAATTCATCCTTTCCTTTGAGCCATTTGAAGAACATCTTCAGGACTATCTTGAAATCATATTTCGTGTATTCTGAGAACTCGTGCTTTTCTAGCTCGCCTATGAGGTCAATAACTCTCTCTTTCTTCGTTTTCTCAAAATCCGAGCCAAGCCAGACAGCCCAATAACGAAGACAGTAGGCGACTTTCGCAACTCGTGCCTTAGAAGAACCCTTAGCGAGCCTTATGCGGCAAAATGAGAGAATCTCCCGCTTATTCTTCTCTGAAATCCCCTTATCGTTCTCAACCTTCTTCAAAGCCGAATCCAGCCTTTTCGGATAGTCGTATAGGTCCATTCTCGCCATTCTTACATCTCCGGCGGTTTGGACTATTTTAACCTCTGTGTCCAATTAGACACTTTTCTGCCCCATTTTCCAGAAAAATCCTGGAAGACAAGTTAGTGAACTCAGAACGAGTATAATTGCAGGGGAAGTGATTCGAACACTCGAACGGACTAACCGACCAGGCCCTGAACCTGGCGCCTTTGACCACTCGGCAACCCCTGCAGAAAATTTCCTACAGCTTCTCTAATGATAAATTTTCATCAAACTTCTTGAGGCAATCTCAATCCGGGTGTTTGATGATGGGACGCAACTTGGATGCGCATTGTTCATGCGCAACCCCTGCGTGAATTTCCTATTGGATATGCAACCAAATAAAAGATTGTGCCTGCGGCCGTTTTTCAGCCCGGTGCGCTTATGGAGCTTCAATCGCAGACGAATCCGTTCGTATCGAATTTGGAGCTGTCCAACGTCCATTGCTGGCAGCTATATACCGGCGAAGGCAGGTACTCCAGCATCGGGGAGGAATATCCATTCTCGATGCCCCTGCTTGAAGTGCCTATTCCGCCCCATTGCTCCTCGATTTCCATCGACTGCCAAACGCATTGCTCGTGCGTTCCGAACTTCTGTCCGAGCGCCTCCTCGTTATGACCGGGGCAGGAGAGGTACAGCATTCCGTTGCCTGATGAGTCCCCCTTGTAAACCATGAGCGCTGATGGGCAGTCCGGATAGCCGGTAGGCTGCTCAATCCTCATATTGTGCTTTCCGTCGAAATAAATCTTCAGCACCACTGCGCCGTCCGCCTCGCTCGTATATGAAACGGTGCACTGGCTAGCCGTTCCCGACCCGATAAGGTCCGAATAAATTTTCCCCGAAAAATCCGGGGATGGCGTATTGCCGGGCTCAGTTGCTGCCGGCGTTCCGGTTCCTGAAGCGCCAGCTGTCGAAGGGTCAGCCCCGCCGGATGTTCCCGAAGGCTGGGTTGTGCCTGAATTGGCCCCCCCGGACGGGTTCTGCGTCCCACCGGGCGCTGAAGCGCCGGCAGTGTCATTGGAATTGCCGGTGCTGTAATTGACTGAGTTCTGCGTGCTGTAAGTGCACCCGAAAACAAGCATCCCTGCCGCCAGTATAGCGAGAAATATAGAGAGTCCTTTCATGTACGGACATCCGGAAAAATGTTTTTAATATAATCCCCATCACTGCGTTCGGGCAATCGGATACGAGGGGAAATAAAAAAAGGATGCGCTGGCCCGCCGGCCAGCGATCATCTGCGCCTGATTAATCCAGGCCTACTCCAAACCTGCGGATTTTCCCGCTCACATCTATCGAGACGTTCACATCCGCCGGGATTCTCGCATTTTCGCCGACAGTGCCGTTCTCGTCCATGCCGACTTTTATATCGGCCTTTAGATTGCCATTTTTCACTTCGACATCGTTTTCGCTATTGATTTTTACCTCGGCGTCATTCCTGGTCTGGAGGTGCACTACTGGAGCCAGGATGTATTCGCCATTCCCGGTCACATGGAGCGATTCGTCCGCTATGAAGTCAAAAGCCACTACCGAAGTGGAGTTACCCTTGGCATCGAACGCGCCTACGATTTTCAGGTCGCCGGAAGGAAGCCTGGCGTCGTGTTCTCCGGTATCATCGGTCACGACTACCTTTGAAATCGACAACCGGACCTGGTTGTAGGTGCCATTGCTCAGGTTGACATCTGCCAATAACGCTTGCTTACCGGAAGCCTTGAGCGCAAGCAGGTCGAATGTCTTCTCGGTGGAAGAGACGTCAATCCAGCCCTGCGTGGCGCTCTGCACCGCGACGCTGTCTATCGTCACTTTCACGCTGCTGACCGAACCCATCTCGGCGGCTTTGTCAGCGACTGTAAAGACAACCCTTCCATTTCCGCCTCCGAGCGAAGATTGCTGTTGCAGGCAACCTGCAATCAGGAGGGCAAATGCCAATGTGATAATCCCTAAGATTTTTTTCATATAAATCCCCTATCCGGGTTAGTCCTAGGCAACATAAAAAGGCGTATCCCCGCTCCGCTTGGAGAGAACCCGCACAGGCATGCTCCCCGCCCGGCCGGATTTCCTTCCCTGCGGGAGCGACTCCTAATGCGCCTGCTTGGCGATGACGCCGCCGTTCTTCTTAAGGTGCACGATGGATTTCCAGAAGAAGAAGCCAACGATGGCGAAAGTCATTATCGGCGAGAGCCAGGTCGGTATCTCGTATCCGAAACCGTCGAGAATCATTATCGCGCCCAGGAAAAGGATGGAATACATCGCGCCGTTTTTGAGGAAAATGTATTTTTTGACGTTCTCGATGTTGCGTATCGTGAATTCCCGAACGACGAACGCGCCGATGCCGTTGCCGACAAGAATCAGCGGCACGGCGAGGGTGAATGCGAACGCGCCCACAACGCCATCGACCGAGAACGTCGCATCGATGACTTCCAGGTAGAGGAGTTTGCTTAGGTCGCTCATGTTGCCCGCAGCCGAGTTTCCGCCTTCAAGCATATCCCTCTCGGCCAGTTCGGCGTTCTGCTTGAAGCCGTGCACGATGAAGAACGCAGTCGAGCCGACGACGGCGCCGAAAGCTAGCAAGGGGTCCATGTTGATTGCGTACCATGTAATCAGCATGAGGAAAATCGACACGACCGCGAAGAACCAGACGCCCTGGCTCTTGATGAACCCTTCGCCCGGAAGCCCGAAATGCTTGGGCTCAAGAAATAGCCAGTGGAAGAAAAGGAAAATCAGGAACACGCCTCCGCCCATCAGCAGGATGGGGCTGCTCTGCTCAATCGCATGCGCGACTGCCGGGTCGGAGCTGAACATCGCTGTCACAACCCCCACGGGCCCGAGCGACGGATTGGCGGCAAACAGAATCAGGCCGGGAAGAAGCCCCCGGATGACGACCACCGCGATGATGATGCCCCAGAGAAGGAACCATTTCCTGGCCTTTTCCGACATCTTCGAGAGGACCTCCGCGTTGATTATGGCATTGTCTATGCTGGTAATCGTCTCGAAGAATGCGAGGCCTAGGATTGTGAGTGTTATCGCGAAAATGTCCATCTGGGCTTGAATACCCATGGAACATTTATAAAATTCTGGGGCGGCCGGCGAGTCCGGATAAACTAAACGAACCCGAACCTGTCCGCGTCGAACAATCCCCTGTCCGAGATTTTCAGATGCGGAATCACGAGGAGCGCCATGAACGAAAGCGTCATGAAAGGCGCCCTCATCCTGCATCCAAGAGGCCGGAGCGCCTTGATAAGAAGCGCATGCCTCCGTGCGACCTTCCCGGCTTCCTCGCCGCACATGAGGCCGGCAAACGGGAGCGCAAGTGCGCTCGTATTCTTTCCGTCAAAGACCGCAAGCCCGCCCTTCATTTTTATTATCGCGTTCGCCGCCTTGCAAATCGACTCGTCGTCAGCCCCTATCACGCCGATATTGTGCGAATCATGCATGACGCTTGATGCAAGCGCGCCGCGTTTCAAATTGAAACCCTTTATGAATCCGACCGCGGGCAATGCCTTGCGGTACCGGTTTATCACGACGATCTTCTGCACCCCTTCCTTTGCAAGCGATTGGGCCGGCACCACCAGCTTATCGGTCACCAGCTCGCCGTCGACAGCCCCTATGACCAAAACGTTTCCGCTGGGATTGCATGCTATATCGGATGGGCGAATCATCGCGGCCTTGAAGTTGTTCAGGGGCTTTTCAACGATGCGCGGGAGGGACGTTTTATTCCCGGAATATACCTTCCTGCCTTCGATATAGGTTTCAAGTACCCGGAACGAGCGCAGGTCGCTTGCGACCGTGATGTCTGCCGCATCCCCGACTCTCAGCAGGCCGGTCTTAAGGCCGTAGTGCTCGCAAGGGTTCCGTGTGCAGCACCGG
This sequence comes from archaeon, assembly GCA_020053355.1. Taxonomy (GTDB): domain Archaea; phylum Micrarchaeota; class Micrarchaeia; order Anstonellales; family Bilamarchaeaceae; genus Bilamarchaeum. Next base: position 138,460 of record JAGVNI010000008.1, on the reverse strand, counting down.
ATGGCGTCAAGCGGCTTCACGCCCAGGGAGACGCATTTGCGGAGGACCGAATCCATATGGCCCCGAAAGATGTCCCCGGGCTCCATATCATCCGTGCAGAGCATGTTTTTTCCGCCCTTTAGCACCGGGTGCAGGGTTTCCAGGTTTTTTGCGGCCGAGCCTTCCCGGACAAGTATAACCATCCCCTTCTCCATCTTCTCCTGCGCTTCCGCAAGCATGTAGCACTCATGGTCGGTGCTGATTCCGGCCGATATATACCGGTCCAGGTCTTTGCCCATGAGGCCGGGCGCGTGCCCATCAACAGCCTTCCCGTATCTTTTCGCCGCCGCAATCTTTGCCATGACCTCCGGCTTTCCGGCTATCACGCCGGGGTAGTCCATGACTTCGGACAAATGATGCACGTCATTCCGGGACAGGAGCCCTTCCACCTCCCGCGGTCCCAGGGTTGCGCCGGATGTCTCGTAAGCAGTTGCCGGCACGCAGGACGGGGCGCCGAAGAAGAACCTGAACCCGGAGCGGCGGCCATTTTTTATCATGAACCTGACGCCTTTTGCCCCGAGGACGTTGCCGATTTCATGCGGGTCGGCGACCGCGGCCACAGTCCCGTGGCGAACGGTGGCGCGCGCGTATTCGGAAGGCAGGAGCATTGTGCTTTCGACATGCATGTGGCCGTCCACGAGGCCGGGAAGGATGAACACCGCCGGCGCCTTCTCCAACCGGGTTATGCACTCGATAACCCTGCCGAACCTTACGCTCGCGGGATAGACCGAACCTTCAAAGACGTCGACCAGCTGACCGCGGAGTTCCATGAACCTCCTAATGCATCCCGTCTTATATCGCTTGCGGCCATCTAACATATTTATATAGTAATCCTGCCATAATAGATATCGGGGATGGGGATAGAATATAGTCGTCGAAGATGGCGAAGATTGGTTTATAAAATATTCTGTTTTAAATAATATACTTAGGTGTATCAAAATCATTGAGAGGCGGGATTGACATGGGTGGACCTAGAAAGCTTCAACACGATTCAGAAACCGGGATGCGCGAAGGTGAACATTTAAATTCTACACCCCGGTATCTTTCAGCGATACGCAGGCCAAGTTATTTCGGAAGGTTCCTGCTTTCTGCCGTGATGGCAGGTGGTGTTATTATGGGTGGCGGAACGATGCGCGAAGCTGCTGCGCAGCAGACGCAACTGGACACAAGGGCCCTTGAAGCCCTGAGGGGGAATCTCGTAACTCAGCTGACCGGCATTCGGACTCAGCTCGATACCATGAGGCAGAGCGGCATACCGCCCGTCGTCGGATACACCGATGCCAACGTGACCGCCCTTCTCACGACGCTTGCCACCAACGCCTCAGCCTTAGGCATCCCGATTACCGGAACCACCACGCTAGATAAATTCCACTCCTTGAACACCTGGCTGAACGGCACCTGGCGCGACCGCCCGGCACTTACCGGGAGGAACCAGGACAGCACGATAGACCAGGCAGTCCTCGACGAACTAAGGACAAGGCTCACAATCGCGCTCAGCGCGCCCGGCGCAACCGTAGTTGCAACCGCAGTGGCTCCGACTGTCGCAGGCCCGCAGCCTGCGGCTCCGACGGCACAGCCAACTGCGCCGGTAACAGTTCCTGTTCCAGTGCCGGTGGCTCCGACCGCAGTCCCAGGACCGGCGCAGCCTTCGGCAACCGCAACCGCCCAGCCGGCAGCCCCTGTGACCGCAACATTACGGGAGCAGAACTCCGGAGTCATGTACGACCTCGAATTCATCGCAGCAAACGGGCGCAGCGCGCAAATCCGGGCCAGGGCGACCTCGCTCATGCGCGAATTGAACCGCGAATTCGACGCGCGCAGGCCGAGCCAGCGCACGATTGATACGAAACTCGGCCAGGCAAGGACGCTAATCACGGCAGAATTGCAGGCCGCCAACGAGGCGTCCACCGAGGCGCGCAGGCGCCAGTACGAGACTGCGACCGGCTCGCCGCATGCCCTCGCATCCGATGTCACAGCGCTCGCAACCAACCCGGCCGTGAATGCCGGCCTTCAGACCGCATCCGGCGGAAGGGTGAGGGTTTCTGACGTCTGGCTCCTTGACGATACATCCATGAGACAGATGGTGGGGCATCTGCAGAATAACCGCTTCTCCGAGGCAGTCCAGCTTTTCACCACGCAGCAGGCCGCTTACATGCGCATGGTGGAGATAGCACGCCAGACGGCGCAGGCCGAAGTGACGGAAATCCACGGCAGCTCCCTTCCGACGCGCGAGCAGCTGACTGCGCGCGAGCGCCAGGACGGTCAGTCCGCAGGCGCATACTACAACCTGAGGGTTCCGCGCGAAGGCAGGGTGCAGCGCCGCATCCCGACGGCAAGGAGCGACCTCGAAGCAGTAGCGCAGAGGCGCCTTGACGCAGCCACCGCCATGTCCGGCCAGAGCGGCAGGCTCGCATACTACGCCGTGACGGACCTTTACAATGACACGAGGGCAGAAACCCGGAACATCCACTACCTCATCAGCCTCTGGGACTACGCCAACAGCCACAGCCTTAGCACTAATGGGGAAGCATCGACGTTCTACCAGAACTACACTGCCGCTGTCGCCCTTTTTGCCGCTCCCGAACTCAATCCGTTTCGGGACCTGTACACGAGGGATCAGCAGATGGCGCTCATCCGCGCGCACCTGAACCTGCCGGTGGGAGTGAACCCGACGACCGCGCAGGAGGCGACGGCAAGACGGGAGCTTACCGAGCGGTTCATGAGGAACCTTCCGCTGAAATACGATTATACGCTCTTCAACGTCTTCGAGCAGGTCGCGAAGTTGAACACCCCCTCAGGCGCAACCGGAATCCCGAGGCTGGCAAGCGTCCGTACGCTAAGGGTCGTCACGGAAATGGAATACGCGCCTTATCTCGCTAACGTGCCTCCGGTCATCCGCGATGACCAGGGGAGGCAGCTCATGAATGCCCAGGGGGAGATGCTATCGTCAGATGAGCTCGCCCAGCTGACGCCTACGGTGCCGCACCGCCGCTTTGTATTCGTCCGGGGCATGCTTGAACGGGCTGTGCAGTCTGCAACGGACAGCGGGATGAGGGCAGACGATAGGGTCCTGGTTGCTGCACGCGCTTGGCTGACAAGCACTGCGACCGAGCCAACCACCGATGCAGCACGCATATCGGCTGCCGACACGCTCTATAATGTTACACTCGGCCTCCTTTCGATTAGGGAAGCGGAGCTATGGGCGGCTAACCCGTCCTTCAGGCCAAGCTCTCCGGCTGCCACGACAACCGGCGCGGCAGAGCAGCTCACCCGAGCAAGGGCAGCATTCCTTTGGAGCTTCTCGAACCGGCAAGTGGGGACAGCATACCATGCCAATATGGCAAGGCGGCTCGCTGACGATGCGACCAGCATGCTCATGGGGCCCGGGTTCTCATACACGGAAGCGCCAGGCATGTTCTTCACGCGCGCATACTACGGGAATGCGCCGCGCCCGAGCAGCGTTCCTCAAACCACCACCTGGCTGCCGACATTGAACGAGCAGATAGCGAGCGGCCAGACCGGGGAGCAGCTGTACCTTACATTCCTTACCAGCCTTGCTTCAGGCTCAAGCGCCGCGCTCTTTTCGCCTTCAGCGGCAGAAACCACGCTTGCGTCGGCAGGCCTCGCCGGCCCGACAAACGCACTTGGACTGAGCGTGGGCAGGGAAACCCCCCAATTCACCTGGACAGTCGCTCCGCTTGGTGAGTATCCGGATTATTATCCTGTCCAAAGGAGGGCACGGCCGACCGTCGCGCCCCTGGATACCCATGCGCTTCCGAGAACGATTACGGCCAGCCCGGATTTGGGCAACCACGGCCATGAGGATGTGGACAAGTATGTCCACGGTCAGACATATGTCGAAGTCTCGAGGCAGTTCTACATGTCGGTCGACCCGGGCGTGGACCCGCTGCTCCACGGCTTCGAAGTCGCGCCGAATGCATATCCTGTTCGGACTGAAGCGCAGTTCAGGGCGCAGGACCAGGCCCTGAAAGACAGGCTGATTGCGATTGCGCGCGAATACAACCTTCCGGCAGACCGGCCGCTAATCGATTCTCTTCGCGAGAGGATGCAGACAACCGCTACGGCATATTCCACGGCGCTTGCAGGGGCGGATGATGCCACGCGCACGCGCCTCCTGGGCGAGCGCCAGCAGGAATCCAACAGAATCATGCTCGCCATCCTCGATGTTAGGATTGCGCAACTGGATGCGAGGCTAAGCGGCAACGTGATGCTGGCAGACGGCCAGCCAATACGCGCAAGCGACCTCACGCGCTCAAGGGACCCGAGGAAATACACGGTCGTCCGGGCGCAGGAGATGCTCGCTGAAGCGCGCGCTCTCAGGACGAGGTTCGCAGCCGCACTCGGAACCGACTACTTCGGCAGGGGCGGCGTAGACCCGAGGGAAGCAATCGGCATCGCCGAGATGGGGATTGCCAGCCTTACCGACTCCGAGGTGCGCGTCATTGAAAGGCCGATAACCCCGCGGATAACCGCGATGGTTCCGACGGATGCAATCACACAGGACCGCAGCACCCGCGTGAACGACCGCAACGACCGCGAGACAATCGTGACATTCACCGCCACACGGACCATGATAACCCCGCAGGGCGGAAGCCCGGTGACGCTCGAGGAATACGAGCGGACGAACGGCAGGCAGAACCTGACCTATTACTGGTTCATGTTCCAGGACATACAGCCCTCGACGGGCATGCTCCTGCTGAATCCGCAGTACCGCGACACGACGCAGCCAAGATACGTGGGCATGGTGCAGCGCGGAGCCACAACGACTGACGGCAGGACCGGCGATTTCGTCGTCCGCGTGAGGAGGGTGGATGCGCCGTCCCGCGACCTTGAGTGGGCAGTCGTCGCCGAGGCAGACGGCCGCATCAGGCCGGAGAATATCCTCTTCGAGATGAGGTCGGGCACGATGGACCCTGTGCGGGACACGCGTCTCGAGGCCAACATCCAGTCGGTCGCTTTCGCGCGCTCGTCGACACAGCAGACCGTGGTAAACTACGGTCCGATTACGCCGGTATTGATTGTCCGGCCGAGCGCATCGAACGCGCAGCCGCCTGCAACCGCTACGTCCAGGCCGGCAACGCCGCCTGCACAGCCTGCGGCGCCGTCATCGTCAGCGCGCAAGAAATGAGCGGATAGCATTCATTAGGGTGGGTCGGGGGCGGAGACGCCCCTGAATAATAAAAAATAGGGAGGGAGAATGCGTGAAACTCAGACATGACAATGTTTCGGAAAATGCACTGGATGGATGCAAGGGCAGCGCCGCAAGGACGGCCGAATCGGCGAGGAACAGCCGTTTGAGGGAAATCGCCGCAGCGGGAGCCCTCGGAATCGCACTATTCATAGCGCCGGGATTCGCCCGCGCGCAGAACGGGCCTGACGGCGGGGTAGCACCGCAACCAGACGCCTCTGCCACCGCAGTCGCAGAAGCAGGCTCGGCGGATGCAGTTCCTGTATCAGCGCCGGCATCGCCTACGTCCGCTCCGGCACCGACGGCCACGGCAATCGAGGGCCTCCCCGGGGCGATGGCAGCCGCAGTTGAAAGCAACACGCATCCGGCAAACGTGAATGCCGCGGACGTTCTCACGACCAATCTTGTGCGCATGTTCCAGCTTCGGGACCTGGTACGGAGCCCTCCGGCAGCTCCTGCCGATGGCCAGCAGGCCACCCCCGAACGGGCGGCTTATGATTCAGCGATACGCACATGGGGCGGCGCCGACGCGGCTGTTGCCGCAATCGACACCGCGCTTGTGCGCGGCATGGGAAACCTCAGGCGCCTTGCTCAGACTCCGGCAGGCCTGGGCGCGGATGCAGCTGCTCTCGAGCAGAGGCTCGTCGACCTTGATAATACTATAGGCGGGCCGCAGGGCACCACCACGACGCTGGAGCGTGCCGGCAACACCGTCCAGTGCCTCGTGCGCATGATGCACGGCGGGGAAGTGTGCACGGAAACCGCTGCACCGAGAGTGGAGGACCCCCTGACACAGGTTCCGCCGCTTCCGTCCATTGAGACGATTCCGTTCTACTACGGCTCGGATTTCATGCTGAGCGGATTCGGCCAGGGCAGGTTCGTCATGGCAGACCCGGAGAGCACGCCCGCCCTGAACTCCCTTTTCGGCGGGGCAGGCATAGCGCAGGGCGCGCTCACCGTCTGGGCTGACGCCATGGAAACGCTGACCAACTCTCCAAATGACCCCGCGGCGCAGGCGAATGCGGCGCATGCATTGCATTCCGCGCTCAGCCAGATTCCCTCTGATAAAGAAATCTGGTCAAGGCCCGGCTTCAACGCGGCGATGACCGCTCTCGCCCAGGGTGACCTTCGCGGAGGCCTCGCGGCCCTCCGCAGCGAAACCGCGTTCAATGCGGTCTGGTCCACTCTCGGCAACCTCAACCAGCTCACTCTCAGCCAGAGGGCCATCGCGCGCATCCGGACAGGGATAACCCTGCGGTTCCCGGACGGCACCAATCCGGCGGAGTTCCTCTCTTTCAGGCAGGGCACCGAAGGCAGGGCATACCCGTGGGACGTGCTTTACTACAATATCGGCGCGAACTACTCCAATCTTCTTATGAGCGGAAGGCTCCAGGCTTACAGCCTTGACCTCAACTCATTCCGCCTGACGCCGGTAGGCTCGGCGCGCGCTGTTGATGGCGAAGGCCATGCAGTAGACGGCATGGCCGGCATCACTTTCGGAGGAACCATGTTCAAGCAGCCTGTCGAAGCCACGCTCTCTGCCCGCCTTGGATACCTCTGGTGGGGCATCCAGGCGCCGGACGAGAGCGGAAGGACGCTGTCGGTGGACTCCGGCACCATATACGGCATGCTGAATTTCGATGCCGCGATGGTCGGCTACGAAGCGAGGAACAACGCATTCAGGCTAAGCAGGTGGGGAATCGGCATGTTCAACCTGAACCCTTACGCCTACTTCACCCTGACCGCGCGGTCGTTCGTCGGCAACTCGATGCGTCTCGAGCATTCGCTCACGCCGCAGTACATGCTCTTCTGGGGAAGGCGGCAGGAAGGTTTCGAGAACCCGCTGTTCTTCCAGAACCGCGTCGGCGGCGACCTCCGCCCCCTGGATTTCACAGTCCAGACGGGCAACGGGCACACCGTGTATCTCGGGCCGGGCCTCCAATACACCGCCAACATAGAGCAGGGCATACACACATTCGAGCCATACGGCCATGCAAGCTGGCGGTGGGCACCCGGCGGACTCGCCCTGGATGCGCGCGTCGGATGGGTGACAGACGTGGGCGGCGATGAAGCCTTCCATGTCCCAAGGACCGTAACTGGCATGCTGAATGTCATCCTCACTCCGGCTGCCTGGTTCTCAAGCAGCAGCGGTACGAGCGCGGTCCGGGTGGATGGCGGCGTAACCACGGGCACGGGCTCGGGCTCAGGTGGAAACAAATGAGCGCCTGCGCCAGTCTCCGCCTGACGCTTTTTAATAACCTTTCACCCTTATTTTTACCGATAATTATAAGGTGAAACTATGGGCGGAACTGCGCAAAGGGAAAGACCGGCGGAATCAACTGGGTACGAGCAGCACTTGGCGATAATTCGGCAGCTTCCATCTGCCATGAGCGCAACTCATCCAACCAACGCGCCTACGGCGCTTGCCGCGGCAAACAATGCGGTGAGAATCGGCGAGATACTCGAAATCGTGCGCGGCTCCAGGCCCCCCGAAGGCGATGCGCGCAGGGCGGTCTATGACGCCGCAGTTGCAACGCTCGGCGAAGACAACGGCCGCGACGGGGCAGTCACATTCCTTACGAATTCCCATATCGTGTCAATCCGCAGGCTGAACACGCTGGTTGTGGCCGGGGGGGACATGGGCACGGCCGCTCCAAATGTGGAAGCCATGCTCACGCCAATCGACGCCGGAATCGGCGCCGGCACCGCGAGCTTCCTGGCATACGAGGCCATTGGAAACATAGTGACCTCGTTATTGCGCGTCGCCCGCGGCGGGGAGGCTGTGGCCGCTCCGACGGCAACGGACACCACGACGACTGCGACGGCCCTTCCGCTGATTGAGACGCCGCTCCGCGACCTTGGCCCCATCCACCTGCTTTCAAGCTCTTCAAGCGAATCGGTCGTCGCCCTCAACGCCTCGAGCACCCCTGCCCTGGATTCCATGTTCGGCGGAAATGCCACTGCAACGGCTGGCATCAACGCGATGGCTAACGCATATGCGACCATGGCGAACCATCCAAACGACCTCGCTGCACAGCAGGCCGCAGCGACGTCGCTCTACAGCGCCCTCAATGCGATTCCCCATGACAAGGAAATCTGGAACAGCACAATCCACCCCCACTTCAACAGCGCCATGCAGGCTCTGCAGCGGGGCGACCTCCGCACAGCCCTTAGCGAGCTTTCGCAGGAAACTTCATTCAACGCGCTTTATGGGCAGATGAACAACCTCTATGTCATCTCAATCAACCAAAGGGCTGTCACGGTGATGAGGGCCGGCGTCACCGCGCGCTACGAATTCGATGAGAACCAGGCGGCATTCACGTCATTCATCCGCGGCTCGGCATCAGGCTCGTTCGAGCCCCGCATCCTGTGGCTGGCGCTCGGCCTGAATTACGAACGCCTCCTCCTTTCGGGGCAATTGAGGCAGCTCGCTGTCACTCCCGGGACGGGCGGCTCGCCCGGTTCGGTGAATGAAGTGAGCCGCCGGAGGGTGGAAGGCACGGGCGACGTTTTCAGCGTCACCCCGCAGCTCGCACTCGGGTTCAGCGCATGGAGCCACCCTGTGGAGATGGTGTTCCATTGCAACGTCGGCTACCAGGCATACACAATCGGAGCTGACGTTCCGACCCAAGGGGGCGGTTCCCAGCGCCTTGAAACCTCGCAGGCTGGCGCATACATCGGCCCGTGGGGAGCGCAAATCAATTTCCCCGGACGTGAAGGCCAGCGCATGATGGTGAGGATGTCCTCGGTGAGCGTCGGCGCGGTGGGGAGCCCGGTGAATGCATACGCCAACGTCACATTCGATGGCAACTGGTACGAAGGCAACACGATGAGAATCCGCTCACAGGCGACACTCGGCTACCAGCACTTCCTTGAGCAGCACGGAAGCATGGTGGACATCCGCCCGGCGGATTTCAACTGGCAGGTGGCCGAGGGCTGGAGCCTTTTCTTCGGTCCCGGCTTCAGGTACTCGACGCGCTACGATGCGACTGGCGAGGCCCTCTACCACACGCTTGACGGATACGGGACATTCGGGTTCCGCTACGACCGAGGCGTTTCGGTAGACATCCGGGGCGGCTATATCGGCGAGGTCGGCGGCAGGGAGGAAGACCGCATCCCGGCGACGCCCTATGGTGGGCTCAACATCACATTGACACCCCAGCTCTGGTTCGGGGGAGGAGAGAGCCAGAAGTCTTCGGGTGACAAAGCAGTCGGGTCAGCTGTCCCGAGAAGGAGGAGAAGTCAGTGAAGGGTGGGAGGACATGAAAAAACTACTGGCCATGATATTCGTGCTCGCGGCATCCGCGTTCGCAACAAATGTGAACAACGCGAACTACCAGGGCTCGGATTCGACATGGCATTTCGACACGGATATGCAATTCACGAGCGATTTCACGCTCCAGCTTGTTTCAGGCGAGGTTGCCAGCGGCGACCCGAACAACCTGCAGACTGGGGATGAGGTCTGTACGGGTGCAACACTCCGTGTAGTGCCAACTGTCAGTACCAAATGGGCAACTCCCGATTTTGCCGCCACTGCAATCTATCCGACGTGCGGCGGAGGATATTGCCCGCCCATGACCTCGGCCGGCGGCGTCAGCTCTAACAAGAACATCGGCTGGCTTTCCGCATCGACATGGAACACCCATAAGACATTCGGCGATGCCAACGATTTCTCCCAGGACCCTGCGAAATACAGCGCCCTTGGAGAGTCGAACTTCTACAACGAGCCGGTGACATATAACAACAACACCGGCGAATTCCACAGCGGCAAGGAAGGCGGGGCAGGACTGTTCTGCAAAGGTACTTTCGAAGTTGCTGACGGCGCGACCGTAAAGGGCAGCTCCGCAATGCCAACGGCCAGCAACGTAGACTTCGTGGTGAACACCGCGGGCTCGCACGCGATATCGACGCGGCTCTCCGGCGTGAACTGCTTCGGAGCGGTTGTCAAGCACCCGCTCAACATACCAGACAACCCCTCGTGGTTCTGGCTCGATTATTTCACTCACAATGCGCCGGCAATCGGTTCGACCGTAGCATCTGATTCGATAACGGTGACCGTGGCAACATCCGGCGGCACCGTCGCGTTCAACGAGGTGCCTGGAAGCGTCAGCGCGGGCAGCTCCCTGACCGACGAAGACGTGATTATGGTAAAAGTGACTGAACACAACACCGGCGACCCGGTGCGCATAACGAGCGTATCCAGCTCGAATCCGGACTACACGGTAATCGCGTTCCCGGTGGCGCAGTGCACCAGCGTCTGGGGCTTCCCGCCCTCATGGTGCCCGGCATCGAACGGGTTCAACGAGGACATAGCAACCGGGGCAAACAAGGACCTTTACGTGCTCCTTGTCCGCGGAGCAGGCGCTTCCGGCGGAACGGTGCTCACATTCCATGGGACGACCGCCTCTGCCACATGCGGTTCGGCGGCATCGGGCACTGACACGGTGGACCTCTCAGGCGCAATCACATGCGCCATAGTTCCGCCCGCATTAGAGCTTGCGCCACTCACAGTCGCGGAATTCACCGTTACCTGCGAGAATTTGGCCGGAGACCCGGTCGCCTGTACCGGCTCAAACTGGTACTGGGACAGCCTCGATGGCGCTTTCATGGCCAAGACCAGCTCATACGCATGGGCGTATTCGACTGACACGCCTGGCGCGAGCGGCACGCTCAACTACGCCTCCGGCATAGCGCACTGCCTCTCAGACATCGACGTGACGGAAAACGGCCTGGGGAGCGAATACGAGTGCGAGTTCATACCCGCCAGCGCGACCATGAACATCAGCACCTCGAAGTTCTTCGACCTCAACTGCTTCGTGAACCACACCCAAAGCGAGCCTGACGACGCGGATTATTCCCTCGTCAACGGCCTCGGCGGCAGCACAAGCAACTCCAGCACGGACGGCACGACCTACAACGCGCCCGCTTCGCCCGATACTGGGGACCTGCGCGGTTTCGCGAGCTGGGTGACCATGCCCGACCCGATGGTCGGTAAAGTCGTTCTCGCCCCGATAATCGTGATAAACGGCTCCAGCAACGACACGAACGACACCAACGACACGAACAACACCGACCCGGACAACCCCGGTTCGAACCAGTGGTGCACAATCGGCTCCAGCACGCTCAGCGTGTTCCCTGGCGCTAACGGCTGGGTCAGCATAATGTGCGGCGAGCACGCCAACGAGACCTGCACGAGCGTCGTATGGACGACCGAGGGCGGCGTGACGCTGACGAATGCGGACACCAACGGCACCGATTATACGATAACCGGCGACCCCCACACCAGCGGCAAAATCACTGCTGTCGTGGACGGGATTGCCGGGCATACGTGCTGGCTGGGATTCTACATCGGCGAGCCCGAGTGTTGGGAGTATAGCTAGTTTGCGGGGGGCCGGTTTTCTTCCGCCGCCCCGCATCCCTTAATTTTTTTTAAGTTTCGGGTTCTGTGTCCTGTTTTTCCGCTTCCCCGCCTAGGCAGAATAGGTCTCGAGAACCCTCGGGATGACGACCTCGTACTCCCCTTCCAGGGCGTCTTTCAGGTCGCTTTTTTCGCCGTGCATCAGGAATATCCTTTTAAGGCCCTTCACTGATTTCGCGAACTGCACGAGCTCGTTGAAATCCGCGTGGCCTGTCAGCCTCACGCTCTCCACCCGGAGGCCTAATTCGATTTCCCGATCCCTCAGTTTCAGGGTCCGATTGCCTGCCATGATGTGGCTCCCTGGCGTCCCATCGGCCTGGTAGCCTACGAAAATAAGGGAGTTGCGCGGGTCGCCGCCCAGCTTTTCCAAATAGAACAGCACCGGCCCTCCCGTAAGCATGCCGGATGTCGTGACGATGATGCAGGGCTCCTTGAGGACGTCCTCCCTCGTCTTGGTGCGGGGGTGGTGGAAATTCGGGCTTTTGAAGGGGTCGTCCTCGCTCATCAGGATTCGCCTCTTTATGTCGTCATTGGCATAGATGGCGTTGTGGCGGTAAATCTTCATGGCCTTGTCAATCATGCCGTCGATGAATATCTTGGTCGGCGGAAGGGCTCCGGAACGCATGTAATCGTCAAGGGCGAGGAGGACCTCCTGCGCCCGTCCTACTGCGAAACTGGGGATGATGACATGCCCCCCGTTGTTCAGCGTCTCGTTGATGATTCCTATCATCTTCTGGTAGCTGTCCTTGAAGCTCGGGACGATGTCGGTTTTGGCCCCGTACGTGCTTTCCATGATAAGCGTATCCGCTTCGATGCCCCGCTCGCAGGGGTCGAGGACGCGCGTCTTTCGCATGCAGATGTCCCCGGAAAAGAGGATTTTGCGCCCCTCGTGCTCCACCATCGTCATCGCGCTTCCCATGATGTGGCCAGCGGAGTAGAACGTCGTGCGGAACCCCGCATCGAACGGCTCGTGGTATTCGGTCATCACCGCGTCCTTCATCACCCCGTCCACGTCCTTTGAGGAAAACAGTTTCCGCTGCTCCCGCTCGCCGTGGTGGATGCGGTAATAGTCCGCAAGGAGAACGCCCATCAAATCGCGGGTCGGCTTGGTGAGGAATATCTTCGGCCTCGCCCTCTTCGAATACACGTGCGGAAGGTAGCCGCTGTGGTCCAGGTGCGCATGCGATACCGTTATGCTGTTTATCCTCCGCAGCTCATCCTCGTGCAGCAGGGGATACTCCGTCTTCTCCCCGAGCTTTATGCCGCAATCCAGCAGGAGGTTCCGCTTCCCGTCATCCAGCAGGGTGCTGGCCCGCCCGACTTCCTGCGCTCCTCCATAGAATGTTATCCTCATACCATCACTGCCTTGCGCGGATGCCTTTCCCGCGTTTCATCGTCTCCTTCAAACCATGCCGAGCCTGATTTTCGCCCGCTCCGACATCCGCTCCGGCGTCCAGGGCGGGTCGAACACGACGGACAGTTCGATGTCAAGTTCCTTGAACTCGTCGAGTTTAGCCGTCACGTCGTTAAGTATCTCGTTTATCAGGGGGCAGGCGGGCGTGGTGAACGTCATCCTGATGAACACCTTCTGCATCTCCCCCTCCTTCTTGGCGCGGATGTCCACGTCATAGACGAGCCCCAAATCAACGATGTTGATTCCGAGCTCGGGGTCGGTGACGAGGCTCATCTTCTCCAGTATCTCCTTCTTCGTCACCATGCATGCCAATAGCCAGGGAAAGATTATTTAATTTTGGGAAGGAAAAGCATTGCGGGTGGTACCTGATGAAAGAGATTACAGTGATAGCCGGGAATGACGTCGGTTCGCTTGCGCTGGTTGCCGAGACGCTCGGTTCAGTGGGGGTCAATATCGAGGCGATTTCCGCCTACGGTGCGGAAGGCAAGGCCGTCTTCAGGGTGATAACCAACGATGTCACCACCGCAGTCAAATCGCTTTCCAAGATTCCAGGCGTCCAGGTAAGGGAAGCCGACACAATCGTCTACAAGATGATTAACCGCCCGGGGGAGCTCGGCAAAATCGCCAGGAAGCTCGCCAACCGCGGCGTCAACCTGGAGAGCCTCTATATAGTGAGCAGGAAGCAGGATTACACCGAGGTCGCCATCCGCCCCCTTGAAAAGGATTTCGAGAAGGCGAGGGAAGTCCTGGGAATAAAATGAAATAAAAATATTAAATAAAAAACCGGAAGAAGGCTCAGATCGTTTCGACGTTGACCGTTGCGTGCGAAACCGTGTCGTTGGCCGAGATGGGCGTTATCCTGATTCTCCTGCCTTCTGCGGTTTCCTTTTCGGTCTCCAAGCCTATGGGGCATGCAAAAGATGCCTCGACTACGTCGCCGCCGCACGATATCTTGAACAAAGCGTCGCCGCTGCCGTTCTTGCCGAGGTACTCGATGGCATATCCGCCGACTGTCTCAGGGGTATCGGCCACCATATATCCATCGAAAACGCCGCCTTCGACCGCCAGTGCTTCTGCGCACAGCGCCGGGCCAGAATCGGTCTCCGTTCCGCTATCGGTTTCGGTGCCGCTGTCTGTCTCCGTTCCGCTGTCGGTTTCAGTTCCGCTATCGGTTTCGGTGCCGCTGTCTGTCTCGGTTCCGGTATCGGTGCCGGTATCTGTCTCAGAACCGGTGTCTGTAGTGGTGTCGGAATCCCCGCTGTCCACGCTGGCGTCCAATGACGGAATCTCAGGCGGATTCGAGCTTTCCTCGCTGCAGGCGGAAATCATTCCGCCGCTAAGCGCCGAAGCGACCGCAAGGCCTGCAATCAAGCCCTTCATCGTCTTGAATCTTGATGCGCCGCCCTTCTGCACTTCGGCCGGACCTTCTGCGCCTTCCTTCTCCTTCGCGCCGTTTGGCGCCTGGTTTTTCGACAGTACTTCATTTGGATTTGATGCCATTCAACATCACCCTCCCGTGATTATTCTAGTCTCTTTTATGTAGCCAACCATTTATAAATATTCACTTTCTCCCACACATCATCCGCCGATACCGTTCGAAAGGCTTATATGCCGCGCGCACGTGGTTCATACATGGCGCCACGGCAGGTAATCCTGGACACCAACATCCTTTTCTTGCCGTTCAAGTTCAAAATCGACATCATGCGCGAGCTGGATTACCTGATAGAGGCCCACCACCGCTATGTCATCTCCTCCAAGACGATAGCCGAATTGAAGAAACTCGGAAAAAGGGTCGGGAAGGACGGGATGGCGGCGCGGCTCGCCCTGAAACTGGTGGAAGCCAACAAAAGCCGCATCGACATCGTGGAAAGCTCGGTCCACGTTGATGACTGGATTGTGGAATACTCGAAAGCGAACCGGGCTATCGCGTGCACCAACGACAGCGACCTGCGGAAAAGGCTGCGGGCGCTTGATATAAAAGTGGTTACGATGAAATCGAAATCGAAACTGGGATTCGTATGAGCGAAGACGACATCCTTATCGCGGGCTGCGCTGGCATCCTCATCCTCATAGCCGTAGGCGTCATCGCCTTCGTAATCCTCGGCCTGAAGGCATTCAGCTACGAGAAGCGCAAGGAGGGCGGCAACACCTGCCTGACGGTGAATGCGAAGCGCAACCTGACCAAGGTCACGGTGCAGGCCAAATTCGGGAACGAGGAGATAAGCTTCGAAAGAAAAAGGGTGCGGAAAGGCCAGAGCATCGAGTTCGTCTTCCCGGCATCAGAAAAACCCGCCAAGCTGATTGTCGAGACTGAAACGGGCAGCCCGCAGGTTGTCGAAGTCTAATCCTAGTCTAGCCAAAGTCTGGCAAGTGGGGGAAAGGGAAAAATAAAAAATAATCCCGCAACCGAGTTTATCCCGGCGGCGGAATCTTGCTGTGCTCAGATGCCTTTGGGCCCTTCTTCTTCTCCCCGAAGAGCTTCTTATAGGCAAACCAGAGCAACAAGATGACAATCGCTATCGGGAGCAGGAATCCCGCGGCGACGACAATCAGGCTGATTGCCGCGGCAACAGCCGTGAAGAACCACTGCCCTAGGCTTTCAAGGGGAAGGGTCAGCTGGGTGCTCGCGGGCTTCTCCTCATAAACGGTTATCGCTATCGTGGAGCGCTCGATTTTCGAGACAAGATACTGCTTTTCGCCCTTTAGGAGCTCCAGCTCGGTCTCCACCCTGGTCACTTCCCTCTCAACGCCCAGGAGGTCGCTGACATTGTCGCTCATATTGTACAGCCGATACAGCCGCTCTAGCTCGACCTCCTTGTTCGTTATCCTCGTATCGAGGTCAGTGTATTGCTTGGTGACATCTTCCAGGGTCACGGAGAGGTCCTTGACCTCCCCTATCTGCTGGAGCATGGCGTTTATGCTTTCGAACTTGGATGGCGCAACCTTCACCGTCATGGTGTACTGCTTGCGGTTGGTATACTCGTTGTAAACGATATTGCTCGTCACGGCGCCTTCGGTCCTGAGGCTTTCCTTCATGGACTCGAATTTGGTCTGGAGCGTCCCCTCAGGGACTTTTATCGAGATGGAACCGGCTTTCGTGACATACTGGGCGCCCGTTCCGCTATAATCCGCGCTCGGGGCCGTTGGCGAGAGCGCTTCCCTAGAGGTTCCTATCCCCCCGTTGGAAACTGCGCTACCCTCTTCCATGACGCCCATGCACCCGAACATGAGAATGAAAACCAGCAAAGATCCTATCGCAAGCTTATTCACACCATCACCGATGTGACATCTGAGTTAATTATTAAACCGCTTCGCTTTTGCCGCGCCCTGGGCCGCAGCACTCTTCCCCCCGCGGCCTGGCATCCATCCCATATCCTGCCAGCCCCCAAGCGCACCGCAACCGATTTAACCAATGCCTGTGCATCCGGTTCATGCTTCTCTTGTACCGCGGCGAGGATTTCAACGCGAACTTTTTCCACGCAGGCGGCGTGGACATCGACCACAGCTTTCTTCTGGTTGGCGGCGGTCGCAAGACCATCCTAGTCTCGAAGATGAACGAAGCCATTGCACGGGCGCAATTCCGGGGGCGGGTCATCGTGTATTCGGACGCGATGAAATCCCTTTCCAAGTTGCTCCGGGGCCGTACTGTCGAGTTCGACGCGTCGTCGATGAGCTGCCGCATGGCCAGCCACATCAAAAAGTTCTGTAAGCTGTCGGATTATTCCCAGGAGTTGCTCCGGGCAAGGTCTTTGAAAACACGCGCCGAAGCCGCCCTCGTCCGCAGGGCTGTCAAGGAGACCAAAGATATCTTCGACTCGCTCGATTTCAAGTCCGCGAAAACTGAAAACGACCTCCATAAACAGCTCCTTCTCCTTACCCTGGAGCGGGGCCTGGAGCCTGCATTTACGCCTATCGTCTCATCCGGAGCGAATACCGCTTATCCGCACTACACAGCATCAGCAAAAAAGCTCGGCCCGCTCGTCATGGTTGACTATGGCGTCCGCTTCAAACATTTTTGCGCCGACATCACACGGTGCTTCATCCGCGACAATGACTTGAAGAAGAAAGAGCAGTATGAGCGGCTCCAGGACATATGCTATTTCATGGCGGACGCCCTTCCGGGCCTGGAGTGCGGAAAGGACGCGGCCATACTCGCGCAGGAATTGATATCTCAGGCCGGCTTCCCGAAGATGCCGCATGCGATTGGCCATGGCGTCGGCCTGGACATCCACGAGTTCCCGAGGCTGGGGCTCAAGTCGGACGACAGGATTGCCGGCGCGACATTGGCGATTGAGCCTGCGTTCTACCTGAAAAGATACGGGATGCGTTTCGAGGAGACCGTCTGGTATGACGGGAAACGCGTCCGAATTCTCTAAGCAGTATCGGAACGCAGCTAAACTGAAACGAAGCCGTCCGCGCTCTGGTAAAGACCCTCGCCCTCTTTCCTTTTCACAATCTTAACCGCTTTTCCGACAAAAACCGTATGGTCGCCGGCCTCGATTTCCGAGACGACCTCGCACTCAATGCTCGCCATGCACTCGCGGATTAGGGGCACGCGAGCGCCCTCTTCCTTCGTCAAGCCCGCTTCCAGAAACTTGTCGGCATCCCTGCCGCTTTTAGTCCCGCAGATTGTGACTGCCTTTTCCATATCAGACCCAGGCAGGTTGATTCCGAATGCATTGCCCTCCTTAATCATCCGGTAGCTGTGCCTTTTTGGAGATACTGAAACCCCAAACAACGGAGGGTCCATGGATATCGGGAACACCCACGATGCCGCCATTACATTGTCCTTCCCTTCATGCCTGCTCGTAATCAGGCATACTCTCATCGGGTAAAGCATGCGATATAATCGTTCCATGACTCCAGTTCATCCATTGGCCAATATAAAGAAATTGCAGGAGGAAGGATTCGAACCTTCGAAGGCGCTGAGCCAGAGGATTTCCCATGCCGCATTCGGTCCGGGAATGGCGGCTCTTAAGTCCACCGCGTTTGACCGCTTCGCTACTCCTGCGTAATTAATTGTCATTTATACTTGAGGTAAATCTTTTATCAAACTTCCCCTGCTGGAAAACAAGGACCGATAATCCATCCCGCGTAATTCCGGCGTCTTAGGGGCGTCCCTTTCCCAATTCGCCCTCGAGTTGCATCCGAAGGAGGGCATCCCCCCTGGCGAGCGTTTCAATGTCCGGAACCATTTCCGGCCGCATCAGCACCACCCGCCTTGCGGACTCGAACCTGGACATCATCTGGTGACTTGCGTATTCAATTGCCTGCTCGCTCGCCTCCAAGGCGTCATAGCTTCTTATGTAGGCGCTCAGGAGCTTGGCCGCCAGCAGCTTCTCGAGCGGATATATCCCGTCTTTTGGCCGGGTTCCTGCAATAAGCGGCCTGAAGACCATGTGCATCACAAGCGGCCTTGTTTCCGGATTCAATGCCGGCTGGACGACTGGTGTCATCCAGATTCCCGCGCCCATGTCGAAGAGTACTGGCAGGAGCCCGAGCCCCTCAAGCATCTCCAGTTTAGTCCTGGCCGGCTGGTTGCGCCCCCCAGGGACTCCGTGCCCGGTGATTTCGCAATCTCCGAATGCGCCTGCGACTGCCGGCCTGCCGTCCGCTTCAGCATCATCCAGGGTTATTCCCTGGGATACGAGAAGGAGGGCCTTTGCGATCCCCATTCCCCGGAATTCCCGGTCAAACCCATACATGTTTTTTGTGAATTCCCCATCCGCCACCCCGGTGTACAGCAAGCCGGTGGAATAGCCCTTGCAGTCCATCCGAAGGCTCTTGAAAAAAGAGAGGCCTACCGCCCTGCCATTATGCAGTGCCGCGATGGCATGGAACCTTGCGCGGTATCCGCACTCCTTAATCCTGGACCAGTTACCGTCATCATGGAGCGCTATGCCGCGTTCAATCCTGTCCCACGGGACCTGCTCATGCGGGTTCCGCACCAGGGAAGAGTAGAGTGCCGGGATGTCGCCAGCGTCCTTCAAGGTTCCGCCGCCATGGCGCCCGAGCTCGACGAAATCCACAAGCGCCTCCGCCTTGACAATACGTTCCCTGTCCCGATCGTTCTGGGAAAGCCGAAGGTATTCCCTTGGGAAAATGCGCCGGTAAAGCATGGATAATCACCGGTACTGCCCGGTTTCTCGGTCTAAGCCAAACTTCAGAGGAGATAGAAAGAACCGTTTGTCTCCGTTATCATGTTGCGGGAATCATATTGAGGGAGATGGAAAGAACCGTAGGTTCTTTCAACCGTACATCGAGCCGCCTTCATTCGCGCTCGGCCCTTTCTTCTTGCTGATGCGCGATTTCAAGACGGCATCCTTAATGTCCTTGGAGTATTCCTCGGCCTCCTTCTCCAGTTTCAGCGTGCTGACCTGCACGCCGGTCATCCTGGCGAGCACCTTGAGCACATTCGAAGCGGCTTTCGGGTCGAGGTATTCCTCGGACGATTCTGCGAGTATGGTAGTGACCGGGAAATTGTCGAGCGCGCCTTTTGCGAGCAGGATGCCTGTGACCCCGGTCGTCGCCCCTTCCTTGATGGGCTTCGCGATTTTCTTAGCGATGATGTCCTTCACCACGTTCGGGTCGCTAGAGACCACGAAGACGCCTTTCTTCTCCTCCTGGAGGGATATGCCGCCCAGGGAGATGATGGTCGATGCCCCTACCGATTTGGCGAACTCGTATATCTTGTCTGCGACATCCTGGGATGAGCCGATAGGTATCGTCATCTCTGAGATGATTACTATCATATTCAGCTTCTCGGAGAAGTGGATGCGCGCGGCCGGCATGGGCTTATAGTCATGGATGGCGGCAAGCGGCGCGAACTCCGCACTCGTTATGTAGCCCCCGAACTCCATCGCGAGCGATTCGACAATCTGCGATGCGGCGACGCTTCCGACCAGCCCCGTGCCCGGGAAACCCATAATCAGCGTCGGTCTCTTCAGTTTCTTAAAGTCAGCGGTCCGGTGAATTTCTACGTCGCCCATACGTCAATATGGAGTGGTAAAGGCTTTTATACTATTCGCATCAAATCGGATTCCTATGTCAATGAAGCAGGAAAAAGTCTCGATGCCGATGACTTCCGCGGGCATTATCGGATTCTCGCCCGACATGAAAATAAGCGGCATGGAGATTGAACCGAAATTCCTGATCGTGGCCATCGTCGCAGTCGTGGTCATCGTGCACGTCGCAACCTACGCGACGATATAGCGACAATCTTCCTTATCCTTTCCGAGCGCTCGTTCCGCATCTCTTCGCCAGCCAGGACGAGCACCTTCATGCGGTCCTCCTCGGCCTTCTTGAGCGACTGCACGAGCTTTGACAATTCGATAATCGGGACCAGGCCGCCATCCGTCTTCACCCGGAGCTCGACCGGCTTGAAGAAGGCATTCGGATAGTCCACGATTATGTCGCATTCGGCGTCACGGATGAGGCTGGCCTCCAGCTTCCTCGCCTTATCCTCGCTCCAGCCTTCCTTGGGAAGCGCCATGACCTCCTTGTAGAGCTTCCGGAGAATAAGCGCCTTGGCATACGGCCCACCCTTGTCCGAGCGGGACAGGGCGTTCATTGCGCTCTCGTCATCCATCCGGCAGAGTTCCTCCGGGGATACGGTTCCGTCCGCAATCGCGCCTTCCATGGCGCGGTAAAGCATTGCGGTGGCGATGCGGACCGTCCGATGCAGGTAGACCGTGGAGAACATCATGAACCGCGCGACCAGCATGTACTCGGCGGCCTCGAACCCGCCCTTCCCGATGCACAGCTCATTCTTTTCTGTTGTGAGGGTATGGACGATGCGGTCTATGTCGATTATCCCATACGCCACGCCGGTGTTCAGCGCGTCCCTTTTCAGGTAATCCATGCGGTCCGCGCCCAAATCAGACGTGATTATGCTGCCATACGGAGATTTTCCAATATCGGCAATCTCGGACGGCCTGAAGTTTTCCGAGAGGATGTCCGCTATCTCGCCCGTCGTCATCCTCTGCCGTCCGAGCTTCTCGTGGTCCCCGACATGGCGTTTGAGGACGTCCTCACCCTCGTGCGAGAAAGGCGTGTGGCCGATGTCATGGAGGAGGCCGTATATCTTGACTTTCCGGACCTCATCCCCGTCCAGCCCTATGTTGCGCGCTATGATGGATGAGAGGTGGGCGGTGCCGATGGAATGCTCGAAACGGGTGTGGTTGGCTCCCGGATACACCAGGTTCGTGACCGACATCTGCTTTATCCGGCGCAGCCTCTGGAACGGGCCGCTGTCGATTATCCTCGCTTCCAGGTCGTCGAAGCCCACCGTTCCGTGAATCTCGTCCTTTATTATCATCTGACCATCTTGAGGAATGGACTATACCGGGGCGAATACGCCCCTTTTCTTCTCTATGATGTCCCCGTTCTCGGCCATCAGCCGGAGCACGGCGAGGCAGCCTTCCGGGTCCAACTTGGCGGCGGAGGCTATTGAGGGCGCGTCCATCGCATCTTTCAGGGCCGAATTTATCGCAGCCTGTGATCTGGTGAAAAACTCCCTTGTCACTATGTAGAACTTGCCGTCGAATCCTTTGACGCCGACGACCGCGCCGGCCTTCATCTGCGCCCCAAGCTGCTCTGAGAGCAGCATCGCCTCGCGCTTGTCCGGGATTATGACGAATCCGCGGCTGTGCAGCTCTGCCGGAGCGCTTGTGCTGGCATTCCCCCCGGCCTGGGCTGGCTGCTCATTGCGGGCATCCGGCCTTTGGCCTGGGGATTCCTGCCGTTCGTTCCGGATTTCTCCTTTGGGATAAACGAGCGAATACGTGCTGTCGCTTATGTTATAGACGCCGTCCTTGTACTTGTTCCCCCGGAACACATTGGCAAGGCCCTTGGCGGCGAGCCCGTTCAGGATAGCCATCTCCGCCCCGCTCAATGCATGCTCTACCAGGGCCGGGGTGCGGTTCTCGAATTTAATCGAAAGAAGCTTCTTTAGGACGGCCCTCTCAGGTTCGGTTATCCCGCCCTTTTCACGGGGCGAGCTCTCCTGCGCCGGGCCTGCCGCATGCTGGCCAAGTGGAATCGTGAGAAGATAATAGCCCTCTTTCAGCTGGAAAATCTCAAGTTCAGCCTCGCCGGAGATATCCGGCGGAAGCTCGATATACGCCTTCTCCTGCCTCCGTAGGACGCGGGCCTTTGCCATCGATTATGGATTGTCAGGCCTGGTTTATATTGCTAGTGGGGGCGGACTTTGGCCTCAGCGTCGGCGGCGGGGGCGGCATGCTTGCCTTGCGGGGCGGACGGAACGTGTCGTCTAGGACCTCTACCTTCCCGCCCCGAATTGTAGCAAGGGCTTCGGACGCGAGCGCGCCCGTTTCGCTGCTTTGACCTACGCGGGCCACAATCCGGTCGAGTATGTCCTCGACGCGGTCGCTGCCGATGCTCTGCAGGCCGCTCGCCGCCCCTTCCCTGATTTTCGCATCCGGGTGCATGAGGGCGTGCAGAAGCGCATTCTCGACATTCCGTGTAATAAGTGTGAGGCTGTCCGCATCGAAAAGCTCCCTCAGGACTTCCCCCCTGGCGCCGAAAGAGGAAAGCTGCTTGATTGCGATTGCCATCTCGACCCCGCCCGCCATCGGGGAATACGCGGTCTCGACCGCGCTGAATATGCATTCGACATACATGCTCTGCGGACCGGTCGGGTCAGGGTAGGCGGATGCCAGCAGGAATTCCCTGTCTGTTTTGGCCATGCTCAATTCCTCCCGTATCCTTATGGGGCCGATGCTTTGGCCGGCAGCGCATTTTACCGTGTTCCCGAAACCGTTTTGGATTATCGAGACCAGCCCGCCCTTGATTTCAGGGCCGTCAAGATTCCTGAGCGCTTCTATCACGAAAACGAGGTTCTGCTCCATATCCCCGACGCTCATCCCCCATTTCTTCTTGCATTCGGCTTCCGACATCCCCCGGCCCAGCTTAACCCTGGTTTCCGTGGGGCGAATAGCCCTTACCAGGCAAATCCTCGCCGTCTTGAGATACCACTCCTTGTCGACCTCAAAGGTTCCGACCTCGCCCTTGTTTATCCTGACCGCCGCAGCTCCCACGCCGATGATTGAGACGTATGCGATAGGATTCACCGGGTAAGCCGCAAGCATGAACAGCTTCTCATACATGTCGCGCGCTTCCAGGTTCTTGTAGGTTTCGCAGATGTTGGAGCCGATTCCGAAAAGCTTGTTGGTGTCCCCCTTTCCTCCGATGACCGCTTCCGTGATGGCCTTCATCGCTTTTGCCGTTTCAGGCTGGGAGATGGTCCTTGCAGTGACTGCGGCATCCAGCAACATTATGGCTGTCTGGTCGCCTTCCGCGGCTTTCTGGAATACTTCTTCGGGAATCATCTGGTTTCACCTCAGGGTATCGGTTTTTGTGTGATAATATATGGCTTTTCGTATATATAAAGCTATCTCTTTCCCCGCCTGAGCGGTTTATGACTCATTCTGGGGTCTGGGATTCTGTGTTATTATTCTTGCATTTTCAGGTATTTATTTGTTTGCCCGCCTGCCACATTGGGCGGCACCTGGCCAGGCCGGGGCCGGGCCGGTGCGGGTGATTTTTTAATCCTTGACGCCGATAGCCAATGCATGGCGATTTCTCCATTCGAAGAAAGGTATCGGACAGAGATGAACTCGGTTTTCGATGATGAAACCAAGCTCCGCAAATGGATGGTGGTCGAAGTCGCGCTCGCAAAAGCCCATGCCGCCCTGAATCATATACCCAAGGGCGCTCCGGCCGCAATAGAATCTGCTGCCAAGAACGTGAAGCACGGGCGCGTAATCGAGATAGAGTCGCAAATCCACCACGACCTGATGGCGATGGTGAAGGCGCTGACAGAGCAGGCCGGGGACGCCGGGAAGTACGTCCACCTGGGAGCCACCAGCTATGACATCGAGGACACCGCGACCGCGCTCATATTCATCGAAGGCATCGAATTGCTGGAAAAGCGCCTCGGAACCCTTGCATCCGCCCTCAAGCGGCTTGCCCTTGCGCACAAGGGGACGGTCTGCATAGGTCGCACACATGG
This sequence comes from archaeon, assembly GCA_020053355.1. Taxonomy (GTDB): domain Archaea; phylum Micrarchaeota; class Micrarchaeia; order Anstonellales; family Bilamarchaeaceae; genus Bilamarchaeum. The sequence goes on along the minus strand of JAGVNI010000008.1, from coordinate 114,348 downwards.
CCAGCATGCGGTCCCGACCACCTACGGGATGAAATTCGCCCTCTATTACCAGGAACTCAAGCGAAACCTTGACCGCCTGGCGGGGGCCAAATCCCGCATTTCGGTCGGCAAGATGTCCGGTGCGGTCGGCACCATGGCCACATTCGGCAAAGACGGCCCCGCGATGCAGAATCTGGTCATGAAGGAGCTTGGCCTTGGGGAGGACCCCGTGACCAACCAGGTCGTCCAGCGCGACCGCCATGCCGAAGTCATCTGCGCCATCGCCATCACGGGCGCGCTCCTCGAGAAAATCGCGAAGGAAATCCGGAACCTGCAGCGCAGCGAGATGTGCGAGATTTCCGAGCCGTTCTCGGCAAAGCAGGTGGGCTCCTCCACCATGCCGCAGAAGAGAAACCCGCACAAGAGCGAGCGCGTCTGCTCCCTTGCGCGCCTGCTCCGGGGGAACGTCCTTACGGCGCTTGAGAACATAGCACTCGAGCATGAGCGCGACCTCACGAACAGCGCGAACGAGCGGGCGATTTTCGGAGAGAGCTTCATTTGCCTCGATTACATGACCATCGAGATAACCAAAATCCTCGACGGGCTCGTGTTCTATCCGGAGAACATCAAGCGCGACCTTGAATTGACCAACGGCCTTGTCATGTCCGAGCGCATAATGATTTTTTTAGTTGAAAGCGGCAGGCTCGGGAGGCAGGAAGCGCATGAGGCGGTCCGTTTGCTTGCGCAGGAGGCATTCGCAAAGAAAAGGCACATGAAGGACCTCGTCCTGGAGCGCAAGCTTCTCACCAAGAAGGAGGCGGACGAACTGTTCGACTACTCCACATACACCGGCCAGGCGAAGAAGATTGTCGAGGATGCGGTCAAGGGCTAGGTGTCCTTATGGCGCAACCCGGAGGATGGGTGCCGGGAATGGCCGGCCCTTTCAAGCCGGCTTTTTAGGCTGTTGAACTGGGCGGGCGCTTAAAATTACGTCATGAACGCAATCGCGTGGTTTTTATATCCTTTCTTAATTAATCTATCAAACCAGAGGTATATGGTATGCCTACACCGTCGAAGACCTACACTTATGCCGCTATCGCGGTCGGATTTCTCGGAGCGCTGTTTTCCCTCATCGGCGGCGGGGGCCTGCTTTCGCTGGTCGGGGCGCTGCTCTGTTTTTCGGGTTCCCTGCTCGGCGTGCTTTTCTGGAGATACGGCTACATCATGATACCCCTCATCACAGAGAGGACGAAAATCGTGATGATGTCCGACCTCGGCTACGAGGTCCCCCCGACGCAGGATGTCATCATAAAGAACTCCAACGGCATATTCTACGCATCGGCTTTCCTGGGCCTCAAGATATTCGAATCGGCGACCGAAAAGTCCAACGAGGAGACGATGTCCTACAACCAGTTCTTCGAGCGCGCCATCTCGAACATCAAGTACGTCACGAAGATAGCATACCTGCTTTACGTCGAGGACGTGGGCGAGAAGCGGAAGCTTATCGAGACCAAGCGCGCCGAGGCGCAGCTGCGCCTTGCCCGCGAGCGCGACAAGGGCCAGCCCGATGTCCTTAGGATGGACAAATTAGAGCGCGAAGTGGCCATCTGGGACAACCAGCTGACCAAGCTGATCAAGGGCGTGAAGCCCATGGGCGTGATAGCCTTCGCGCAGACGACTGCGGTCGGCCTCAGCAAGGACGCGGCCATGGCAAGCGCCCGGTCCCAGGCGAACGAGCTGAAGACAGTCATCGCGAACGCCCTCAACGTCGAGGTTGTCAGCCTCTCAGGGGATGAGATGCTCAAATGCTTTGAGTGGGACAAGTTCTTCCCGACCACGGTGCAGGAGATGGAGGAGAGCGTGATTTAATGGCAGTCGGGGGAAAGCTGAGGCTCGTCAAGCTGTCAAATTCAGCCATATCCAGGCGCAACCTTCTAGTGCACCCGCCGGAGCCCCCGATGGAAGTCCTCTTCGCCGACCCCACGGACTCGGTCTACATTGGCCGGACCAAGATATTCAACATGCCTTTCTACTGGAGCTACCAGAACGTGGCCAACCCCCACGTGGCCATAGTCGGCATATCCGGTTCGGGCAAGTCCTACTTCATCAAGACCTTCCTCCTCCGCTCGGCATTCGTCTGGAACAGCAACGCGCTCATCATCGACTGGGCCGGGGAATACAAGGACTGGGTGAAGCAGAGCGGCGGCAAAATCGTCTCGCTCGGCAAGGGCTCATACCTGAACCTCCTGGATTTGGGGGGCATGAAGCCGTACGACCGCATCAAGCAGGTCATGCGGACGATGGAGCTCCTTACCGACATCACCAACTACCCCGAACAGAGGCGCCTCACCGAGCAGGCTATCGAGAAGGTCTATCTTGAAAACAAGTTCAGGATGGATGCCCGGGAGCAGAAGGACGAGCTCGGCAAGCCGCTTTCGCCCCCGACCCTCAAAGACGTCGTCCGCGTGCTCACCGAGCAGTCGCAGGTCGGAACCTACGAATTCCCGGCAGAACTGGAGAACGCGATTTATAGGCTCAAGCAGTTCACCAAACCCGGCGAGGATTTCTTCGCCCAGCAGAGCACGGTGAGCCTGGATGATTTGATTTCATCAGGCCTGGTCGACATGGACCTTTCCGGGCTTCCGGACGAGACCTCGCGCGCCCTTGCCGCGCTTACGCTATTGCAGTTCATCAAGGAGAAGATGAGGCTGGAGGGCTGGTCCTACCAGAAGGGGCTGCGCCTCCTAATCGTGCTGGACGAAGCATGGAAGATAGGGAAAGACGAGAACTCGGACGCGGTCATGATAGTCCGCGAAGGCCGCAAGTACAACTTCGCGATGATTATCGCGTCGCAGAACCCGACGGACATCAGCGAGGCCATCTTCTCCAACGTCGGCACGACTTTCATCCTGAAGGTGAAGTTCGAGAAGTTCCTCGATTATCTGCAGGGTTCGCTGAATTTCAGCAACTATATGCGCGATGAAATAGCCCGGCTCGGCGTGGGCCAGTGCGCGGTCAACCTGTCGCTCACCCTGCCGACGCCGTACCCGTCCACGTTCCTGATCGACAAGATAGAGGGCGAGGAGCCGAGCAAGGAATATTTCCTCGACCTATCCGGTGTGCTCACAGACAAGCAGAGGAGGGATGTTGCAGTGTCAAGAAGCGTTTCGTTCCTTAAGGAAGATTTCAGGCGGAAGCTACGGCAGTTCGGCATGACCGACGAGAAAATCGAGGACCTCACAAAGAACTTCGAGAAGTCGAATAGGCGCATGGACGTCGTCTCTTTCGTCCTGACCCTCGAGCGCGACGGCATCGCCAGGAGGAACATCGGCGATTTCCTGAAAGACTCCGGCATCGACGATGTCACAATCATCAACATATTCGGCAAAGTGGACCTGAAGAAGAGCGGCGGCGTGGGCCGCGAAATCAGCCAGGTTGTCCTGGAGGAATGAAGGGGTGGATGGTATGTCTGAGAATGTCAATCCTGGTTCCTCATCCGGAAAGAAGATGTGCATTTCCTGCCAGACCGACATAGCCGGAAGGCGGGCCTTGCCGGTCAAGGAAGACCGCATAATCAAGACAATCCGGGCCATCAAGAAAGCCCTGGGAATAGCGCAGATGAACCAGCTTTTCGTCTGCGAAGGCTGCATGTCGAAGCACAACGAACGGAGGCGCTCATTCGAGAAGACCCTGCTTTTTGCCAGCGTGCTTGCGGGCATCCTGCTCATACTCCTCATCCTGGTGCCCATGCTCTATGGCCGCTTCGAGCCCTGGGCGATACTCTCCGGGATAATCGTCGCCGGCATCGTGGTTTTCATCCCGATAATGTTCAAATACGTGCCTGCCGTCGTCGGCGTGAGCGCATCCTATGCGCAATCCACCGTGCAGGCCCGCTCATCACCGCCAATCCCCGCATATCCTCGCGAGCCATATTCGCCCCCGGCCCCTGCAGCCAGGCAGCAGCCCTATTATCCGCCGGCCCAGCCTGCCCAGGCCGCAGCCGAGAAGCCGAAAGCCGCGCAACCGGAAACCCGGCCGGTCCAGAAGAAAGAGGAGAAAAAAGAAAGCAGGAGCACAAAGAAATCCAGGAAAAAATGAGGTGTTGAAATGCCGCTTCCATTGCCACAAGCCAAGAAAAGCACCGGCGCCCCGGGCGCGCCAGCGCCCCCAGCCCAGAAAGGTTCGGGGGGCCCCTCCGCGAAGGAGGAAATCCACCCGCCCCAAGTCGACGGCTTCAAGATAAAGGGGCGGCTGACCCAAGGCAAATTGAAAGACCTGGCCACCATCCTGCGCTCGATTTCCTTCCTGGAGCTCGCTCCGGAAAAGGACGTCCTGAACGTCATTTACGTGGAAAGCCGCGACATCGACAAGAACCCGTACCTCTTCTCCATCATCAAGGTCAAGGAGGACGAGCTGGAGATTCTGTACACGATACCGTCCGAAATCAGCCCGAAGAAGAGGAGGGTGGACGTCATCCGCTACCTCCTCAACATCCTCTCCCTCATGGAATCGTCCTACTCTGTCGACAACAAGACGGTCTACCAGCTGATTGAGAACGCGATAAAGGAGCTTGCAGGCTCGGTCACCATGGACTACAATAAGCTTTACACCTCCTATGACTCGCTCAAGAAGGAGGTCGACGACCTGAAGAAGAAAGTCGACCGGCTTTCCGAGCAGAACCAGGCGCTGACATCGCAGAATTATGAACTGAAGACGCAGAACGACGATTACAAGCTCCGCGTGCAGAACCTGGAAGGGCTCTCCGATGATGCCCTCAAAGCCAAGCTCCAGGAGTGGGTGGCCGAGCACAGCGGGACCATGAATATCACGGAGTTCACGAAAGTCTACAAGGTCTCGGATGCCCGCGTCGAAGAACTGCTGAACAAGCTGGTCAGCGAAGGATATCTGGAAGTTGTGCAGTAGGGTTTCCACATGGCCGAATCAAGCGTGAAAATCAAGAAAAAGGTATACAACTTCGAGCTCAAGAAGAAGTACCAGTACATCGGCCATTACCGGGCGAAGGCGCGGCCCCCAATCGAGATTTTCAAGGACCGGATAAAATCGCTGATGGCCCCGAAGAAACCGGAGAAGAAGGCGGCCGCGGTTGTCCGGGAGCCGCCCCGGGGCGGATTCAACTTCATGGTCTTCGGCGCATTCATACTGATTGCGCTCATCATTTTCGGGATGGCCTGGCTGTATCTGACATCCCTCCTTCAGCCTGCTGCCGGCGCATTCGCGCCCCAGGTCGAAAAAGCGTTCATCCAGAATACCCTGATGGAAGGGGAACTGCTCAGCACCGGCGCACGCGGCAAACCCACATACACCGCGGCGGTGGTCGTCGATTACGAGACCGGGAACCTGAAGAACTATACCATCAACATGACCACTTACGACTCGAAAATCCCGTCCGAGGTGTTCATCCTAAACAGCGAAAGGTTCGAGGCGACAACCTATGCGGATTTCATATCCACGCTCCGCGTGAACCTCGCGAAACGGAAGATTATACTGAATGAGATAACTCTGAAGCAGCTCGAGACCGTTCCCGACGGGGCGCTGGTGGTTGTCCCTTCAGGCGCCATCCCAAAGGAAATACTGGGCGTCGACAGCCAGCTGTCTATGAACAAACTGGCCGACCGCGGGATTGTCATCCTGTATATCGGCCAGCCTTTCACGAAGATGCTAAACGGCACGCTCGTAGCATTCACCCCGAAGGAAACCCTCTCGGCCCTTCCGGTGAAATTCGACGAAAGGAGCACACTTTCATCAAGCAGCGGCTTCCACCTGTTCCAGCCGCTATACCAGGCCAATCCCAGCTCAGGATGGACCGGCGACCTGAAGTACGGGGTGCTCAGCATAATAAAGCGCGGCGACGGGGCCTTCATGTTCATCCCCCAGACCCTCGATGGCGGCTGGAGGGGCAACTTCACCGCGGCAGCCGATGATGTCGCGCGCATCGTTTTCGAGATACCCTGGGCCGAGACGAGCTCGGAGAACAAGACATACGCGTTCCTGAACCAGACGAACTATACCGGAAGGCAATACCTGTTCTCAGAGCCTTTCGAATCCCCACAAACCACGGTCCGCATGGACTTCCTCGGCTACTCGTCAACCTCCGACAACCCCATCCGGGAGACCCTCTACATGAGGATTGAGAAACAGAGGAACAATTCCCTGTTCATAGAAGAGGGCGGCCGGGTGGTCTCCGCCAACATAACCAACCTCCCGGTCCGCATGAACGCGCAGCTCCGCGAACCCGTGGCATCGCAGCCCAACATGTACCTTACCGTGCTGGATAGCAACGGCACGGAAATACAGACATTCCCGGAGGGCAACGTGAACGTGCAGGCCGACGCCTCTTTCGACGTTCTCATCTACCTGAACCGGGGCGAGTACCTCGTCCGGCTCATGGACGACGAGAGCAACGTGTACGCGCAGACTTATATGAAAGTGGTCTCAATCGACATCGGCTACCTCGGCACGGACCAGCAGAAGCGGTCGGTATACGTCTTCGACATCAAAATGGACGGCACGCCGAAGGTGCTGAACGAGGTCAAAGTGAACGTGGATGGCGGCCAGTATGGCACATACACATTCAATAACGTGGACAAGCTTAGGGTGGATGTCGGCCAGTACACCGGAAACGACCTCCTTCCCCTCGGCAAGCACAGCTTCGCATTCACAGCCGGCGGCCTGAAAGTTTCCGTGCCGGTGTCGCATCTGCGGTCCAAGACGCTCTTCGATGAGCCGATTTTCTGGGTGACCATGCTCCTTTCGGCCGGCATCGTCGGCGTGGGTGTCGTATTCGCAAGGCAGGAGTCGGTGTTCTTCTCAATCGACATCCCGGACTTCCCCCCGGTGACAAGGACCAAGATACCCCTCACGCCTGATGCGGTCCTTGGAATCTTCGAGAAAGTCAACGAGAACTACCGCTGGCAGACCACGCCCCTCACGACCGCCGAGGTCAAGAACGGCTTCAAGGACATATTCCATTCGGGAAAACCGGTCTACATCACCGATTACAACGTCGAATACCTGCTTGATGAGCTCGAGAAAAAAGGCGCGGTGAAAGAATCCCTCGGGTACTACGGCCTCTCGACCTGGGAGGACAAGAGCGGGCACAGCGTGGACTACCTCTCGCTCATGCGCCGCCTCCGCGACATATGCGTGAACAACGCCATCCCGTTTACGGGCCTTGGCGAATCCAAGGAAGCCGACAGCGAGATAACCGTCGTAGGCCAGCAGATGTCCCTCCATTTCTACCGCAAGGGCATGGACGCGAAGGCCTTGCTTGCCCAGGTGATTCCGACGATAGGCAGGGGGATAGCGATAATCCTCTTCAGGAACAATTCCGACAAGGAGCAGTTCCAGACAATCATGAACTCGTCTCCATCGATAGCCCCGCTGATTGTGAAGATGGAATCCGACAGCTCTTCACTGCTACTTAGCACCGTGGATGAATTGGAGAAGATGCTAATCGAGTTCAAATCGATGTGAGCCTTTCCTTTTGTTTCACTTAGGTTAAAGGCTCCGATGGAACGACGTTTCGTTCCATGGACCACAGAAAACGCAGGGCGTTTTCTGTCGGTCGCGAAACTTCCTTAGGGCAACCCCGCTAGTTGCCGGCCTTTCCCCATATTTTCCCCTTTACCTTGGGGGGATTCCTTCAGCTTTAGCCGCAAGACTCCCCTAGGCCATCCTCAATTAGAATAATGGGCTTCCTGCCCGCGGGTTGGGGGTATAAATCCAGCTATCCTGGCATCTCTTCCAGGATATGCCGCGGAAGGATCCTGCCAAGTCTTTAGTGTTTCTGGTTTTTCTCGAACAATTCGGCCATTTTCTTCTCGTCGATGAATTCAAGGAGCTTGTTGCAGCGTTCGCACCTGAAATCGATTCCCGCCGCGGATTCGAAATTCGTGATGCTTGCTGCCCCGCAGGACGGACAGAAATAGTAATCCCCGCCGCTTTCATTGGATATTGCACCGGTCCTTACGGTATGGATGTTCGCCCATTTCTCCATCCGCACCTGGTTCAGGGACCAGCTGTATGAATACCATCCAGTCTCGCTGTCCTTTTCGCGGATGTAGTTGACGAGTCCTTCGTTATGGAGCTTGTTGAGGGTGGCGCGGACGTCGCTTATCTTGATTTTCAGCCTCTTTGCCAGCTCTTCGTCGCTATGGTTGCCGTAGAAGTTCCTGACGATAGCAAGCGCGTTCTCGCCGCCGATTTCAATCAAATCCTGCCTGACGTTGGAGTCGCCGAGGATTTTGCCCACTTTGCGCATGAATTCGTGGTTTTGGGCCGTCGGCTTGTCCGGGACGGGCTCTTCGGGCTTCTTCAACAAAGGCTTTCTCTGCGTCAATTTGGCGTTTTTAAGGGATTTGGCACTTGACCTGGCAACCGCAGGAGCAGCCTTCTTAGAGGTTATCTTAGCCTTCTTTACCGCCTTATTGGCCTTCTTGGAATTAATGGATTTAGATTTAGACATTTTAACCGCCACAGACATCACCCACAACAATCCTGTTATTGCTCATTTTGACTATTTAAATGTTCCTATTCAGCCGCTCAGCTATCCTCTGACCGCATATCACCATTTTTTTGAGCTCCTCCCTCTCCATGGCGCTTTTTTGCATGGAATCTATCTGCCGGAGGCGGTTTTGGAACCTGCGGAACGCTTTGACAGCAGCGGCGTACGAGTCCCGGGTGTGCACATCCGGGATTTCCGCGCCAATCTGCCTCTTTTCCAGTTTCGTCATGCTTTCCTGTGGCGAGAATACGCGCACATTCAGCCTTGCGGCAATCTTCTGGACGAAGTACGACGGGGGGTGGGTGTCGGCCGCAACCAGGACCGGTATCCCCACGTTGGATATCACCTTGACCATTCGCTCATCGCTTGCCTCCTTCTCGCATCCGCTCGCCACGAGCTTCCCGCCTAGGTCCAGTATGGCGTATCCGGTCTTTATCCCCGGGTCGATTCCGACAATCACGTATATCCAGAGCACCCCGATTTTTTTAGCGTTTGAGCAGCCCTTCGTATATCCGGAGGGTATCCCCGACGCTCTTCCCTATGGAATACCTCTTCGCGGTTTTCCTGCCTTGGGCTGCCATCCGCTTGCGGGCCGAATCGTCCTCAAGCAGCTTTTTCATGGCCTTGGCGAATGCAGCCGTATCGTCCGGCTCCACCAGGATGCCGTCCTTGTTGTCCGTTATCACTTCCTTCGCCCCCAGCTTCCGCACGCCTATTGCAGGGAGGCCCATATACATCGCCTCGATATATGTGAGCCCGAACGTCTCGCTGTCCGATGCGGAAGCGAAAACCAGGGCGGCCTTGTAGACAACGGCCGGGCGCTTCACGTACCCGGTGAAAACCGCGTTTTTTATCCCAATCGTCCTCGCGAACTCCCGGAAGTTCTTCAGGTAAGGGCCTCCCCCGGCCACAATCAGGAACTTGCCATCGTCCTCAATCATCCGGAACGCTTCGAGCAATTTGTCGACCTTTTTTTCGAAACTGAGCCTTCCAAGGTATACGATTGTTTTCTTCCCCGGAGGAATCCGGTACGCTTTCCGGAAGGCCGCGACTTCCTTGGCGCTGCATTTGAGCTTCGCGAGGTCGACCCCGTTGGGAAGATAGACGACGTTTTTCATCCCATACGAGCGCAGCTCTTTCACCAGCTCGTGCGTCGGCGCGGTCACGATGTCAGCCATCCCGAACATGTGCCGGACGAACTTCTTGGCGGTGTATTTTCCGAAATCCCCCAGGGACAGCGGGAGCTTGCTGCTAAGGAGGTGGGGGACATAATCAGGGTAATGGGTGTGGTATGTGATGACCACCGGGATTTTGCCCCTCTTGCCGGCTATCACGCCCTGGAGGCCGAGATTGATGGGAGCATGCGCATGGATGATGTCCGGCGCTTCCTGCTTGAGGAGGGCGGCAATCCTCGGGTAATCCACCGATGCCACGCGGTATCCTTCGTAGAACGGGAACGGCCGTGATGGTATCCAGTAAATCCTGAAATTGGCGGACACCCGCTCGGTGCGGAACTGCCTTTCGCCCGGCGCGAAAAGCACGACCTCGTGGCGTTTCGAAAGCACCGATATGGCGTCGCAGAGGTAGGCGACGACGCCATTGGTCTGCGGAAGGTACGTATCCGTGAACAGGGCTATCTTCATCAATATCCCAGTTTCAGTCTGTCACCTGATTCTTATAAATCGTTGCCTAGAGCTCCAGCAGTGGGGGCTTTGAAAAGGGAAAGAATAAGGGTACAGGCCGGGCAAATCACTCTGTCGAATTGCCTGTCATATTGCCGCTCGCGCTGCTGTTGCTTGTGTTCTTGCCATAGTTTTCGATGTAATTGAGCAGGCCGAGCGCGTCGACTTCATCGTTTTTGCTGGTGGCATTGCCGGCGCTTTCATTTCCAGCAGGTGCGTCGATTGGGGCAGACTCGCCGCCCGTATCATCGGTCTCATTCTGCGCCACCCTTGGTGCCGCCGCTTCCTGGCAAGCTGCCAGTTTGGACGCGTCCAGCACGTTCGCGCAGTATGACGAATTCTTGTACGCTCCGGCAAGCTCGATAAAGCAGTCGTCCTTGTAGGATGCGGCCGTCACTGCGGTGCAGATTGTCTGGTCCTTGGTCAGGGGGACGATGGAAATGAGGCAGCGGTCCCTTCTCGCTCCCGCCAGTTCGCAGATGTCCTTGCGCTTCAGGTTGAGCGCTATGTCCGCCACGCATTTCTCGCGCTCCTCGCCCTGCTTGTCCGTGTGGCAGGTGGCGAGTGCGACCTGCTGCTCCCTCTCTTTCCGAAATACGCCAATTGCATCCCCGGACGATTCGGGCGGTTGCGGCATTGATGGTGCGCCTTCCCTGAAAGCGGAGACCACCATGGACTTGGAGTGCCGGATTGAGTTATCAGTGTATGCGAGCATGGTCTCGTAGGCCAGGCCGCTTGAGTTGTCGATGCACCTTGTCAGGTTATAGACCTTGGGCGACTGGGCGCCGATTCCGAAGAGCGCGGCGTCCTGCACGGTGGCGTTGGAGTAGTCTATCGTATATGCGACCTGGCTGCAGGCGGCATTCCCGACCGTCTTATCCGTAATCCCGGCCTCAGCATGCAGGTATCCCCTGCTTACAAGCGCGTCCATCGAGCTCTCCGCCTTCAGTATGTTCGAGTCGTTGAAGAATTTCGACTCGACGAATGCGATGTAGTTCTGCATCTCGCTGTTGTTCTGCACCGAGACGCATGACTCGTTTATGGGGTATTTGATGCAGAAGATGGTGTCGTTGGCAAGGAGGTAGACCTTCTTGGTTGAGAGGGGGTTTGTAATCTCGATATACCTGGTTTCCCCGGCGGCGATTAGGGCATATGTCGTCTTGTAGCCGTCCGAGACGTCGCTGTAGGCGTACGTGTAGTTCAGAAGCCCTTTCCCGAATCCCGCGCTTTTTAGGAGCAGCGCCTCTGCCTGCGAGTTGTCGGCACCCGCGGGGGGCGCCGGCATCGTGAAAACCAAATACAGCGCGATGACAACGAGAACCGCGCTCACCAATATTAGCTTGTGCTGATATTCCATTCTGACACCTTGTTTCTTGGAATTCGGGTTTCGGTAATAAATCCTTTTCTGTTATTTCCGGTCCCTGCCATCTTCGGCACGGATTTTTAAAACACTCCCCACAGTAACCTCTCCATGGATTTCATACCGAAGAAGGTCTTTTTCACAAAAGGCGTCGGCCGGGCGACCGAGCAGCTCACATCATTCGAGTATGCGCTGCGCGACGCGGGCATCTCACCGTTCAACCTCGTTTCAGTCTCAAGCATCCTCGCTCCAAAGGCCGAGATAATCCCCAAAGTCGAAGGGCTAAAACTCCTCAACAGCGGGCAGGTCGTGTTCACCGTGCTCTCGCGCTGCGCTGCGAACGAGCCGAACCGGCTGATCGCAGCCTCAATCGGCTGCGCGATACCGGCTGACAAGGAGATTTACGGCTACCTGAGCGAGCACCACGCATTCGGCCAGACAGAGGAGAAGGCGGGCGAATACGCGGAAGATTTGGCGGCGACGATGCTCGCATCGTCTTTGGGCGTCCCGTTCGATTCGAATACCGCCTGGGACGAGCGCGAGCAGCAGTTCAAGATGAGCGGGAAGTTCGTCAAGACCATGAACATAACGCAGTCAGCGGTATGCGACAAGGAAGGGAACTGGACGTCGGTCGTCGCTGCAGCGGTTTTAATATTATAACGTTCAATATTGATATGTCAAGGTGAAACTCTATGGGATTCTGGGACTCTGTGCTAGGAAGCGACAAAGGCTCGCAGGAAGAGCCGCAAGCGGACAAATCATCCAACCCGTTCAACGTCTCAATCTCATTTACCCCGCTCCGCCTCTCGGCCAAGAACCGCAGCTCGGTGGACCTGGTCGTCAAGGTGAAAAACGTGTCGGCATCGCCGCAAATAGTCTCGGTGGATGCGCTGCTGCCAAGAGAAGCGATGATAGGCTTCGACCCGGCCTGCATCAACAAGGCTTCGGAAAAAAGGGTCGGCGAGATGAAGCCCGGCGCAATACTGGATGTCCCGATAACCATCTGGTCCAGCAACCAGACGAAGGAAGGCAACTATCCCGTCGAAGTCACCGTATACTCCCATTATATCGGCTACGACAAGGTGATGAGCTACATCAAGAAGAGCACCGCGCTCCGGGCAGTCTGATTTTTTTTATTTCTGAATTCCGTTTTCTTCTTTCCTGGCATTCCAGGAAATCCGTAAATATCTAACCCTCAAGCGTATTCTTCAATTCCTCTATCGCCTTCGCCACGCGCATCCCCCGTTCAGTGAGCTTGACGACCCTCTTCTTCCCTTTCGCCTCAATAGTGACAAGCCCGTTCATCGCAAGGTGGCTCATCAGCTTCGTGACATATACGTAAGTAGTGTCGCTGCTTTTCGCGATTTTCGAGAGGTGCCACGTGCTTTCCGAATCGCGCAGCAAGCTGAGGATGCGGCACGGTTTTGGGCGCGCGAAGACCTGGAACATGCGTCAATCACTCTCCCATTGGTTATAAACGCTTTGCCGCCACGGCGTGCCCCCCCGCGCGCCGTTTTGATGCCGACAGTTTAAAAATGTGCTTTTGCCGTCGTTGCATCGACGATACCTTTATAAAATATCTCTCGGTGTATGTCACGGAATTAACGAATCCTCCCCGCGGGAGGCATTTAGGAAGGTGTCAACATGGGATCAAAAGTCGGATCTGAAAAAGTCTCAAGGGAAGATGGATACCTGTATTACGTCGGAAAGGACGGATATGTCTGGGCAGCGCCGATGAAGCACAACACCAGGGGCAAGAAGAAGAAAGTCGGCTCCGAGAAGATCAGCAAGGAAAGCGGCTTCATGTACTATCTGGGCAAGGACGGCTACGTATACAAGGCTAAGCTCAAGAATGCCTGAATTTTATCTTTTTTTTCATTTTCCTAATCTTTTATAAAACAACCCCCCCAAAGCTCATTCTATCCTATTTGTGAGGTGAACACATGCGAATAGTTATTTCAGAGTCCAGCGGAAAAAGCTACCAAGTCGAGCTCCCCAAAGACAAGGAAGCTATTATAGCAGGGAAGAAACTGGGAGACGAGCTTGACGGCAATGTCGTCGGCGCAGCAGGCTATACGCTTGAACTTACCGGCGGCAGCGACGGAAGCGGTTTCCCGATGCGGGTGGAAGTCCACGGCTCGGCGAGAAAACAAATACTGACGAGCGACGGAGTCGGGTTCAACGCCACCGAAAGCGGCGAACGCAGGCGCAAATACGTCCGCGGCAACACGTACTCGGCCGAGATAGTCCAGGTGAACGCCAAGGTCAAGACGCCGGGGCCCTCACCATTGGAGCAGTTATTCCCGAAAGCCGAGAAAAAGGAGACCAAATGATGCAGGCTGAGATGAACATCGGCATGCTCGGGCATGTCGACCATGGCAAGACGACGCTGACGAAATCGCTTACCGGCAAATGGACCGACACGCACAGCGAGGAAATCAAGCGGGGTATATCGATAAGGCTCGGCTACGCTGATGCGTTCATATACCAATGCGCAAAGGACGACCTGCTTACGACCGAGGCCAAATGCCCCAAATGCGGGGCCAAGACGAAGGTTCTGCGCAAGCTGTCGATTGTGGACGCGCCGGGCCACGAGACGCTGATGACGACTGTCATATCGGCGACAAGCATCCTGGACGGCGTGCTCTTTTTGATAGCGGCAAACGAACCATGCCCTCAGCCCCAGACGACCGAGCACCTGCTCGTCCTGAATTCGACGGGCATCAAGAACATCATAGTAGTACAGACGAAAATCGACCTTGTCACGAAAGAGAAAGCGCTTGAGAACTACAAGCAGATAAAGCAATTCCTCAAGGGCTCTGCGGCCGAGAACGCGCCGGTGATACCTGTTTCAGCGAATGCCGGCCTGAACATCGATGCGCTCCTAAAGGCCATCAACGAAGTCATGAAGCCTGCCAAGCACGACGAGAAGGCAGAGCTCCGGATGTATGTCTCGCGCTCATTCGATGTCAACCGGCCAGGAACGGAAATCAAGGAGCTTAGCGGCGGCGTGCTGGGTGGCTCCATCGTGCAGGGCGTCCTCAAAATCGGGGACGAAATCGAGATTATGCCTGGCATCTCCCGCAAGGAAGGCGCGAAGCCGGCGTCTGTCCTCTGCACTGTCAAGATGCTCATGGAAGAGACCGAGAAGCTCGAATCGGCCCGCCCCGGCGGCCTGGTTGCAATCGGCACGACCCTCGACCCGTCGCTCACGAAATCCGACGCGCTCGTCGGCTCTGTCGTCGGAAGGAAGGGCGAGGTTCCGGAACCTGTGGACACGCTGAATGTCAAATACGCCCTCCTCGAGCGCGCGGACATGCAGAACATGCCGCTGCGCGAGGCCGAGCCGGTCGTAGTGAACGTCCACACGTCCACCGGCGTAGGCGTCGTCGCGAAGCTGGCAAAAGGCATCGCGACAATCAAGCTCAAGAAGCCGACCGTCGTATACAAGGACATGCACGTCGCGATATCCAGGAAGGTAGGCCAGAGATGGCGCCTCTCAGCCTGGGGTAAAGTCGTTTAATGCTTGAAGAAAGCCATTCCCTGCCTGG
The DNA here is from genome assembly GCA_020053355.1 of archaeon. Lineage (GTDB taxonomy): Archaea > Micrarchaeota > Micrarchaeia > Anstonellales > Bilamarchaeaceae > Bilamarchaeum. The sequence goes on along the minus strand of JAGVNI010000008.1, from coordinate 99,252 downwards.
TTAGTATAACTGGCTCTATACTCACTATCTTGTGCACTTGTGGCTGGTTTTTCAGCTCTTCCTGCCTTGCGAGGACCTTCCCATATGCAATTTTGAGCGCCTCCGGAGGGAGGCTAGGGCCGCAAATCAGGATTTCCTCGGTTGTCACTACAAACGCGACGAAATATTCCGCACCGATAATCCCCGTTACCTCCTCAAGGTAATCGAAATAGCGATGGGCGATCAGCACGAAGGAGGGGCTAAGGTCATCTGGAAATGCGAGGGAGTGAATCCCGGCTGCCTGTTTGAGGTGATTGACCTTTTTTTCTTTAATTGCAGACTCTGTCTTTTTTACGAGGTTATCTATCATCTTTGCATACAGTTCCTGGTGACTCAACCCCATCTTCTTCAAATCGCCCAAAGACAAGTATCTGTAGCTGTGCCCGAGGTCCATGCCGCACAATATGTAAACCTCGCGGTCCTTCCAGTTCTTGAAAAGTATGGGCATGGCCGGATGTTCCGGCGGCAACTGGCCGAGCATGCGCTCGAGGGTTTTCTCATAGCTTATCATGAAACCGGCGTCTTTCACGATAGGAAATAATTTCTCGATATCCTCCTTCTCGATAGTTTTCGTTTCTTTTTTAATGGAAGTTATCTGCTCGATTATCTCGGAAATCGTCTTTCCTGACTTGTATAGTTTGAAATATGTCGATGTCCTTATCTCGTTTTTCTCACCGGTCTCAGTTGATACGAAGCCGAAGCCCATCTCAGTGAAACCTGTAAGGAGGTATCCCCTCTTCTCAAGCTCGGAAAGCAGCTGCGCCTGGAACCTGAGCATCTCCTCGGGATCTATCTCATCAGCCATGAATGCACCTAACCCCCATTTCTTAAGCGGATTCCAACTCGTAACTCATATTATTAACCTGGCAGCCCCGGAAAGATTGACTTTAAAACTCTCCGCCGGAAAAGAACACTTTGCTATTCACGCTGGGGTCGTTCATGGTCGACGATTCGACCATGTGCCCCCAGCTAAGGTGAAACAACTGTTTTCACGCTGGGGAGTTGCTGGCCGGAGTTTCCGGCCATCAAACCCCATCAGAAGTATGCATCCGGAAGTTTGATGAAACTTTACCCTCATGAGGATATAAAGAAAGTTTCTGCTGGGGTCGCCTAGCCTGGTAGGGCGAAAGGTTGCTATCGCGCTTTTTAGGAAAAAGCGCCTAAAAACGGGCAATAAAAAGCGTTGCGGAAACCTTTTGCGCGTAAGCGTTCGGGAGTTCAAATCTCCCCCCTAGCGTCCTTTTTTTTGACATACTTAGACTTAACGCAGTCGTCAAACACTATCAATGGTTGCGATATTCTATCTTCCCACTGTCATCTTAACGGGAAGAAATCGGTCGATTCAGAATCAGGTTTCAGGCACTTTCGGGTCTGGATGCTAAAAAAACTATTGCCTTTCTGTAAGTGCTGATTTCATCAGCTTATGCCGTCCAAATTGTGTCGGATCAAAATAGTGGTTGTTTCCTGTGCGCTTCGGGATTGACTATCACCATGTCATAATCCCCCTCATTCATCATCATGTCCGCTGCACTATGCCTTGTTACCAGGATATTCAGGTCAATACCCCTCCCCAGCACAGATCTAGCCAAGCCGTTCGGGTCAAGATGGTAATTGTCCTGGCGAAACCAGGCGCAGTGGAATAGGAAAACACGCGCGCTCCATTCGGGCGGGTACTCTTCCTCGAAGCTTTTTATCTGCTCTATTCCGCTTCTGCTCGTTGCGCCGCTGTGCACAGCGGTAATGATTCCAGACTGCTTGAGAATCGCCGCGACCTTTTCCATGAGATAGGACTTTCCGGAATCAGGCAGCCCATAAACCGAAACTAGAACCTTCCGCTTCCCATCAGAACGGATCCCTGCAATGCGATTTGCAAGTTCCTCTACCCTGTCTTGGAATCCCGGCTTTGGCTCAGACTCCTTCAGGGGCTCCCGTGATTGCCAAGAGTTTACACTACCCTCTGGCAAATGATGGGATGGACTGGGGCGTTTCATCTTCCCGTTCATTGATTATTATATTCGGGTTAGGCTTTTTAATACTTATTATAACAGAAACAACCACAATAATGTTATCGGCGCCATGTTTGCCTAAAATCCCGCAAGACGGGCTTCTGATGCCCTGCGGCTTAGCAATTTAGAGTGGGCAGGCAAGGATACATGGCCTGCTGGCCCTAGCTTTCGTCTTTCAATTGAAAAAGCAATTCGCCGACAAGGAGATCTGAACTCCTGATCCCTGTAATGAGTGTGAGATTGAAAAAAATCAGAGCAGCGTTGCCCGCTAATTTTAACGTTCCCCCCTAGCGTTTTTTGTTCACTGGCCTGTCGCGAACGGCATTCCGTTCGCGAACATGCTCAAGGTCGATTCGTCGACCTTGACATCGCGCTTGACGCTCGGCGTGAACAAACGAACAACGAACCGGTTGAATGGGGGCACATGATCGGAACACCGATCATGGAAGCCCCCCTAGCGATTTTCGAAGAAAAATGCTGGACTTGGCATTATAGCCAAGCTCCTAGCGTTTTTTTCTCATTCGCCCGCCCTGCGGGGCTCGCCATTCCTTTCGCTTAAATCCGCTCTTTTGTATCCCTTTATAAACATTTTTCACCATAACATATCCTATTGAGTCAGAGGAATCGCTATGGCAAATCATCAGGAAAAGCAAAAACCGGCCGAAACGCAGAAACCCGGCAGGATTAACGGCTCCAGGGGGTTCGCTGGAAAAGCGTCGCTCGTCTCCGCAATCACCGAATCAGCAGACACGCGGTCATCCATGCTCTCGACAAACTTCACCAGGCTCCCGGATCCGGCCCTGGGCAGAGTCACATCCGAATGGGAGCTTTCCGACCAGATTGGCGCACCCATGCGGATTGTCGAGGCGCACCAGTTGGGCGAGATGATAGGCCAGGACGAGGCGGACCGCTTCCTCGCCCAGGCTGAAGGGAAGAGACTGCCTGAAGTAAAAAAAAATGATTGATTGAGGGAGCGGATGGACCTTCCAAAATGCCCGCGCTGTGGAAAGCCGGTCGATTCCGGCAACTTCTACATCCACTCGATGACGTTGAAATGCCCCTCGTGCAATTATTCCGGCCCGCCCGGGGCAAAAGGCGCCAGCTTATATGAGCGGATGAAAGACCAGAGGGAAGCCCCTCCCCGTGACCCATTCGAGGACGCGTTAAGCCTGCAGTCCGTTTTCTCGAAATTCGCCCTGGCGGGATTCATCCTGTCCCTTACGCTGGTCTGGTTCCCCGAGCTTCGTCCTGTCGCATTCGCCTCTTTCTCCGCATCCGTCCTCTTCTCATGCATGTACTGCTTTGTCCGGCTTAAGGGAAACTGACCTCATCCCCATCGGCTTCCAGCCCCTCATCAGCAGGCTGTTCGAGACCACGCTAATCGAGCTGAACGCCATGGCCGCGCCCGCAATCACCGGGCTCAAGAGGAAGCCCGAAAACGGGAACAGGACGCCCATCGCAACAGGTATGCCGATGGCATTGTATGCGAATGCCCAGAACAGGTTCTGCTTTATCTTCTTCATCGTGTACCTACTGAGCTCTATCGCGCTGACGATGTCGCGCAGGTCGCTTTTCACAAGGACGACGCCGCCGCTTTCTATCGCGACGTCGGTCCCGGAGCCTATTGCTATGCCGATATCGGCCTGGGCGAGCGCGGGTGCGTCGTTGATGCCGTCCCCGACGAAAACGACCTTCTCCTTGTTGTCCTGGAGCAGCTTCACCTCGCCGGCCTTGTCCTCTGGAAGCACATGGGCTAACACGCGGCTGATTCCGGCCTGCTTTGCCACCGCCATCGCCGTGCGTTCGTTGTCCCCGGTGATCATCGCCGTCTCGTAGCCCAGGCTTTTCAGGGCGGCGATTGCCTCGTATGAATGCTCCTTCAGGGTGTCCGCGATGGCAATCAGGCCCGCAATCCGGTTGCCGGCGGCCACAATCACGACCGTCTTCGCTTCGAGTTCCAGTTTATGCATCTTCCGGATGATGTCCTCGCCTACCGCTATCCCGTTTTTCTCCATAAGGAGCAGGTTCCCTACAAGCACCCGCTTGGACCCGAATGACGCCTTTATCCCGTGGCCGGCAACCGCCTCGAAACCGTCCGGCTTGGCCATCTTCAGCTTCTTTTCCTTTGCCTTCTTCACGATGGCCTGGCCAAGGAAGTGCTCGGAGCCGCTTTCCGCGCAGGCGGCTATCAGGAGAAGCTCGTTTTCCTTCATCCCGAACGGCTCCATGTCAGTCACGGCAGGCTCGCCCTTCGTGATGGTTCCTGTCTTGTCGAAGACGACCATGGTCGCCTTCTCGAGGAGCTCGAGGCTTTCGGCATTCTTGAACAGGACTCCGTTTTCGGCGCCCTTCCCGGTCCCCAGCATGACTGCAGTCGGCGTGGCAAGCCCCATGGCGCAGGGGCAGGCGATTATCAGGGTTGAAATGAGTATCGTCAGGGCGAAAATGAACGACGAGCCGGCAATGAAATACCAGTATCCGAACGCAATAAGTGCGAGAACGATGACGCCCTCGACGAAATAACCTGCCACGATATCGGCCAGTTTCTGGATGGGCGCCTTGCTGCCCTGCGCATCCTCGACGAGCCGGATAATCTGCGCGAGCATTGTGTCGCTTCCCACTTTCGTCGCCCTGAACCGGAACGAGCCGGTCTTGTTGATTGTCGCGCCTATAACGATATCCCCAATCTTCTTGTGCGCGGGCAGGCTTTCGCCGGTTATCATGCTCTCGTCGACGCTGCTGGCGCCTTCTTGCACTGTTCCGTCCACCGGGATTTTCCCCCCTGGTTTGACGATGACGATGTCTCCGGCAACGACATCCCGAATTGGAATCTCAACCTCCTCCCCATCCCGTACGATTAGGGCGGTCTTGGGCTGGAGGCCGATAAGCCTCTTGATTGCCTCGCTTGTCTTGCCCTTGGCGACCGCTTCCAGGTACTTCCCGGCCACTATGAATGTCAGGAGCAGGGCTGCGGTCTCGAAATACATCCCGCCCTCGATGACGCTGATGCCGACCAATGTGCTGTATATAAAGGCGGTGCCTACGCCAAGTGCCACCAAGCTGTCCATCCCCGGCGAGCGGTTAATCAGCCCGCGAAATCCCCGGGAAAAAATCTCCCAGTTCACCTGGAGCACCATGAGCGTGAGCATGAACTGGATTGCCGCCAGGTAATCCATGATGAATCCCGGATACTCTATTGGAATGAGCCCATCCAGCATCTCCGGAAGCGCGAGAACCAGGACCGGCACAGTCCCGATTGCAGACGCGATGACCCTGGCTTTCAGCCCTGCGATTTCCTTATCCCGCGCCAGCTTCTCCTTGTCGACTTCGTCTTCAGCGTCAAGAATCTCGGCATCGTATCCCGCATCCGCTAACGCTTTCCGGATTTTCGCGAAATTCGTCTTCCCCAAATCGTAAGCGATGACGGCTTTCTCGAGGCTGAAATTCAATTCGACCTTGTCCACACCTGTAATCTTATTGAGCGCCTTCTCGACAATCATCGCGCAGTGCATGGAATCCATGCCGATTATGTGCAGGAACATCCTGTCCTTTCCTTTCCTGCCGCTTCCTGCGCCCTCCGGCATCCGGGCCCCGTAGCCAAGGCCTTCGATTGTCTGCCTGAAATTCTCAGGAAGGACCTTCTCCTCCTCGTATTCGACGCTTGCCTTTCCGCTCGCGTAATTCACATTGGCAATCTTCACGCCTTCAAGCTTCCTGAGCCTGCGTTCTATGTTCATCGCGCAGGATGCGCAATCCATCCCGCTTATCGGAATCGTTATCTTTCTAATGGAATCACCTTCCTGGGCAGTTATCCTGCTTCTTTACACCTTATAATCATCTATACCGGATACCGGCAATTATCCTATTGTTATCAGGGACCTTGGCCCATAGAGCATGATGGCAACCAGAATCGCGCAAAGCGCCGCAGAGAGCCCCGCGAACCTCGCGAATCCCGCGCCTTTTGCTGCGGAAGGGGCCGGGCCAGCCTCGCGGAACATCATGTAGCTCAACCCCCCGACCATCACGAGGCATATGCCGTTCAGGATGTATAGGAACGCAAGCAGGTTGTCGTTTAGCATCATGACCGACGTCATGGCCCCCATGGTCCCGGCCATCAGGCCCGCCATGATTCCCTCCATGGCCCCCATGATTCCGCTGGATTTTCCGAGGCTGAACCCTATCGCAATCCCTGCGGCCGTTCCGGCTACCGAACCGATGAACATCCCGTTGGTCGCGCCGAGGATGGCGCCGATAATGTATCCGCTCGCCATGCCCGTCGTCATGCCGACCATCATGCCGTTTGAGCAGGTCATCCCCTTCCGGTAAGCCTCCATGTGGAAGATAGAATACGTGGACATGACCGAAGAGACTATCACTAAGATGAGCAGCGAGGCCGCCAAAACCTGGTCCTCGAATGCGCTCAGGAATACACCATACGACAACGCTCCCGCCATCCCAAGGATTGCCGTCGTGCCGATTGCATAATTCAAGAGCTTGTTCTCCACCCTGGTATGCGGTTCCCCTGCGACCACTGATTTGACGTACGAGAGGATCCCCTTCCAATCCCCCCGCCCTTCGGAACCGTCCTCCAGCCTCTCCCGGAAGCCCCCCCGGGCGAGCCGCTCCTTTATCGGCCCAATCCTTTCTGGCGGACACCGGATGTCGACCAGTCCGCGAGCCGCATCAATCTCCTCCACCCCGGCACCCATTTCCGTGACGGCCCTTTCAATCACCTTCTCGCAAGCCCCGCACGTCATGCCGCTGAGGGCCAGCCTGTATAGCGTCCTGCCATCCTTCCTCCCAGCCGCGGATTCCCGGGCGTCCTGCTCCTCCGCCATCAGCCCACCACCTTGTACCCTTCCTTCACGATGAGTTTCCTGGCATCGTCGATTGCGTTCTGGCCGGTTGCGGTTATCGTCACCGTGCCTTTCCTGGAATCCGCGCTCACTTTCTGCACGCCGATGATTTCTGAAATCACGTCTGATATGAGCATCTCGCATGATTTGCAGTGCATCCCTTCGACCTTTATCGTTTTTTCCATAATCATCTCCTCCGTGGTCCCATTCTGCATGTCCCGTCCGCCGCATCCAGCCCCCTTTTCAGCGAAATTACCAGAAGGGCGATGCTGAAAACAGCAATCAGGACGCTCAGGCCCGCAAACAGCGAACCTATCCCCCCCAGCCCGAAGGCCAGCATATAGAACGGCTGGCACAGCGGGCATGAACTGGTCATGAGCGCAGCCAGGGCTCCGAGTGCCGTCATCTGGGTCCCAGCGGCCGCCGCGTTCCTTTTATCGTTGTTGTGGAGCAGGACACCGGCGTTCGCGCCGAAAAGTGCGGCTATAAGCACGTTCAAGGCGATGTGCGCAGGTTCCACGAACGGATTCACCTCCCAATATCCCCACACTATCATGTTCGATGTGAATGCCATCAGGGCGAAAAAAAGCACTGCAGACACTAACCCCGCAGCTAGGTACTTCGGCTGCCCGAGAATCCGGAAGAGCCCGCTTATCCCATTCAGACTACCACCAGCCTTCCAGCCCGCCACATCCTCATGCCGCAGTTGTATTCATACGTCCCTGCCTGCTGGGGAATGAAATCCACGACATCCTCTTCGCCGTTTGTGGAAACCGCCCGGATGTTAAGGCCGTATATGACCATCTGTCTTCCGCATCCTGCATCCGTGTCTGCGGTGAAATGCAGCCTCACTGGCGAGCCGGCCTTGACCGTCACTTCGGCCTTGTCATAAGTGCCGTCGTTCTTCGCTTTGATGAATATGTCCTGGGCATCCTTCCCCCCTGATGCGTTTGTGGAGTTAAGCAGGACTGCCTTGGACGGGTCGGGTGTCACGGTATTTGCCCCGCCTCCGATACCGCATCCACAACCGCCTGTTCGCGGAGCTGCTACCTGTGCGGCGGCGAATGCAAGGGGCTCCTGGACTGCATTCAGAATCCCGCCCTGCCCTGAGCCGTTGGCCTTTGCGGATTGGGGGATTGATGATGCGGCCGAACCGAATACATACGCCCCTGCCACTATCGCGACAAGGAGCCCAAATGCAAGCAATATCGTTGTTTTTTGAATCTGGATGCCATTTGCCAAAACAGTCACCTTCCAATCGTTTCCTGCGGCCTTCTAGGCCGTTTCACCGCACAACCAGTCGCCCTGGCTGCCACATCCTCATACCGCAATTATACTCGTATGTGCCTTCTTCTGATGGCGTGAATTCCACGACATCCTCTTCGCCGCTTTTTGAGAGGGCCTTCACGCCCAGCCCGTAAATCACGAGCTGCCTTCCGCATCCGGCATCCGGGTCCGCGGTGAAATGGAGCCGAACCGGAACGCCAGCGTTGACCGTTATCTCCTGCAAGTCATATGCCCCACTGCGAAGAGCCCTGACGTATATGTCCTGGGCAGCCCCTGCCTCTCCGTTCTGGCTTCCCAAGTTATCGGTGCCGGCAGGTCTTGCCGGAACATCCTGCTGCGAGGCGCTGAACACCACATACGCGCCAAACAATATGGCTATGACAAGCCCGACAAGCGCGAGCGTTGTTGTCTTATGTATCGTTATCCCTTCCAAGCAATCACCGGCCAGCGGCAACCTGTGCCTGCTGCACTGTTTCATTCCGCTGAAACAATATATATTAAATCATGAAACAACCAGATTTTACGTCATGGATAAACGCAAGGAGATAGTCCTCGGGCTGGTCATAATCTCGGTTTTCATATTCCTGATAACCGTTCTCGTCTTCGTTTACGCCATCTCATCCCAAGGGATGGAGGTGCCGGAGCTCCTGCGACCTTTCATGGTATACCATGCCCATTTCATGGTGGTGATGGGATTTTTCGGCGTCCTCTCCGGCCTGATTGTCTACAGCCTGCTGAACGCGACGATAGAGAAGCAGAAACAGGCCGTTAAAACCAACATGGGCATCATCATGAAGTTTCTCAGCCCTGAGGACCGGGACGTCGTGCTCCTCCTTCTTGAGAAGGGGGGGATGACCACGCAAAGCGAGATAGCCCGGCTTCCCGGCATGTCGAGGCTGAAAGCGCACCGAGTCGTCAAGAAGCTTGAAGAGCGGGGCATCATCCATGTTGAAAAATACGGCAAGATAAACATGATACGGGTCGTGGACGAATTGAAAGAAGCCGGATAGCGCAAAATGAGTGCCGGGTTCGGCACAGCCTCTCCGAATGCCCGGCCATAATCAGCTGCCGAATAGGTTCTTTTTCAGGATTGTCATGACGCTCTCAGGATTCGGGCCGAGCTTGATTAGCGTTGTCTGTCCCCTGATTCCCTTCCCGCTCGGCGTCGCGACAATCATGCCGAGCGTCTCCAGGTCGTTGAGGTATTCCTTGTACCAGCGGGAGCTTCGCGGCCTTTTCCTTGCGGTTTTGCATGCCCTTTCATACTCCTCATAGACCTCGCCCGAGAAAAGGAATCCCGTGTCCACCCCTTCGAGGCGTGAATATCTGCTCCCACTCCTGGTCAGGGTCGCAATCGCATACAGCACCAGCTGGTGCATCTCGGGGAGCGTGTTAATCGTTTCGAGGGTCAGGTCCAACTCGACTTTTTTCCTGGCGTTTTCGACATCGTCATCGGTGACCTTCTCCTTGCCGACCTGCTGGGCCATCTCACCGGCCTTGTTGAGGAGTTTCAGGGCATACCTGGCATCGCCGCTTTCCTGGGATGTGATTGCGGAAGCCAGGTTTATCGCCCCGCTCTCCACGACCCCGTCCCCGAACCCCTCCTTCACCCTCTGCTCGAGTATCTTCTGCAGCTGCTCTGCGGTGTACGGCTCGAAAATCATCTCGGTCTCATACAGGCTGCTCTTGCTCCGGGCATCCAGGGAATCCTTGAATGACAAGCGGTTGGAGATGCCGATGATGCTCACCCCGCCCTTCTTGATTTCATCATTCGAGCGCGTGAGCGTGTAAACCAGCTCGTCCAGGTCTTTTACCATGTCTATCTCATCGAGGATTACCACCAGCTGCTCTCCCCCGGATGCTATCTCGACCAGTTTCTCGTAAAGGAACGGGAGCCCGAAGCCGGACTTCTCGAGTTCCGGGATGTATCCCTTGAGTAACCTCTGGAGTATGCGGTAGCGCGAATTGTATATCCTGCAATTCACATAATGCATGCTCGTCTTGCCCAAGGATTTGGCCTCGATGAACTCATCCATGACCTTTTTCGTGGTGCAGGTCTTGCCGGTTCCGGTCTTCCCGTAGATAATCAGGTTGCGCGGCTTCTGCCCCTTCAGCGCCGGGGAGAGCACGGTGCGGATTTCGTGCATCTGCTGGTTCCGGTACGGGAGCTCTTTCGGCACATAGTGGGGCGAGAGGACCGAGAGGTCCTTGAAGATGGATTTCTCTGAAAGTATTTTATCAAAAGAAGCCATGCGAACCCTTACTCAGGAAACATTTTTATACCATACTTCCACTAATCGGCCGTTACTTACTTCCACTAATCGGTTTCGCACAGGTTTTAATATTTTTTCCTGCAGATAGGGTTCTATCGACTTATCATGGAGGCGAATTGAATGATTGTTGGTGAAAGGATACTCGAAGTCAGCGGAAACAAAGTGCCGAAGACCAGCATCAAGGGCCTGAACATCAATATCTCGCTCGAAGATGTGAAGCTCGCCGATGAGAACGTGGAAATCACCTACGTCTACACCGCGAACTACCAGGAAGACGTCGGACAGATAAAAATCAAGGGCGTTCTCCTCGCAAAAGAGGAGATGAAGCTGGCAAAGGATATCACGGACACCTGGAAGAAGAGCAAGAAGGTGCCGGACGAGTACGCATCGATTGTTTTAAGCGCGGTCAACTACAGCGGCAGCGCGAACGGCACGCTCCTTGCGCGCGTCCTTGGCCTCACAGCCCCATTGATTCCGCCGAAAATCCAGCTCTCGAAGCAGGCGGAAGGCGCGGCCCCGGCCAAGCCTCCGGCGGCCAAGAAATAATAAAATAATATTTTCCCCTATTTCTCATTTTTATTATCCTTTTTAACCTTTACTTAACACATTAGTCCCGATACTCTTGATTTCACTCTATCATACGCTCGGCTTTTCATCCACTTCCAGAAAGCGGAAACTCCAGGATCGGATGGAACGGCGTTCAGCCGAAAACGCCATGAATGGGCTAAGCACCCGCATCCCGTTCCTCAAATGCCACCTCTGCAAGCTTGAGGGGCCCAGCGGAGAATCGGTATGGTCCGAGCCCCGCAGGCTCGATAAGACAGCCCTTCCCGGCCATGCCTTCACGCTGAAGGCCGGCCCTCTCGTCCTCTTCCGCATGTGGCATTTCTACGAAGATATCGCCCGCTTCAATGGCGCAAATGCCTCTATCGGCGGCGTTCAGGCCCTGAAGACCATTGCCCGGAGAGAATTCCGCTACATAGTCGCTCCTTGCGACACGGTCCATCTGGGCGACCTTCGGCTATCCACAATCCTAGACAGCCAATTGGAAGACGTCCTTCTAGCCGGCAAAGCAGGGGAATTCAATCCTTCATGCTATGGCGTCATCCTGCGCCGGGACCAAAGTTCCAAAGACTACATCCTGCATCATGAACTGGAGCATGCCCAGCATTTTAGCCTCTGGCACCTTGCAGGGTTCCCCGCGGTCGCGTTAGGCACGGCGCGGGCGGAATACCTCTCGTTGCTCAGGGAATTGGCGGATTTTGGCAACGCATCGTCGTTCCTGCCATACGTAAGCCAGCTCTTCCCCCAGGATTTCAACCTCGGGTTTGAGCCAACCTATGACCACAGCCATAATGCGGCCTCCTTCTTCTTCCTTCAGCGCCTCCTCGGCAGATACCATATGGATAAGGATGACGTGATGTTAGCCCTAATCTGGACCCTCCGGGATGAGTATCGAATTCAATCTGATGTCGACATCCAGCCGCGCTGCGCCGAGCAATTCGTCAGGATGCGCAATGCCGCAATCGGCGAATACAATGAGACCTACACCCGCATGTTCGGCATGACCATCGACGATTTGCGGGAAGTCGTATCCCGGCTCAGCATGTAAATTCCCCGATTTTAATATCTCTTTTAACCTTTTCTATACACAATATTTTTCCAATGACGCATCTTCCTCTTTATCTTATCTCTGGTTTCAGCCAGGCGGCCAGGAAACGGAAGCTCCACGAAACTGCCGTTCGCACTGCCACCCAGGATGCAGCCAAGGGCCTCAATACCCGCATCCCTTTCATCAAAAGCCTGATTGGCAAGGCAGTGTTTGACGGCCCTTCCTATAATATGAAGCGATTCCCGGCCCCAATTGTGGAACCCGGCCTGTCCATCCCATGCGGCAAGTGGATGGGCAAGGCAGAACGGCGGAACGCTGTACGGGACGTCGTCCAGTTCAACATCGAAAATGCCGACAAGGGCATACAGGCGGTCTCTGGAAGAGGCGGCTATCTGGTGGAAACCGGGTCCGTAATATATTTCGGGGACCTGAAGGCGACCACCCTGCGCAATTCCCAAACCGTGGGAGGAGAAATTGAAGGCGCATACGACATATTTATCCACGAAGCGTTCATCCAAACGAGCGCTACGAACTTTGAGAGCGTCCTTAATCATGAATTGGAGCATGCCTTCCACTACAGCCTTTTCCACCTGGCAGGCTATCCGATGACTTGGCTGGATACCGCGACGGCAGAATACCTTGCCTATGCCAGGGGGCTTTTTGGCGGTATGGACTATGGCCTCATGGTTGCCGGAGAGAGCCTGACTCCCCTAACCATTTCCCATGTTTGCGCATCCAGGAAGTTTATATATGTTTTAATGACGAAATACGGATTATCCGAGGGTGAAATAGATGGGACCTTGGCGCTCTTTAAAAGCGCGGAGCCCCCAAGCGGCGGTTTATCTGATAAAGCCCAATCTTCAATAGAGCGGATAGCGCTCGCAGCCATTGCCGAATACGACGCGACTTACCGGCGCCTGTTCGGCCTGGACACCAGCGATATCATGGATGTTTTGAATTCGCTTCCTTACGTCTAAGGGCATTCAACCGGAAATCGTAGCGCTTCCCTTCAGGACGAAAAAGAGCGCATAATGCCTTGGCAGCGCCAACTCATCGTCTTTCTTGAACGGCCCCAGCGTCTGGTCCATCTCAATGGCTGGAACGTCTTCGGTGAACCGTATCTTCATCTCGCCCGTCCCGCCGCCCTCTGCCTCGCGCATCATGGCATCCTTCCAGGGGTCGAACGCCCCGATATCCTCGATAATCCTCGCCACCATGCCCGTGTCTCCGTGGATGGAATTCGGCACGCGTATCAGCTTGCTAAGGTCTTGGGTGACTCCCGCATCTGTGTCCACGGAACTGACCGGAAGGGTTGCGGCCACGCCTTTTAGCCTTGATACGAGGTCGCCTGATTTGAGGGAGGTCCTGCTCCAGTTGCCCTCCTGAATCCCGCTGATGAAGAACCCGCGCTCTTTTTCTTTAGTAAACAGCCTGGACAGCTTGCCCGGGTCTTCTTCCAGGAGCTTAATCGTGCCCCTTGCCAGCCTGCCCCGGTATCCGCCTTCGTCAGGCTTCGGGCCAAGCAACCTTGCCGGCTTCGTATCGGATGGCGAGAAGAACTGGGTGTAATCGAGTCCCTGGCCCATGATGTAATCCACCAGTTCGCGCCGCTCGTCGCTTCCAATCGAGAGGAACGCCGGGTCGCGCACATGGACATGGTAGCCCCGGTTCCCGGAAAAAGCCACCGCGACGTTGTCCCTGCCGATTCCGAAATCATTCAGGATGAAATCATTCACGAGGCGCATCACGTCCTCCTTGACGCGGCCAAGGTGCGCATATGCGCCGTATTTCCCCTCGGCATGGATGTCCAGATCGAAGACCACGTCAGCCCCCTTCCAGCATTTCTTCACCATCGGGCTTGCGCCCGGGAACTCGTAGTACCCGGTCGAATGCGAAACGAAGAGCGGCGTGTTGTTGCAGAGGTAGTTCCGGAATTCCTGCGCATTTCCGAAGTTGAGGTGGCGGGCGTCGATTTTCTTCATGTTCCCAATGCCGAACTCCCTCTGCTCGATTCGCGGAATCCGGAACTCCGCAGTCTCATAGTATGAAGCGAAAATCTTCTTTGCAACCATTGTGTCATTCGCGTTCATGACGGTCAGGCTCCCCTCTCCTTAATCGCATTCTTGCGGAAATCATCCAGCGTATGCCAATTCAGCGGGCTCCCTATCCTGCAGACTGCGCAGCAAAGCCCGTATGTCATCACCGTCGCGCAGGATGCCACGTTGTACTCCTTCTTCTTGATGTGCCCGACCTGGTATCTCGTGATTTTTTCGGAAAAATCCGGAAGCATGGAGAACATCTTCGTCAACTCGTCCTCGTTCATCCCGATTGCCAGGAAATACGTGGCGAGATACAGCCTTGCCTGGTGCGGGAGGTTCGTGTGCTTCTTCATCTCATCCAGCAGCTTCATGACGCATGGGGGGTGGTCTCCGGGCTTGATGTTCCCAAGGACCCTGCTCTCGGTCTTAGGCAGTTCGGCAATAAGCCTTGCCCCGGCTGCCTTGATGATATCCGGCGGGTCCTTGATTAGCGGGATGCTCTCCATGTGCTTCTTCACGGCCTCCTCAATGAGGCGTTTCTTCTCCTCGTAGTTGATTTCCACCCTGCCGCGGACCAGGCGCCGGTTGATTAGCCGATAATGCGGGTTCCGCGTGCTGAATTTCAGGTAGGTCGGGAGGTCTATCGTCAGTTTCTTGCCTTCACTTGTTGTGGAAATGCCGAATTGCGCTGCCACAGCGTCCACCGTCCGCTCGTCGTCCCTGTCCAGGCAGTCGCGCACCCGCTTGGATTCGTTGACCGCGAACATGTTCGTCATGTAGCCGTTGCGCATCTGGCCGAGAATCATCCTGGCCGCCGCGAACGAGGCGATTTCCTCCTTGCGGTCCGAGTCATGGAGGAGCATTTTCGTGGATTTGTCCCCTTTCAGGGCCTTTAGCAGCCTCTCAGCAGCCAGGTCTACAATCCTCTCGGTAAGGTCCATCCCGGAAAGCGCGGCTTTGGCGCTGTCGCTAAATGGATACCTGAGAGCGAATTCGAGACCCTCCGCCATGAGGGGTTATTCATTGGATACCGCTAAAATACCTAGGGGTTGCGCTGCCGGGGTTTCGGATTGCGGGTTTTGACGGCGCGGGAGCCGCCAGGATGGGACGCTTTGGCCTCCTCTTCCCGGCTTTTCGTGAGCGCAGTTATCATCTCGTACCCGATATCGAAAATGAATATCCCGAAGACGTAATCCCAGACGCCCCAGACCGCTGGCAAAAACGCCGCGATTTTCAGGAACGGCCTGTATTCGACGAGAGGCCTGAGCCTGCCGATGTAATCCATTTCATCCAGCACTGCCATTATCAGGAAGAAGAAGAACAGGAGCGGGTTGATTGTCGGGAAGCTGAAGAATATGAGCGAGAGCGCCGCCACGAGGAAGCCGAGCTTGTGCGCCGTGGTGTCGACCTTCCGGGCAAAGACCTGCGCGGCAAGGGCCGCTAAGAATATCGCCGAGAACTGCGGCAGGCTGATTAGGTAGCCGATTGCGATGCCGTAGAGGATTGCGAGGACGTACTTGATTGGGTTCTTGCTTTTTTTCGTATCATCAAGCCAGTCGACTGTCTTGACAAGTGCGCCGGCAAGGAAAGCCAGAATCAAGTAAATTACGTATGACTCCATCGATTCCAGTTGCAAAATGATGTTTATAACCCTGCTCTTGGTTCGGCATTCTGTCTCTGCCGGTCTCTTTTAAAGCATTTCGTAACACTATTTACGACATTGATAGCATGTCTCGCTTGACGAAACAAATCATCCGTGTGCCACCCTGCAATCCTATCGACCCTAGTGATTACTATAAACGAAATGATATGGAACGTGCGAGGGGGAATTTTGATGATTCACCCCTTAGGCGGATTAAGCTTTTCTTCGAGGCGGGAAGGTGGAACAAGGCCGTGGGCGATGACCTCGTATTGGACCGGCTTGATTTCGTAAAGGATTCGGTAAATGGGAATTGTTCCAGCGTTAAACTCAATGACAAACCCAGCATCCGCTGGCTGGCGTTGGAGCTGGGTGTTCTGGGTGGCCACTACAATCTCGGGATTACAAAACTGATGGCCAAGGTGCATGAGGCGGAACTTGCGATGGGGGGCGTTTCTTCTGATTTACCCCGGCTTTCTGGGGCTCCTTTTAATGTTGCGGAAAATCTATCGTGCATGGATGACAATCTCCTTCTTGAAAGCGTGATTTGTGGAAAAAAGCCGGTTTCAGAAATCGGCAAGGAGCATAAGGCCAAGGCTGAGGCTGCCGGGCTCGTAATCGTCCGAGAAGGTTCCCGAATAAACGTATCAAAACCAATTCCGACCAGGGAATTATTCGATATAGAAGAACTTGTACGTTCTTTCTCTGTCTTTCATCCGCTTCTTGGTCAAGCCGTAAGGGGTATCCTCAATAAAATGGCAGATAAGCCCCCCGCTCGTTTTCCTCACGTGCTTCTGAAAGAACGAATCCCTTTGCACGTGCTGTGGCCAGCAAGACATGCTATTGCGGGGATTTTCTTTGGTTACCCCCTGGAGAATGTTTACGAGTTTGTTAATCGGAATATCTTCAAACCGCTAGACGGGTATGAACCGCGTCCTTTCTGGTTTGGAAAACTCGAAGAGTGGCAGGGCATCGAGTTCAAGCGGATATTGAAGGATTAAGGCTTACCTCAGAAAAGGCGCCATGATCAGGGGCACGGCTATCGTCGCATCCGCATCCACGGTCACGTGGTTCGCCTTCTCCTTGATTTTGCCCCAGGAGATGCCCTCGTTCGTGCGCGCGCCACTCAGCGAGCCGTCCCACGGCGAGGACGTGGTCACGTAGACCGCATAGTCGAATCCGCCACGGAGCAGGTTCACGCCAATCGCATGGTGCTTCGAGATTCCGCCGCCAAGGACGATGCCCCCGGTGCTGTCCGCGTTCAATGACAGCTGGGCCAACTCGTTCATGTCCTTTGTGACGTCGATTCCGAAGTCCTTCCTTTTCTGCTTGTAGAAATATGTCTGGAGGCCTATGGCCGAATCCGTGATGCCTGGGCAGAAGACCGGGATTTTGTTCTTCGTGCACCAGTGCAGGAAAGAGTCCGGCTTCGTCTTTTCCCCAATCTTCCTCGCGATGGCGGACGGGGAGGTGAGTTTGTCGACTGCATAAAGCTCGTCGTAAACCCCCTTCATGAAGCCTTCGAGATATTCGTACCTATCGTTCGGGACGAGGATGTTGCCGAGCCTGTTGATGCCTTTCTGGTGCAGCTTGGCGTCATCCATCATGAAGTCGCCAAGCTCGTATGGCTTTGCGGACCGGATAAGGTCATGGTCGAGCGAGCCGCCTGCAGTAATTATGGCATCTACGAACTTCCTCTTGCACATCTCGGCCACTATGCCCCGGAGCCCCGAGGCAATCATGTTCGATGTGAATGTCAGGAAGACGGTGGATTTCTGCTTCTTCATCCTTGCGATGATGTCGATGGCTCTGCCGATGTTTGTAGCCTGGAATCCGCAGCCGGCAAGCATGGTGCCGTCCAGCGCCTTCAAATCCTCAACCGTTATATCCCGGATAATCATGTCATCGCCTTAATGTCTCGTAGCTCTCCGCCAGCATTTCTGCGAGGTCGGATGCGCAATAATTGTAACCAAACCTTTTTTTGAGCATGTTGCCGGCGTTGCCGTTGATTCTCGTCCCGGCGACAGCTGCTGTGAACGCGTCGTTCTTGCAGGCGAGGGCGACCACCAGCCCTGCAAGCACATCCCCCGTTCCGCCCTTGGTCATACCCTGGTTGTGGATGCGGTTGGTTTCCAGTTTCCCGTTTCCAGCAGCCGGTCTCCCGTCCGCGATTATATCCACGGGCCCCTTCTTGAGGATGACGCACCCGTGCCTCTTGGCCATCTCTAAAACGTTCCGCTCGCTTCCTTCCATTCCGAACAGCATTTTGAATTCGTTCTCGTGCGGGGTGAGGATGGCGCCCTTCGGGATTTTCCCCTTCACCCGCTTGAGGCCATCGCCATCAATAACGAGTTGCAGGTTTTGAGTTTCGGTTTTCCCGGGTTTCGGGAGTGGCGGTTTCGCATCTCCGAGCCCGATTCCATATAGCACGCAGTCAATCTTCCCGCGGATTGCAGGGCTTGCGTAGCTATCCACGACTATCGCTTCGGGAATCGTTTTCACCGCACTTATCAGGAACGAGTCCTTCTCTGCAGGCAGGAAATAGAGCAAATCGACAAAGCGCCTTGCAGCAAGCAGGGCAAACATGGGAGCGCCGTGGTAGTCCCTGCTTCCGCCGACAATGAGCAGCCGGCCGTTATCGCCCTTGCGCGAATCTTTCGGCGGTGTATAGAGCGACTTGATGAGGCTATCCATTATGCGCCTTCTCGCTCATGATTAAAAATCCCGTTTGCTTACTCAAACCGATGGCAAATGATGACGATACGACCTCGATGATTTCACTGGGCGAGTCGAAGGGCTCTGTTTGCGGAATACCCCTGCGCTACCTGACCCGGCATGGCATTATAGCCGGCAGCACGGGCACGGGGAAAAGCCGCGCCATGCAGGTCCTGGCCGAGCAGCTTGCGGCCTCCGGCGTCCACGTATTTGTGTCCGATGTGAAGGGGGATGCGAGCGGATTCTGCCAGCGGGCATTTACCTCGGGCAAGCCGGACGATGCGCCTTCTGAAACGGAAACCAAGTGGAAGGCGCGAAACTCGCTCGCCCCGTTCGAGCCGCAGGCTTTCGGCACCAACTACTGGAGTGCCAGCGACCGCTTCATCCCATTCCGCTTTTCTGTTGCCAGCGTAGGCAGCGTCCTTTTCTCCCGCCTCCTCTCGCTGAACCCGACGCAGGAGAGCCACCTCGCAATCGCTTTCTCATACGCGAAAAAGAACTCCATCCCCCTCGATACGCCAGAGCAGCTTCTCGACGTCCTGGACCAGCTTGTCAGCACTAACCAGAGGGGCATCAGCCCTTCAAGCATCTCGGTCATCCAGCGGAAAATCATCGCGCTCCAGGAATCCGGCCTTGAGAGGATGTTCGGGAAGCCGGCAGTGCGCCTTGAGGATTTGGGCGGGCTGAACGTGCTGAACCTTTCCGATGCCCGCAGTGACATGGCTGTGACCATGGCGCCCGCCTTCCTGCTCCAAAAACTATTCGCCAACATGCCCGAAGTGGGCGATTCGGATAAGCCGCAGTTCGCTATTTTCTTCGACGAGGCGCACTACCTGTTCAAGGACGCAAACAAGTCCCTCAAGGACCTGATGGTGACGATGCTGAAGCAAATCCGCTCGAAAGGCGTCTCTGTCTTCTTCGTCACCCAGGATGTCACGGATATTCCGGATGAAATCCTCGGCCAGCTTTCGACCAAGGTAATCTTTTCCCAGAAGACCATGACCGAGAAAGGAAACGCCCGGCTCCGCGCGCTTGCCAAATCATTCCCGAAATCTGATTTCGATGTTATGGAGGCGCTGAAGTCCCTCCCACCCGGCACCGCGCTTCTCTCAACGCTCGATGATACGGGCAACCAGACCTCGCCGGTCAAGGTTAAGGTATTCGCCCCCGCAACCACGATGAGCGTCGTTCCGGACGATGCGCTCCGCAAGGCATGCGATGCCGCGCTCCTCAAGAAATATGCGAAGAAGGAAGCGGCACCGAAGGCAAAACCGAAGGCTGCAGCCTCCCCCAAACCCGAAACCCGGGAGCGGCCCGCTCCGCCCGTCTTCAAACCCGCCCCATCCCCGAAAGTCCAGCCGGTCCGCGTGAAGGAAGTGGTGAAGGAGGTCGTCATCGAGAAAAAGGTGGTAAAGAAAACCGGCCCCGGCATCCTTGACGCACTGCTCGGGGGCCTGCTCAAGCTCCTGCAGTTCCTCCTGAAGGCTGCGGGGATGGTCATTACCGCCCTTATAATAAAACCGCTGAAGTCGCTCTGCAAATACCTGACGAAGAAGCCGATTAGGATAGTCTATTTCCTGCTTTTACTGCTTCTGATATATGCATTATCCGTGAACTGGGCGATTATAGCATCAGCCCTGGAGCGGCTCAAATTCTGATGGCGCCCGGGGCTCGCTAGAACTGCTTCCGGATGACCGAGTTCAGCCTTTGCGCCTCTTTAAGCGCGGCATCCGCCGGCTTTCCGCCTGCTTTCGCATAAGCATACGCAATCGACGACGATGCGTTGATGCGGTGGATGGCCGGGTTCGCCTTTATCGCATCCATCACCATCTCCAAATCGCCGCCCTGGCTCCCCACGCCCGGAATCAGGAAAGGCACCTCGTTTTTCGTGGCTTTGGCGAGCATCTTTATCGCGTCGCTTGTTGCCCCGACGACCAGGCCTGTTTTCCATTCCATCGCTTTCTCCGCGACGTGCTCGAACACGGCTTTCTTTCCGACCATCAGTTCCTCGAAATCCTTCGCGCCGGGATTCGAAGTCCGGCAAAGCATGTAAGCCAGCTTCCCTTCCCGCACGAACGGCTTCACGGAATCCTCGCCCATATACGGGCTGATTGTGACCGCGTCCGCGCCCCAGAAATCGTACGCCTCGCGCGCGTATGCCTCGCTGCTTTTCCCGATGTCGCCCCGCTTGCCGTCCAGAATCACCGGCACCTTCCCCTTGTAATGCTGGATGATGTCCTCGAGGGCGTAGAGGCCGTCGAAGCCGTACTGGGCGAAATAAGCGTAATTCGGCTTGAGGGCGGATATGGCATTCTCGGAAAGGAGCTTCTCGATAATCGGATGGAAGAAAGGGCCGATGGTCTGCTCCACTGTCTTCCCGTGGCCTATTGCAGCCTCCATCTTCGGTATGTCCGGGTCGATGCCGAAGCACAAGATAGTCTTATTTTCCCTAGCCGATTTGATGAGCATTTCGCGCGCGTCCATGCGCATAATCGGCCATCCGATGTTTATATTATTTTGGAAACCGCAGGATTGCGCAATTAATATAAATCCGCGATGAGCAATAAGTCAGCCTCGAACTCAGTTAGTTCGAGGGCTTTGTTATGGGGTTATCGCTTGGACAGCGATTCAAGCCTGACCCCATCGACATGGGGTTATAGTATAACCTGGTAGTACGGCAGGCTCCAGATCCCGCCTTCTAGAAATGGGAGGCAATGTGGCCGTAGATACCTGCATATCGGAGTTCGAAAGCGCGTCCGGAAACCGGAAACGGGAAACCGGGAACGCAGAATTTCTCCGTGACCCCATATTTTTTACTCACAAATTCCGAGGTGAATTCAATGCGGAACATCATCATAATCGCGATTATAGGCATGCTGCTCTTCGGGTGCATCAACCCGCCCCCGGCAGGCAACAACACCACTTATACGCCGCCGGTCATGTCGAACGGCACAGTGGCACAGAACGTCACCGCCCCGGTGGCGAACCAGACCGGCCAGAACCAGACGCTCCAGAACCAGAGCCAGCAGCCGCTTCCGCCGGACTACACGGTGAACCTCGGCGACAATGTGTCCGTCATGTACTCGCTATATATTGACGGCACGCTGTACGATACCAACAACGCCACTTTAGCCAACGCATCAGGGCTCTACAACCCGAGCCGGAAGTATGTCCCGCTGGACTTCACCGCGCAGATTGGCTCGGGCATGATTGACGGCTTCGTGATCAACGTCGTGGGGATGAGGTTGAACGAAACAATCTCCTTCCGGGTCGACCCCGCGCGGGGCTACGGGCCCTACGACGAAGGCAAGGTCGTCGTCGTCCCAAGGTATTACAACAAGAGCATGAGCGAAGTGGTGCCGCGCTCCTATTTCACGGAAAGGAACCTCGATGTGTCAAACGGCACAACCTACGAGACGCCTTACGGGATGGTGTTCATCCAGGATTTCAACGACGAGAACGTGACCCTTTTCTACGCGTCTCTCGCCAAGGAAGGCTACCAGTTCACATATAACGGGATTCCGACCCGGGTCAAAACCTCGTTTGTCGAAAATGTGACGCTGGAGAGGATGCTGGAAGTCAACAAGTCATACGTTGTCCCCGACCCGAGGACGGGCCAGGCTGCCAGGTACCTTGTGACGGAAAAGACCGACCAGAACATAACCCTTGACGGCAACCATCCCCTTGCCAACAAGTCGCTTGATTTCACCGTCACCCTGCTCGCGGTAAAGCCCGCTCCGCACGACTAGTCGCGGAGCGTCCTTTTTTTATTTTAGCGCGTTTAGTGTGTTACCGATGGCCTGGCATTCAATCCCTATCGAGGAGGTCTTTTTACGGCAAAAATGCGGGAACACAGGCCTCAGCGGCGCGGAAGCGCGTGCGCGCCTTGCCGAATCCGGAAGGAACAGCATCGCGATAAAGCAGGAAATCTCCCCCATCCGGATATTCCTGAACCAGTTCAAGAGCATCCTCGTCCTTCTTCTCCTTCTAGCAGCCCTGGTCTCGTTGGCCCTCAGTTTCATAAACCCCGAGGAGGCGGAAATCCTGGACGCCATCCTGATTTTCGCAATCGTGATAGCCAACGCGGTATTCGGCTTCATCCAGGAATACAAGGCGGAAAAAAGCATCGAAGCCCTGACCCGGATGGCCGCCCCGAAAGCGACCGTCCTGCGGGACGGGGGAGAAGTGGAGATAGACTCGGAGGATGTCGTTCCGGGGGACGTGCTGATACTTCGCGAAGGGGACAAGGCGGCGGCGGATGCCCGTGTCATCGAATGCTTTTCGTTCTACTGCGACGAATCGTCCCTAACGGGGGAGAGCGTTCCCGAAGCCAAGAAAGCCGGCGTGCTTCCGGAGAAAACCCCGGTCGCCGACCGGTCGAACATGGTGTTCATGAACGCCGTAATCACCCGCGGCCGCGCATCGGCGGTGGTCGTTCGGACCGGCCTGAAGACGGAAGTCGGGAAAATCGCAAAGGAGATTGCAGACGCGCCGGACAAGGTCACCCAGTTCCAGATTGAAATCGAGGATGTGGGGAGGAAGGTGTCGCTGATGACGCTTGCAATCCTGGCGGTCATCGCAGCGACGGAATTCTTCATGAGAACCGGGGACCTCCTCTTCATCTTCATCACGGCTGTCGCGCTCGGGGTGGCTGCCATCCCGGAAGGCCTTCCGGCGGTCGTCACGCTTGCCCTCTCCATGGCTACAAACCGCATGGTGAAGCAGAACGCCCTCATGCGGCGCCTCTCCACGGTGCAGGACCTGGGCGCTGTGAACGTCATATGCACGGACAAGACCGGCACGCTGACAGAGAATGTGATGACCGTCACCAGCATATTCCAGGACGGCTGGTCGTTCGAGGTCACGGGCAAGGGCTTCGACAGGATTGGCGAGTTCATCCCGCTGTCCGGCGGCGGCTCGGTCCGGGATATGGACATGCTCCTCAAATGCGCGGTGCTGTGCAACGACGCAAGGGAGAGCGGAGATTCCTTCAAGGGCGACCCGACCGAGATTGCGGTCCTGATGCCGGCCTACAAGGCAGGCATGGACGCCGAATCCCTGCGGGCCCGCCTGCGCCGCGTGGGCGAGGTCTCATTCTCCTCCGACCGGAAGATGATGTCCACCGCGAACTCGGATGGCAGAAGCTCTTACGGCTTTGTGAAAGGCGCCCCAGAAATCCTCATTTACCGCTGCACCCGCATACTCTCGCGGGGCAAGGTCCGGAAGATGTCGCAAAAAGACCGCGATGAGATACTGGGCCACAACAACCAAATGGCGGCCGGCGCGCTGCGCGTCCTGGGTTTTGCATACACGGAATCCCCCAAATCGTATGAAGAGAAGGATTTGGAGAACGATTTGGTGTTTCTCGGCCTTATGGGCATGAAGGACCCTCCGCGCGAAGGCGTGAAGGAGGCCGTGGATGATTGCAGGCGCGCCGGCATACGGGTGATTATGGTCACGGGGGACAATAAGTACACCGCCGAAGCCGTGGGGCGGGAGCTCGGCTTCGGGCCGAAGACGATGACCGGGGAGGAACTTGACACCCTGACCGAAGAGCAGCTTGCGAAGGCCGTGGAAAAAATCGACATATACGCCCGCACCAGCCCGAAGCACAAGGTCATGCTTCTGCGGGCGCTCAAGGGCAACAACCACATCGTCTGCATGACCGGCGACGGCGTCAACGACGCTGCCGCCATCAAGAACTCGGATGTCGGGATAGCGATGGGCATCCGCGGGACCGAGGTCACGAAGCAGGCGAGCGACATAATCATCCTGGACGACAATTTCATCACGATAAGGAACGCGATATCCGAAGGGCGCGGCACGTTCGACAACATCCGGAAATTCGTCGTCTACCTCCTGGGCGCCAACATCTCTGAAGTTCTCATCGTATTCCTGGCGACCGTCCTGATGCTCGGCCTCTCGCCCAAAATCGCGATTCAGCTCCTATGGATAAACCTGGTGACCGACGGCCTGCCGGCCCTTGCCCTCGGCATCGACCCGCCGGCGAAGGATGTCATGCACCGGCGGCCGCGCATCAAGGGCGAGCGGATGATTGATGCGAACACCGTCTATTTCATGGCGTCAATCGGCATCAGCGCGACAATCGCAATCCTTGCCGTATATGCGCACATGGTTTCGCTAGGCGATGCTCCTCTTGCCCAGACGGTCCTCTTCATCACGTTCGTCCTCCTGGAGATGCTTACCGTTTACGCGGTGCGCTGGAGGTACAACAGGGGGATTTTCGGCATCGCCACGAACAAATGGCTCCACCTCGCCGTGCTCACATCCGTCCTTCTCGGGTTCGCCGCAATCAGCCCCCCGCTCAACCCGTTCTTCGGGACCGTTCCAATCGGAATCGGGGAACTGGAGGAGATTGGCGCTGGGCTTCTTGGTTTCGTCATCCTGCTGGCAATCGCGCTGAAACTGGAGCCGCTAATCGTCGGGTCGCGGGGAAAGCCGCAGAAAGGCGCGCCGAATGCAGCCCCCCACTCTGTTTTTTAAACCTGCTTTGGCTTGTCAATATCGGAATCGCGAGCCAGGCTGGTATTATGGCATCAGATTCGTCAAAAAACCGGGGTTTTATCGTTGAACGCGTGCCTAGCGGCATCCCCGGCCTTGACTGCATGATTGGCGGCGGTTTCGTGAAAAACAGCACGAACCTGGTCAGGGGCGGCACCGGTTCGGGGAAGACCCTGATGTGCCTGCAATACCTGTATCATGGCGCCATAACATATGACGAGCCGGGCATCTACCTGAGTTTTGCCGAATCCGATTCAATGGTCTACCAGCACGGGAAGCTTTTCAACTGGGACCTCGAAGGGCTGGCAGCCCGCAACCGGTTCGCAGTAATCCGGTACCAGCCGCATGAAATCGTGAAGATTATCGATGAAGGCGGCGGGGTCATCCGCGACACCGTCGAATCCATGGGGGCAAAGAGGCTCGTCATCGATTCCTTGACGGCATATGAGATGATTTTCGAGAACACGTACCGGGCGAACGAGTCCGTGCTCTCGCTCCTCGAGATACTCCGGAAATGGAACACCACCTCCCTTGTGACGTCGGAAAGCTCCATCTCCCCTAAAAAAGACGGCCGGGGCCGCCTCGGCTTCCTGACCGACGGCATCCTGCATCTCTATTTCTCTCGCAGGGGCCTGCACCGGGAGCGGGCGCTTGAGGTAATCAAGATGAGGGATACGGTGCACAGCGACGAAGTCCGGCTTTTCCAGCTTGACCGGAAGGGGCTCCAGGTCCAAAAGAGGTGCGTGCGCGTTGATTGACTCCCCACGGGAGGGGCGCATCGCAAACGGGGATTATGGAATGAATTACCCCGCACCGGGCGCGCTTTCGCAGGGCCGGGGAGGAAGGCTGGCCCAGGCCAGTATGGAATACCTCCTCATCCTTGCGGCAGCCCTGGTCATCATAACCGTCCTGGCCATGCTGGCCCAGGGGCAGATGGAAACTGTCCAGAAGCAGAAGGAAACATCCGATATCCAGAATTCCCTATACGACCTGAGCTCTGCGGCAAGGGAAGTCTATGCCCAGGGGGAAGGGTCCAGGAAACTCGTGCTTGTCAATCTTCCGAGCGGCTACGACCCCGGCAATTCCTCGGTCGGCAACAAGTCCATCCGGATACGCGCATACGGCACGGATTACGTAAGCGTTGAGAATTTCAACGTGCGCGGCTACCTTCCCGATGCGCCGGGCCGGCAGTGGGTATGGGTCATATCCGAAGGCAACCGGGTGCGCATCGGTCCGGCGATGATGGAGCTGAGCAAGAACAGGATTTACCTGGTCATGGAAAGAAGCAGTTCCGTCGCCACGTCTTTTAGCGTGACGAACATATGGAAGAACAGCGTCCTTGTGACCCCGATGGCGGACTGGTCAGCCACCGAAGTCTCGATGAGCGGCGTCCCCCCCTCCTTCAACCTCTCCACGAACGGGTCGGACCGGATAGACCTGGAATTCGGTTCAAGCGAGAACGCGTCCGGCTTCTACCTGGGCGAGATAATACTCGTCGCCGCTGACGGGCTGGGCGCGAGCGAGACTGTCATCGTCCCCGTAACAATCTTCGTGATAGGCTATGACGCCCCACACGACTTATCTGGGCCCATCATCACGAGCATGAACCACGTCCCGAACCCTGCGGTGAAAGACCAGCCGCTGACCATCGTCGCGACAGCCAGCGACGACCAGACGGGCAACAGCACGATAATCGGCTGCGAATTGCGGGCGGACGGGGCGGCGGCCTGGCAGGCCATGGCGCCTATCGACGGGTCATACAACGCACCGAATGAAACGGTCGAATACAACTACGCATCCGGGTTCCCCCTGGGCATGCACAGCATCCAGGCGCATTGCACCGACGAATGGAACAACACCGGTCCGACCGCGTTCTTCGTCTTCAACGTCAGCGAGGCCGACCAGCTGGGCCCCATCGTCATCCAGATGAACCACACCGGATACCCGACGACGCTTTCCAACATATCCGTGGGGGGCGTCGCAACGGATGCATACACCGGAAACAGCAACCTCTCCGGATGCATGGTGAAGCTGAACTCTGGGAGCTGGCAAACGGCCGTATCCGATGACGGCGCATGGGATTCCCCGACCGAGAACTTCTCATACAATGTCGGCCCCCTGGCTGTGGGATACTACAACGTCTTCTACCAATGCAACGATTCGGTAGGCAACGAAGGCGGCATATACAACGACAGTTTCGGCGTCGTGGACGTGGACCTCATGCTTGTCCTGGACCGGTCCGGGTCCATGTCATGGACGGTGACGAACGCATCGAACACCGCATCCGTGAACACCCCGAACACCGGCTGGACAAGGCTGAAAAACATGACTGTCTCGGAAAAGAACGGCGACCTCGCGAACCTCTCGGTCGAGATGTATGCGAGCGCCAGCGGGTGCATCGCATCGTACGAGGCCCGGATAAACGGGAATGTCGTCGGAAGCGGGAACACCACCTCGAACTCCTACACATATCTCACCAGCACAATCAACGTCTCGGACTATGAACCCCCATACGATGTCGCATTGTATATGAAGCGCACGCACACCTCATCATGCACGGCCTACAACCGCTTCTTCGGCCTGAACCAGCACCCCATCAAGATGATTGCCGCAAAGGACGCGGCTAAGACATTCCTGGACATATCCGGCAGCGCGACTTACGCAGGCCTCGTCTCCTACAGCACGAGCGCCACGACCGACAGGCAGCTGTACATCATGAACCCCGCCAACCAGCAGGCGCTGAAAAACGCTATTGATGCCATGGCGCCACTCGGAAGCACGTGCATAGAATGCGGCCTGGAAAACGCCGCGGACGAGCTTATGTCCGCGCGGGGGAGGCCGACATCGACGCGTGTCATCGTCCTCCTGACAGACGGCATGGGCAACGTCGGAAATTCAATCGACGGGGCGGTCTATTGCAGGGACCGGAACATAACGGTATACACGATAGGATTCGGCGGCGATGTGGATGATACCGAACTCACGAACATCGCCTTGCTCACCCATGGCGACTACTATTTCGCCCCGAACGCCGAAACGCTCATGGACATCTTCATGAACATCGGCAAGTGATTCTTTCCCCCGCGCCCCCATCGGTTCCGCAACATCCGCCCTAATGCATATAAATGAAGGAGGAAATATCCGGATGCCGGCAATGCCCCAGCAGCAAGGGCCACCCGGCAAGGTCCAGGGTCATCCCGGTGAAAGCCCAAGCATCGTTTGAATTCATGGTCGTGCTTACGGCACTCCTCATGCTCTTCATCATCGTGTTCGTCATAACCTCCGGAGGCCGGTCCAACCTGCTCCAGGCGCAGGACAATTCGGCTGCCAGCCGCAATTCCTATTCGGTCGCCTCGGCGATAAACTTCGTGTACCTGGCCGGGGACGGGGCGAGCTACAATTACACTTCCAGGAACGCCCCGCCTGAGATGAACACGACCATCACCGGCTACACGGTGACGACGCAATGGATGGGCGCGTGGATTAGCGCGCCCCTTCTGGACGGGAGGGTGAACGAAAGCTCGATGGGTACTGGCAGCTTCGTGATAACCAACAACGGGGGGGAAATTGACATCTCGCAGTGATGCCGGCCCGGTGCGGGTTCATATGCGGAAAGATGCCCGCGGGAATCGTTGCGGCCAGCTCTGGACGATGGATTTCATACTGGGGAGCGTAGTCCTCCTCTTCGTCCTGATGAACTTCATAATCCTCTGGGACAATATCGCCCTGCGCGGGAACCTTGCCGGCGCCCACATGAGGATGGAGACCAGCGCCTATTTCGCATCGGAGTCCCTGATGGCGACGCCTGGCGAGCCTGAGAGCTGGGAGATGCTCCCGCACATCGATGACAATGTGAGCGCGCTCGGCCTGGTCAATGGCCGCAACGAACTGAACCGCATGAAACTCGAGAAAATGGTCGCCGAGAACGCGACCGGATACGATGCGATAAAGGCGCGCCTCGGACTTTCGCGCTACCAGTTCGGCATGCTTGTTTCCGACATATCGGGCAATGAGGAATACTACGAATTCGGCAGGTTCTCAGGCGGCTCCCTGAACAACTCGCTCGAGTTCGACCGCTTCGGCATCCTGGACGATGAGCCGGTAATCGTGCATATGGAGGTGTGGGGCGGATGAGGGGGCTTCTAATCACCCTGGACTCGCTTTTCGCGCTGTCGGTATTCGTATTCGTCATGATTCTCCTTGCCGGCCAGGCCTATACGGCGCGCACTCCCGGCAACGTCTACCTGAAGCAGCTGACGCTGGATGCCCTCACCGTATTGGAAAAGACCGGGCGCGTGGATGCCGCCCTTCTCAACGACACCGATGCCATGCAGGATGTCATCGAAGCCACGCCGGACTCCGCATGCATAAGGGTCACTTTGATAAATGCCAGCGGCAATGCGGTCGCCGCAGCGGCGCGGGCCGACTGCACCGATAACCTCGGCCTTGATTTGCAGGTGGCATCGATGCCGGTGATGCACCGGGGCTCGGAATACATCCTGCGGGCTGAATCATGGTTCAGGAAGGAGCCGGATTGAATGATTGGGGCAATGGTTCAGGTGGGATGCTAATGCGCGGATTCGTGATAACGATACTTTCGATGAGCCTGATCGTGCTGCTCCTAATCCTGGCCATGTCCGTCCGGAATTCGCACCTGGCGACGGAGCGGGCGCTTATCGAGCCGCTCCCGCTCATATACTCGTCATTCCTTCTGGACGATGCGGCCCACCAGTTCAATTCGATTGCCGGCCCGAAGATAACCCTTTCCGAAACGAACGAGAGCATGGGCGTATCGGTTGCCGACAGCATCCACGCATTCAACCACACGGCCGAAATCCTCTCCTACTCGGCCTTCCTTGAAGGCGAGGTGGCCGAGCGGACGGCCAGCAACATATCCGCGAACTTCACCAATATGAGCGATGGCGAGATGCGCATTTTCATCAACGAGGACTACACCTACGTGAACGACCATAATGATGGCGAGGCGCGGTTTTTCAGGGCCGGGGGCACCGGGGCGGCTTCCTATGACATAAACGTCACGGTCTACAGCGTCCGGCAGAACGTGTCGCACATGGCATTTTCCGAAAACGGCACCATGAACGTGACCATCCGCTACACGGACCTGAACGGCACCGATGTGGAATCCGGGAGCGTCTATGCGGATGCGCCGAACTCGTTCACCGTCAACTACCCTGACGGGACCAGCCTGAACGTGGATGTGGGGCTTGCGGGCGGCAATCCCGGCTCCCTGAAAATATCGTCGGCAGGGGCTATCGCCGAAACATCCTGGCATGCCATGCTTCCTCGCCTCGATGCGGACACGAAGCGCGGCTACGAATACGACGCGGTCATAAGCTACTCCCAGGGCCCGCTGATGATAACGCGCAGGCTGGGGAAGTGACGATGGCTGCCCCCCCGGTGCGCGGATGTGAACGTATATAATACTTAGTCGGTGATTGAGCTTTATGCTGGCCACGAAAATCGACGAGATGGTCGAGCTCCTTCGGAAGAACCGGACCATGAGCCTCCGTTCTATCGCATCTAAACTAACCCTTAGCGAGGATTCAATCGAGAAATTCGGGCTCTGCATGGAGAAAGCCGGGCTGGCCTTCATGCATTACCCGATAACCATGATAGAGAACCCGTCCATCACCCTGGTTCCGCAGCCCATCCCCCCAAAGGAAGAGACGCCCGGGGGGAAAGTGATCAAGGATTACGACATCATGAAGGGCGGGGAAACCGTAGGCCATGTAAAACTCATCCAATCCCTCACGGAGAAACGCCCCCTCTACCATATCGGCCTGCCCCAGGCAAGCCAGGCCACCCGCGCTTATCTCGAGGATGTGAAAATCGAGGTCTCAAAGAAATTCCAGATATGGGCCGATGAGCGCAACCCTGTGGAGAACCAGCGGCTTTTCGAGGCAAGGAAAGTCCTGATAGGAAATATAATCCGGGAAGACCTCTCCACAACGCAGACCGTCGCGGAGCAGCTTACGAGAATCGTGCTGAACGAAATGTACGGCCTGGGGGAACTGGAAGCCCTTGTGGAAGACACGTGGCTCGAAGAGATTGTCGTGAACGCCGCAAGCCAGCCCGTCTCGGTCTACAACAAGGAATTCGGATGGCTAAAGACAAACATAATCATGAAGAGCGAGGCTGAAATCGAGAATTATTCCCAGCAGATAGCCCGGAAGGTGGGGCGGCAGATAAGCACGCTGAATCCCATCCTGGACGCGCATCTCGGGAGCGGCGAGCGGGTGAATGCCACGCTGAACCCCATCTCGGCTTATGGGAATACGATAACTATGCGCCTTTTCGCGCGCAACCCCTGGACCATCGTGGGCTACATCCGCCCGGAAAACCACGCCATGTCGGTGGAGATGGCCGCCCTGCTCTGGCAGTCGATGCATTACGAGATGAACATCCTTGTCGCCGGCGGCACGGCGAGCGGAAAGACGAGCGCCCTGAATTCCCTCCTGGCCCTCATCCAGCCTTTCCAGCGCATAGTCACCATAGAGGACACCCGCGAATTGTACCTTCCTTCATACCAGTGGAACTGGGTCCCCCTTGTCACAAGGATGCCGAACCCGGAGGGCATGGGCGAGGTGAACATGCTGGATTTGATGGTGAACTCGCTCCGTATGAGGCCGGACCGAATCGTGCTGGGTGAAATACGGCGCAAGCGCGAGGCGGAGGTCTTCTTCGAGGCCATGCACACCGGGCACAGCGTCTATTCGACAGTCCATGCCGATACGGGCCAGCAGGTGCTGAAAAGGCTTATAGAGCCGCCAATCGAGATTCCCGAATCACAGGTTGAGGATGTGCACCTGCTTCTTGTGCAGTACCGCGACCGGAGGCGGAACATCCGGCGCACTAACGAGATTTCAGAAGTCCTCTGCGGCGTGTCCGGGCCTGAACTGAACCGCGTCTACACATGGAAGCCGCGCACTGACGCGTTCGAAGCCGCGAAGGCCCCGCACCGGTACCTGGAGGAGCTGAACCTGCGGACCGGGATGACCGAGAACGAAGCCATCTCCGACCAGCGGGACAAGGCCACCGTGCTCAAGTGGATGATGAAAAACCGGCTTGAGAGCGTGGAAGATGTCGGGCGCGTGATGAAGTCCTATTATTCGGACATCCCCGGCATCGTCGCCGCAGCCGATAAGGGGACCCCCCCTTCGAAGGTGCTCTGAGATGGCATCGGAGAAAATCCCGTTCATGCTTCTTCCGGAGAATTTCGCAAAGCGCGCAGGGCGGCGCTTCCGGGCAGGGGTTTTCCTGCTGCCGCTTTTTCCGCAATTGAAATCCACCCTCCAGAAGATACGCGCGGACATCGAGCCGGACTCATACCTCTCCGCATCGGTCCTCTCGTCGCTGATATACGGCATCCTGTTCTTCATCGTAAGCATGGCCGCACTGTCGCTCCGGGCACAGGCCGCGGGCCCTGCGGACTCAATCCCTACGGCGGCAGGGTTGGGGCTGATGTTCTGGGCGCTCTTCTTCATACTGCACATCTACTACCCGACCATCCTCATGAAAAAAATCGCCGCCAAGGAGAACAAGGACCTCCTTTTCGCGCTCCGCGAAGTGATTATCGACGTGGACGGGGGCGTCCCGCTTTTCGATGCGATGAAGAACGTCTCGCATGCCGACTACGGATACATATCCGCGGATTTCGAGTGGGTGGTGCGGCAGATTGAGAGCGGCATCCCGGAGCGCGAGGCCATCAAGCAGCTGGCGCTTAAGACCGAAAGCGAATTCCTCAAAAGGGCGGCATGGCAGATGGTGAACGCGCTGGAATCAGGAGCGAAGATGAGCGACGCGCTGGAGGGGATAGCCGGTGCCGTAGAGAACTACCTCTTCCGGGAAATCAAGAACTACTCCACGAACCTGAACTTCCTGCTCCTGATTTACATGCTCGCCGGGGTCGTCGCGCCGTCGCTGGGCATCACCTTCATGATATTGCTTTCAGCCTTCAGCGGGCTCGGGGTCACGATGGAGAACGTCGCCATGCTGATTTTCGGGGCTTCCGTCCTCCAGATAATCCTGATAGGGTACATGGCCTCGACCCGGCCGGAGCTTTTCGGCGGCTGATTCCATGGCACCCCCCACAAATCCCGGCTCCAAGGAAACGCTTCGCGGGCAGAGGCCGTTCCGGCGCGTCGGCGCCGCCATGCCAAAATTCATCCTGAGGCATTTTTCCCAAAAACTCCGGCATGCCGGCAACCGCAAAGACGTCCGCGTCTGGCTCGGCTCCCGCATCCTGCTCGCATTCCTCGCCGGGACCATCCTCCTGCTCCTCTACCTCATCATGTTCGACCCGATAGCCACCGCCGAATCCATCTCGCTGTCCACCTCCCTATTCCTGGGCGGCTTCATCTTCGTGGCATCCATCTCCTACCTGCAGCTCTACTACCAGATTGCCGACCGCACCACGACGGTGGAAAAGGTGCTGCCCGACTTCCTCCTGCTGACCGTGTCCAACCTCCGGGCCGGCATGAGCCCGTTCGCGGCGTTCGTGCACGCGGCAAGGCCGGAATTCGGGCCGTTCTTCGACGAAGTCCACCTGAGCGCCGCGAAGACCGGGGGCAAGAGCTCGCTCTCAGAGTCGCTCGTGGAGATTTCCACCTATTTCGACTCCCATGTCCTGCGAAGGACGGTCAGCCTGTTTGCCAAAGGGCTCCGCTCAGGCGGCCATTTGGCCAAACTGCTCGGCTCGATAGCGCAGGAGGCGCGGCGCATACAGGATTTGCGGGCCGAATTGACGGCCACCACAAAGACCTATGTCATTTTCCTCGGCTTCATACTCGTCCTGGTCATGCCGTTCCTGCTCGCCATCTCGACGCATTTCGTATCCGTTTTCCTCAAGATAAACGCCGAGAACGCGCAGAGCACCGCCGGGATGGCGGATGTGCCGGACCTTCCTGTCTTCTCGGGCGCCATACTGATTTCGGTCAATGACATGATGCTGATTTCCCTGTCGGTGCTCGTCCTGACGTCTTTTTTCGTATCCTGCCTGATGGGCATCATCTCGCGCGGGCGGGCCACATACGGAATCAAGTATTTCCCCGCCCTTGCCTTCGGCGCCATTCTCGTGTACCTGGTCTCCAAGGCTTTCATCGAGACTTTCCTGTCGGGATTTGCATCCTGATATGGTTTTAAAAAAAAATCAGCAACCTTTATAACATTATTTACGTGTTTGTAGCGGTGATATGCTTGTTCAAGAAAGGTCAAGTATCAACTGAATACCTCGTCATCCTGGCCGTCGTGCTGGTGATTGCGCTGGTAGTAGTATATCTTGTCGGCGGCTTCGCGGGCCTCGGTGCAGGTTCGCTTGAGACGCAGAGCAAGAGCTATTGGGGGTCTACCTCTCCGTTTGCGATTAAGGTTTACAAGGTGGCTGGCACAGACATGTCTCTCGAGATGCAGAACAACGACCTCGACAGGCTCACGATAACGGACATAACCGTCGATGGCACGTCAGTGTACTCGAACGTCACCGGTGCGGCATTCACGAGCGGCGAGTCGAAAGTCCTCTCGGGAACCCTGCCTGCAGCATGCGGTGCGGCCGGCACGCCCTACACGTACAACAACGTGGTCATAACCTACACCAAGGGCCCGCTTACCGCAATCAAGCAGTCCGGTACCAAGCCTCTTGTCGGGAAGTGCTCCTGAAGCCTTCCTTTTTATTATTTTTTTTCTTCGCACAGCCCGCAAACAGTTTTATAAATGCTCACGTATACATCCATTCACAACTCGTTCTCCCGTGATATTATGGAAGACAGCGTCAACTCGAAAGGCGTCCAGACCGGCACTACGACGGTGGGTCTGGTCTGCAGGGATGGTGTGGTTCTGGCGAGCGATAGGCGTGCCACGATGGGCTACCTGATTGCCAGCAAGGACATAGACAAGATATACCGGGTCAGCGACCACATCGCGATGACGATTGCCGGCGGCGTGGGCGATGCGCAGATGCTCATCCGCTGGATGAACGCCGAACTCAAGCTCTATGAACTGAAACACGAGAAGCCCGCGACGGTCGAGGCCGCCGCGACGCTGCTTGCCAACATCCTGGCTCAATACAAGTACTTCCCGTTCTGGGTCCAGCTGCTGATTGGGGGCATAGACGAGCGGCCGAGGCTGTTCTCGGTCGACATGCTGGGGGGCATCACGGAGGAGAAATACACCTCCACAGGGAGCGGCTCACCTATCGCATACGGTGTCCTGGAAGAGCTGTACGTTCCGGAAAAGGACATCTCGGCGAACCTCCCGGTTGCGGCCAAGGCTGTAAGCGCCGCCATGAAGCGCGATGCGGCGAGCGGCGAGAGGGTGGACCTCTGCGTCGTGACCAAATTCGGCTTCAAGCGCATGGAGAAGGAAGACGTTAACAAACTCATTGGCGCATAATTTTTTCTAATTCATTTTTTCTTATCCCGTTTATCCCAATCCCGTTTCATTTTATCCTCGATAATCGATAATACTCTATTATTTGATAAGGGGTGTTTTATTGCACTATAAGGACATAGTCAAGAAGATAGCAGAGATAATGCCTCCAGACTGCGAGGTGACCAAGGTCGAGCCCGAAGGGCTCTCCACCGTTATATACATCAAGAACATCAAGGCATTCTACTCGAACGACCGGCTCATCAAGGAGCTGGCGAGCGCCCTCAAGAAGAAGGTCACCATCCGCGTGGACCCGACGAACCTCATGAATGTCGACGAGGCCAAGGCGGCCATCGAGGCGCTCGTCCCCAAGGAAGCCGACATCCGGGGCATAACGTTCGTCCCGGAGATGTGCGAAGTGCGCATCGAGGCGATAAAGCCCGGCCTGGTAATCGGCAAGGGCGGCTCCATACTCAAGGAAATCATGCTCCGTACGAACTGGGCGCCGGTGACTCTGCGCGCCCCGACGATGCCCTCGGCTACGCTGGACGGCGTCCGCAAAATCAACGCGCTCGAAGCCGGGGAGCGGAAGAAATTCCTCGTGAACATCGGCAAGAAAATCTGCCAGCCGTCCCCTGCCGGGGACTGGATACGCGTGATGGCCCTAGGCGGTTTCCGCGAAGTCGGCCGTTCCTGCCTGCTCGTGCAGACCCCGCACTCCAAGGTCCTGATTGATGTCGGCGTGAACCCGGCGACAGGCGACCACTCGAAAGCGTACCCGTACCTGAACATGATGGGCTTCTCGCTCGAAGACATCGACGCTGTCGTCATCAGCCACGGCCACATGGACCACATGGGCTTTTTGCCATACCTCTTCGCATACGGCTACGACGGCCCGGTATACTGCACCCCCCCGACGCGCGATTTCATGGTGCTGCTCCAGCAGGACTACCTTAACCTGTGCAAGAAGGCGTTCGATGTCGACCCGCCATACACCAAGAAGGACATCTACAAGGAGCTGCGTAACGTCATTACGGTCGATTACGAGGAAGTGGTGGACATAACGCCTGAAATCAAGATGACGCTCTATAACGCCGGCCACATGCTCGGCAGCGCATCCGTCCACCTGCATATCGGCGAAGGGGCCCACAACCTGGTCTACACTGGAGATGTGAAGTTCGGCTTCACAAGGCTCTTCGACCCGGCCACGACCCACTTCCCCCGCCTCGAGACGCTCTTCATCGAGAGCACCTACGGAGGCAGGAACGACATATCAGTCAACCGCTTCGACAGCGAAAAAAGGCTTTTCCAGATAATCAAGGAAACCACCGCAAAGCGCGGCAAGGTGCTCATCCCGGTCTTCGCGGTCGGCCGCTCGCAGGAGATGCTCCTCGTCCTGGAGGAGATGTCGAGGCGCGAGCCGGATTTCAACATCCCGATTTACATCGACGGCATGATAATGGAAGCCTCTGCGATACACACCGCTTACCCGGAATACATGCGCGAGCAGCTCCAGAGGCGCATCCTGTCAGACCGGAGCCCCTTCGAGTCGCCCCTAATCAAGGTGGCCAAGGGGATGTCGAGGGACGATATCGTGAACGGCGAGCCGGCAATCATCCTTGCCCCCTCAGGCATGCTGACCGGCGGCCCTTCGTACGAGTACCTGAAACTCATGGCTGATGACCCGAACAACGCGCTGCTTTTTGTCGGCTACCAGAGCGCACTGTCCCTGGGCAGCAAGGTGCAGCGGGGCATGAAGGAACTGCCCATCCTAGGCGACGACGGCAAGATGAAGACCTTGAACATCAACATGCGCGTGGAGACCTGCGAGGGCTTCTCTGGCCACTCGGACAGGGCGCAATTGATGGCTTACATCAAGAACCTGCGGCCGACTCCTGAGCGCGTCATAACGATGCATGGCGACTGGGGCAAGACCGAGGAGTTCGCCCGCTCGATTGGCATGATGATGCGGAAGGATTCGAGGGCGATTGCGGACCTCGAGGCTGTGCGGCTGAAATAAGCCTCTGAAATAGCCTTTTTTCAAATTCATTTCTTCGCGGCCAGCTCCCGCTCTATCTCGTGGCGCTCCCAGGGGTACACTATCCAGGCCGTCGTGGATGCCACGAAGTAATCCGGCTTGAATACGGAATTCGGCTTGTAGTGGATTGTCGCGATTTTTATCTCCTTCACCCCCTTCCTCTGGAGGTAATCCTTCGCGACCATCAGGCTCCTGCCTGTATCCGCAACGTCGTCAACGATGAGGATGCGCTTGCCGGCAAGGTCCATCGTGAGCTCTTGCGTGATTCTAGGGAAGTCCGAGGGCTTCCCCATCGCCTTGTAGAACGTGACGCCCAGGATGCCGACCTCTTTCACATCCAGCAGGTCCGACATGATGCGCGCAGGCACGAGGCCGCCACGCGACAGCCCGATTATCATCTGCGGCTTGAAGTCCCGGATTTTTGCGGCAAGCTCCTCGCAATGGGCAATCGTCGCATCCCAACTCATCCTCAATAGGTCCATGGAAACCGAACACGTCGAAGATTTTTACTCCTTTCGCTGCCCCCTTAGGCGTATCTTTAAAAGCCTTTCTTCGTTATACCATCAAATCTCAGGTGGATTCAATGATACCGCTGAAAATGGACGAAGAGGAAGACTGGGACGAAGATGACAGCGAGGACGAGGAATGGGAAGAAGAGGATGAAGAGTGATTCCCCCGTTCGATAATGTCGCGCCCCTCACCCTTGATGAGGACGAGAATACTGATGAGGACGACTTTGAGGACGAAGACTGGGAAGAAGACGATTAGAACTGCTATTTCCGTTTTTCCGCTTTATTTTTAATTTCCGCCTACTTCTCTATTGTTATCGACATGGGCTCGTAGCTCAGTCCGCCTTTTGGGAAAAGGCGGCCCAAAACCGATTGTTGAAAAACGCTTCGCGTTTTTGGCCGAATCCAACTGAAAGGCGGGGGTAGCTTGGATAGAGCGGCAGCCTTCTATTGTTAGGAAAAGGGTTACAGACCGTTTTGGTCCACCTTTTCCTAAAAGGTGGCAGCTGTAGGTCGGGGGTTCAAATGCACCTTTTTAGAAAAAAGGTGCACCAAAAACTGGTGCGCTAAAACGGTGCTGACAATCCCCCCGGGCCCGTTTTTTTCTTTTTCCTCGTCCTGCCCAGCCTTGCTCAGAGGATTCGGGACGGAAATGGCGGAAAGCCGTTCATGGCCGGCCCGTTTTTTCCTCATCATCTTTAAATTCTTTTTCCCTCAAATCCAATCATTCTACTTTATCAGGAAATACCGGCTGGGAGTGATGATTATGGATATCAGGCAGATTAGCGACATGATTGATGACCTCGTCAACGACACGAGCATACCGAAGAACATCCGCAGGGCCCTTTCCGAAGCGAAGGGCCGCCTTGATTCCGGTGAAGACAGCAATGTCAAGGTCAGCGCAGCCATTTACGTCATCGAATCCATCACCGAAGACATCAACATGCCCGCTCACGCCCGCACCCAAATCTGGGCTATTATGAGCGCGCTGGAAACGCTCAATGAGCGCTGAAAATCGCGGCCCCGCCGCGGAACTGATACGATGTTCGGAGAGCTCGCCGAGAAGGGCATCAGGCTTACTGTGGAGGCCGAAGACCTCCTTCGCGTGAACCAGTCCGACGAAATCCTGCGGAAAATCCTCCTCCTGAACAAGAATTTTGTCGGAAAAGATGACATCGAGCAGTTGCTCGCACACCCGGCAAATCCCGCATCTGCCACGGAAGTAGTGCGCCCGGCGGAATTCATCCCCACCGCCAAGGAGCACGCGCCGAACATCAAAATCAACCATACCCTGGACGTCACCGGGAAATCGCGCACAAAAGGCGAAGTGGACAATTTCATCGCGCATTTCCGCAACCGCTTCGAGCGCCTTTCGAAAATGCTGCGGCGGAGCGGCTCGGTCCCGCAGGTCGACCTTGCAGATGTGAAGCGCCACGTCAACGAGAAGGTGCGGGTCACGGTCTTCATATTTGAAAAGCGCGAGACCAAGAAGGGCAACCTTCTTTTCGAAGTCGAGGACATGACCGGGACCTTCAAGGTCGTCATATCCCAATCCCGGTTCAACGAGAAAATCCTGGACAAGGCAAAGTCCGTGCTCAAAGACGACATCGTCGCCATAACCGGGAAGGTACTCGAACCGTACATGATTGCCGAGGATATCGAATGGCCGGAACTCCCCGTCGTGCGCGAGAAGCGGCGCGCCGAGAACGACGTGGCGGTCGCATATCTCTCAGACATCCATTTCGGGAGCCGCCATTTCCTCGGCAAGCACCTCAAATCATTCACCGACTGGCTCCATGGCCGCGGGGAAGCCCGCGAACTCGCAGGCAAGGTGAAGTACCTCCTGATAGCGGGCGATATCGTTGACGGGATAGGCATCTATCCGAACCAGGAGAAGGATTTGGTCGTTAAAGACATCTACCAGCAGTATAAGATGTTCGATGATTTCGTGAACGACCTGCCCGATTATATCGAAGTCATCGCCGCGCCCGGCAACCACGATGCGGTCCGCCGCGGGGAGCCCCAGCCGGCTCTGGGCAAAGACCTCATATCCTGCGACATCACGGCCATTGGGAACCCGTGCACCCTCTCCATCGAAGGCGTCAAGCATCTCGTCTACCACGGGACGTCCATCGACTCCATGATAGCGAACATCCCTGGCGCGTCTTATATGCACCCGGAAAAGGTCATGGTCGAATACCTGAAACGGCGGCACCTTTCCCCCATCTACGGCGGCAACCTCATCATCCCGGAGAACGTGGATTACATGGTCATCGAGGAACCGCCTGATATCTTCCACTCCGGTCACGTTCATAAGAACGGCTACACCCAGTACCGCGGGACCCTACTAATCAATTCAGGGACCTTCCAGGACCGGACGGACTTCCAGGTGAAACAGGGCCATGTTCCAACGCCGGCGCTGGTGCCGGTGTACGAGCTCAAGGGCGGGCGCCTTCACACCCTCGATTTCAAGTCATAATCCACGTCCGCATGCGGGCGCGGGGCTCCCCCGGCGTCATAACAATATTTATAAACTTGAACTGCAAATCCGCTAACAACAGCAGCGTTTATTGGTGGTGTAATGGCCAAGTATCTTATAGCGAGACAACTCTCTGGAAAAAAATTAGTGACCAACGAAGGCGACGACTTCGGTAGGCTTGTGGACATTGAGGTCAATGAGGTCAGCGGCAAGATCGAGAGCATGATTGTCGAACCCAACCCTGACAGCGGTGTCGCCGGAAAGATGAAGAAAGAAGACGGCATGGTGCACATTCCCTACGAAAGCGTGCTCGCTGTCGGCGACTTCATCATAGTCGAGAAAAGAAATATGAGCTACTGAAGCGGGTTTCCCTTCAGCCTCTATCTTTTATTATCTCCCCCTTGTTTTATCCCAACCAATCCTGCCCAATCCATCGCATCCGCCCGTTTTCCCCCCAGCAAACCTCGTTTTATATTAGCTTCCAGTCTATCCTTAGCGTATGCTGTCGATGATAGCCGGAATCGACGAGGCCGGCAGGGGGCCGGTGATAGGCCCGCTAGTCGTGTGCTGCGCCTCCTGCAGGAGGGAGGACGAGAAGCAGCTCAAGAAACTTGCTTCCAAGGACTCGAAGGCGCTAACTGCCGCCCAAAGGGAGGCCGCTTACGACAAGCTGAAAGGCTTCGTGACATTCCGCTGGGTGGAAATCAGCGCCATGGACCTGAATAAGCTCATGGACGAGATGTCCCTCAACGACATCGAGGCCAAAGTCATGGCCGACCTAATCAAGAAGCTCCCCGAAGGGGGCGATGCCATGGTTGACATGCCCGACCGCTACGCCTGGACGTTCCGCAAGCGCATGGAGAAATTCGGAGTGACGAAATTCGAGGCCGAGCACAAGGCGGACGAGAACTATCCCATTGTGGCGGCCGCGTCGATTTGCGCCAAGATTATCCGGGACCACAAAATCGAGGAGATAAAGAAGGCCACGTGCGATTTCGGGAGCGGCTACCCCAGCGACCCGAAGACCGTGAAGGCCCTCAAAGACAAGGCCAGCCGCAAGCTTCTCGAGCCCTTCATACGGCAGAAATGGAAGA
Organism: archaeon; assembly: GCA_020053355.1. GTDB lineage: Archaea > Micrarchaeota > Micrarchaeia > Anstonellales > Bilamarchaeaceae > Bilamarchaeum. The sequence continues at coordinate 57,761 of JAGVNI010000008.1, read as the reverse complement.
CGCTTGAAAACATCATGCAGACCAAGCTTTTCGAAGCCATTGATGCGGAAGCGGACCGCGCGCCTGCGGATGCGGGCGGGGATGCCGGCGGCAGCATGCCTGCAGGGGAAAAGCCCGGGGCGCCCTGAAATGGCCAAAATCAGGGTAAAAAACGACGGAATCGAAATCATCGTCCCAGATGGCTCGCAAATCCTTCCATTCCTTTGGGAGAAAACGTCCTTCCCGCAGGGCTGCGAGGATGGCAGCACCCCCATCTGCGCATGCGTAATACTCTCCGGCGTCGCCAACCTCAACCACAAGACCCAGCAGGAAATCGAGACGCTGCATCGGGCCGGCCTCCCGAACTCGCCAAGGAACCGCCTGGCTTGCCAGGTGTGGCTGATGAAAGGGGAAATAGAAATAGAATATTAATAGAAAAAGAATATCAAAAAATCAACCGGCTTGGGTGCCGTTGCTCTCGACTTTTATCTTGCCGGTCAGCGCCCTGAAGAGAATGGAGTAATAGTCGCACTCGAGCATCTCATTCATCGTGATAGTGGCGCTTTTCCCGGGCCCGAGCGTCTGCGTGTCGAATACTTTGGCGCCGTTTATGAAGCAGGTCGCGGTCTGGGGCCTTGCGCCATTGTTCGTCCAGGTGACCGTGTCGCCGACCTTGACGGTCAGGGAAGACGGGGTGTAAGCGGTGTCGCTGATTGACACCGTATAGTCCTGCGGGACGTATTCGGCGGGCTTCTGCTTCTCAATCGTGAATGTCACTTCCTTGGAAATGGCTGGCGAATACTGCGTCCGGTCATTGTTAAGGAGCTCGACCTTGACCCTGTGTTCGCCAACGCCGAGGGCGCTGATAAGGTACGTCTTCGTCGTGACGGGCTGGGGGACGCCATCGTCCACCGTAATCCTGAAGTGGCCCTCGCCGACCTTGGCAGCTCCGCCCGGAGACTTGACAATCAGGTTCTGCGTGGTGAGCATCAGCGTGACGTCTGCGGTGTCAGTTTCGCTCATTATGACATCTCCTGAAGCAGGGCTTGAGATGGACATCGTCGGTGTCTTTGGCGGCGGGGGTGGCGGCGGCGGTGTCACGTTAGTATCGTTTGTCACGTTCTGCTGCTCCCCGAAAATCACGCAGCCCGAAATCACCAACGAAGCCAGAATCAGTCCCAAAATGAGCGCTTTCATGAACAGTTATCGCCTGAAAATCATTTTAAAGCGTTGCATGCCGGTTTCTACGCATGATAAATGCGGTTCTTTTCGATTTCGACGGCGTTGTTGTGCAGTCCGAGCCCCTCCATATGCGGACATTCCTGGAGCTGCTCGCCCCGTATGGCATCACTGTCCCGGAGAAGCGGTGGTACCGCGAATTCGCCGGCACCGGCTCAAGGCACATATTCGAGGTCCTTGTGAAAGAGCGGGGGTTGGGGCTGGATGTGGACGGCCTCGTAACGCAACGCAAGGCGGCGTACGAAGCCCGCGTGCGTGCAGGGGAGCTGAAAGAGACTGTGGGTGTGAGGGATTTCATCTCGTTGCTTCGGAAGCGGGGCATCCATACCGCGATTGTATCGGGAAGCCACCGCACCAACGTCCAGGCTGCCATCGATTCCCTGCACTTAGAAGGCCTTTTCGACTTAATCGTCAGCGGGGATGACCTAGTGGTGCGAAAGCCAGACCCCGGACCCTTCCTGCATGCGGCGAAGGCGCTTGGAGTGACCCCATCCGAATGCCTTGTCATCGAGGATTCCTATTCCGGATGCGAGTCGGCAAAACGGGCAGGCATGAAGCTTGCATGGCTAAAACCCGCCGCTTCGATGATTCCGCCGCCCGGATTCGATATTGAAATCCTGGATTTTTCAGGCAAATCCCGTATAAAACTCGAATCCCTTCTTGGCTGACCCTTGGTTGAGCCTTATCCGGAGCCTGGGGGGGGGCTTCTTATGCGCAATAAATCGCAGCTCTCATCTGGGAAGCCGATTCATACCTCTTTTCCGGGCATCTGTCTGTCGCCCTGGCTATTATCATCATTTCCGCCTCGGAAAGCCTCGCTTCGGCGAGCACCGCATCCGCCTCGGCGGGCATGGTGCCGCTGAACATGAATGACGGGTCCTGAGGCAGGCTGCCTACGCGCATCCGGCGCATGAGCATCCCGGCGGAATATATGTCCGTCCTTTGGTCGCTTTTCCCGAAGAATGTCTCCGGGGCGGCAAATCCGATGTTTCCGGGCGAGAACCTTGAAACCGTCAGGTTCCGGATGGAATACCTGGACAAGATGGGTTCGGATACGCCGAAATCAACCAGGGTAAGCCCATCCCTCCCGATTAAGATGTTTTCGGGCTTGACGTCCCGATGAACGAATCCGGCCTCATGGGACGCAGATAACGCATCGCAAAGCTCCATCAGCATATGCTTCGCATGGCCCCATTCCAGCGTCCCCTCCCTATCGAGGATGCCCTTGAGGCTGTCGCCAAAGACCAATCCCATCACAAGGAACGGCATTCCCCCATACTGGCCGTCGCTAAATATGCCGCTATCAAGAAGCCGGACGATATTGCCATGGCGTATATCGGAAAGCGCCCTGACCTCGTTCTCTATGCTGATTTTGGCGCGCTCATGGCGCGAGGCTATCTTGAGGGCGACATCAATCCCCAGGCGGGTGTCGAACGCCTTGAACACCCGGCCCATGCATCCGCTCCCTATCGCCCCCATATTCTCGAAGCGGCTTATGCGTTCAGGCGCAAGCCGGTGCGGCATAAGCTCCCGGAGCCTTGCCATGAGCCCCCGGTGGCCGTAGTCGGCCCCCTGGGCCGTGGATACGCCTGGCTTGTTCGAGTGCATGTTATAATTAATGGTTAAACGTTATTTTAAAGGTATGCCCGCCCACGCCTGCGAAGGCGCAATCCATTCGAGGAAGGTTTAAATGGGTTCGACGCGATATCCACCTGATTTCGGAAATTCCGCTTAAGATGTCGCTTATGATTAAGCTTGAGCTGGACCGGAAAAAGCATTCGCTCTGCGTCAAGGAGGCGCCCGACGTCTCGTCGCTTGCGAACGGTTTTTACGGCCAGATGGTAAGGGGAGTCATTTACCTGTCCCCAGAGGAAGCGCTGTATGTCATGGATATCAGGAACGGCAGGTGCTACGATTCTGTCGGGAACGAATTCTCGTTCAACGAAGTCGCATCGCAATTCCTCCGGAACAAGAAGCTCCTGGCAAGATACCTGACTTACAAGGACTACCGCGACAAGGGGCTCATCCTGCGCGGGATGAACGAGGCGGACGGGAACTACGGCCGCAGCCTGTCTGTGAAATACGCCGGCGGCGATTTCACCCTCGCCTCCTTCTCGTTCCAGGGGCTTTTCTTCCCGAACGACCTGATAACCCTTGTCGATGACGAGCGGGTGGGGAAGGAGCTCTATGAGCGCTACTGGATAGGGCAGTTCGGCACGTACAAGGCAGCGCACCGCGGAAGGATTTCGAAACTGGACATCTACGAGACGATTTTCCTGCTCAAGCACGGCGATTTGCACCTGAAAAACGCCCGCCTTGCCGATATCGAGAAGGCCGCTTCCAAGAGGATTAAGTTCTTCAGCGACATGTACCTCGTATATGAGGACTGGAGGAAGCGCGGCTATGTGGTGAAGACCGGGTTCAAGTTCGGGACGCACTTCCGCATCTACTTCCCGGGCGCATCCCCTGTGCGAAGCGAGGACGAATGGATGCACTCCAAGCACGTCATCCACGTGTTCCCCCGCAAGCACAAGCTCATCATATCGGAATGGGCGCGGGCGATTCGCGTCGCGCACAGCGTGAAAAAGACGTTCATACTCGCGATTCCGGGCAAGAAAACGCCGATTGAGGTCAATCCGAAGAAGCCGCGCCTGGATTTCCTCCTCTATCACAGGAAAAAAGGCGGGATTGAAACGCCGAAAGATGGCACGCCCCGCTACCTGATGTATTCGCTGACAGAAGATGAATATATCGGGGGCGAGGGGCTGGCCGAGGCCCTAGCGGAATGCAACAAGTTCGGGCTCGAGATGATGATGGCGATTTCGGATCGGGAAAGCAGCGTGACGTACTACGTGATAAAGACCATCGACCTCCCCGGAAGCGAATATGAATACTACGAAATAGAATGGATTCAGCCATGAAGCCATAAGGTGAAAAACTAAGAGGTGAATTCATGCAGGTAAGGGCAAGCCATATCCTAGTGAAGGACGAGAAGACTGCGAAGAAGCTGAAAGCCGAGATAGACAAAGGCGCGGATTTCGCCAAAGTCGCCAAGAAGCACTCCAAATGCCCTAGCGGGGAATCCGGAGGCGATTTGGGCTTCTTCGGGAAGGGCCAGATGGTGAAAGAGTTCGAGGACGCCGCGTTCTCGCTTTCTGTGGGCGTGGTTTCAGCTCCCATCAAGACCGAGTTCGGCTACCACCTGATAGTCGTGACCGCAAAGAAGTAGCCCGCAGGCGGCCGGAGCGCTGGCTTGCCATCCTTTGCCCTTCGAGGTGGCAAAGGGTAGCTTTTTATACTATTTGTTTCATAAATTAGATAGGTGTGTATATGGGATGGGTAACGTATCTTTCACTATCACTTTTACTTTTACTGCCGGCCAGCTTCGCTGTAATCCTCGTAGAATCAGGTGATGACGGGGCGGCGTTCGTCAACGAGACCGCGGCAAAAATGTGCCTGGAGCCGAATACCCAGGCCGTCTACAAATGCTTCGGCAACATCGTCAGGGTGGTTTCCACCGTTCCTGGCGAAGGCAGCACATTCTACAAGCCAAGCGGCAAGATAGTGAGCTGTCCCGTCGTCGCCCCATCGCAGATGGGCGCTGAGTGCATCCAGATGATGGCACCCAACTACTGCCCGACTCAGGCAGAATGCGGCGCATCCCCGGCTCCGGAAGTGTTCCCGGGCCAGAATGACACGCCGGAGCAGACCGGCGACGTGGATGCTTACATAGTTCCAGGGCAGGCCGCAAGTGACAATGTGGCTAACGATACGGTCGCGCCGCCTGAACCGCAGCAGCCGCCCGCGGAAACCCGGAAAAAGACAACCATAATCAAGGACAACGAGCTTGAAGCCCCGGCCACTACGAAAAACAACCTCGATTCGCCCCTTGGGTACGTAGTCTATGTCGTGCTCCTCCTGGGCGTTGGCGCTGTCGGCGTCCTTTTCATGCTGTTCCGGAACAGCCTTGCAGAAGACGAAGCATGATGGCCGGCGCTAGAGCAAATCATCATACGCTTTTTCTATCTTTTCCATTTCCCCCTTTACGAATCCGCTCGGTTTCGTTTCAACCCTTCTCGCAAGCCGTTTCCTCCCAAATCCTTTGAGGCCCGCCCAGTCGGCCTCGCTGACAGCCTTGCCGAGAATCTTCCCGGCGTCGGCTGCCGAGAGCTTCGATATGCCGATGCCTGCCTTCTCGCAATGCAGGACGAGCTTTCCGGATGCCCCGTGAGCCTCGCGGAAGGGCATCCCCCGCATAGCGAGGTAATCCGCAATCTCCGTAGCCTGGGCGTAACCCCCTTCCAGCTCCTTCTCGATGGCGTCCCGCTCGAAGCCGAGCCCGGAAACTATGCTGGTTGCGGCCCTGAGGCATGCGGCAGTCGTATCGAAGCCGCTGATAACCGCGTATTTCGTCTCCTGCATGTCCGAGTTGTAGCCGCCCATGGTGCCTTTTTGGGCTGCTAATACGTGGACCAGGTTTCCATAAACCCGGCCGGTTCTTCCCCGGATGAGCTCCAGCGCGTCAGGATTCTTCTTGTTCGGCATGATGCTGCTTCCGGTCGTGTGCTTCTCGGCAATCGTGATAATGCCTTTTTGGGAGAGCCAGATGAGTTCCTCGCTCAGCCTGGAGAGCTTGCACATCAGGAGCGACATGACGAAGAGCAGCTCAGCCTCGCATTCGCCACGGGAATTTATCGTATCGAGCTCGTTCTCCTGCACCGAATCGAATGCAAGCAGCCTGGCGGTCTCTTTGCGGTCAATTCTCCATGATGTTCCTGCCACTGCGCATGCTCCTAGCGGATTCGTATTGACCCGTTTGTACGCTTCCGTGAGCCTCCCGATGTCCCGTTCCAGCGAATCCGCATGGCATCCGCACCAGAATGAAACGGTAATCGGCTGGGCCACCCGCGTATGCGTGTAAGCGACCATTGGCCCGTCTTTTTTCGAAAGGGCGGCAAACGCGCCCTGGAGCCCTTCGGCTGCCGCGAGGAGGTCCAATGCCTGCTCGCGCATATACAGCCTCATATCCAGGAGGACCTGGTCGTTCCTGGAGCGTGCGGTATGCATCTTCATTCCCGCCGGGGTCATCTGCGTAACCGCGGTCTCGACATTCATATGCACGTCCTCCAAATCCGGCCGGAGGAAGAAGGCATTCCCTTCCCACTGGCGGTACAGTGTCTTGAGGGCGCGGCTGATTTCCTCATATTCGCTCGTGGACAGAATCTCCTGCTTATACAGCATCCGCACATGCGCAAGGCTGCCGAGCAGGTCATACGGCACCAGCTTCTGGTCAAGCACGATGTTCTCGGAACTGTTGAACTGGACGGTCTCGGCGGCCGGATCACCGCTGAAACGGCCGCCCCAAAGCTTCTTTTTCATGCAATCCCCTTGGGTAAGAAAAAATATGAAGCCTGCGTTTAAGCAGGCTCACTCCCTCTTCCTATGCATAACAGCCTGAACGGCGAACCGTTCATTTGTCACTGCGCGTTTTTGAACGCGCCATGATGGCATGATGTGCCATCAGGCGGATGGCGTTTATCTTGATGAAGCCGACCGAATCCGTCTGGTTGAACCCGCCCTCGATGTTCATGCTGGAAAGCTCCTTGTCATAGAGCGAACTCGGGGATTCCCTGCCCTTTATCGTGATGTTCCCCTTGTAGAGGGAAAGGTGCACGGTCCCGTCGACGACCTCCTGGCTCTTGTCTATCGCTGCCATCAGGAAGTCCATTTCAGGGCTGAACCAGAAGCCGTTGTAGACTAGTTCAGAGAACTTCGGCTCAAGCATGTCGCGCAACGCCATCACCTCGCGGTCCATGGCGATGGCCTCGATATCCATATGAGCCGCGCGCAGCACCGTCGCCCCCGGGGTCTCGTAAACCCCCCTGGATTTTATGCCGACGAAGCGGTTCTCCACGATGTCTATCCTGCCTATCGCGTTTTCCGCTCCCACCAAGTTAAGGTAGGTGAAAATCTCAAGCGGGCCCGTTTTAACCGTTCCGTCGTCCTTGTTCACGACCTTGATTGGGATGCCGTCCTTGAAATGGATTTCCAGGTTCGTCTCCTTGTCCGGGGCGTCCTTGGGCGATTTCGTCCATTCGAAAATGTCATCCATGGGCGCGGTCATCGGGTCTTCGAGCACCCCTGATTCGTAGCTGATGTGCATCAGGTTCGCATCCGTGCTGTAGGGTTTCTCGTGCGTCGCCTTGATTGGAATCCCCTTCTCCCTGGCGTAATTAATGAGGTCGGTCCTTCCCTTGAATTTCGATAGGAACTCCGGGTCCTTCCAGGGTGATATGACCTTTATTTTCGGATTCAAGGCGTAATACGTAAGCTCGAACCTCACCTGGTCGTTCCCCTTCCCAGTGGCCCCGTGCGAGACATACTCCGCGTTCTCCTTGGCTGCAATCTCCATCTGCCTCTTTGCAATCAAAGGGCGCGCAAGGGATGTGCCAAGCAGGTATCTTCCCTCATATATGGCGTTCGCCTTGATTGCCGGGAAGATGAAATCCGTGACGAACTCCATCTTCAAATCCTCGATATAAACTTTCGAGGCTCCGACTTTGAGGGCCTTTTCCTTCGCTGCCGTAAAATCCTCCTGCTGGCCGACGTCCGCGATATACGCGACCACGTCATAGCCCTTGTCGACTAGCCATTTCAGGATGCAGGATGTGTCCAAACCGCCGGAATACGCCAGGATAACCTTGTTTTTCATGTTTTGCACCTTCCTTCCTTCATCACATTCTCCCTTGGTTCTGATGAATGCCATTCGTCAATGTCGGCGGCAGGGCGGCTGCGAGCGGGATGATGGCATCCATCGAATTCGGTTCGATGCCATACCAGTAAACCATCCAATCGCCGCTCCTTGCTGCCCCGTCGCTGTTCCGGAGATACCAGGCGTTCGCCGGGTTGTCCGGGGCCGCCCGCCATACCAAGGACGGGAAATCTTTCTTAATGTTTTCCCATAGCTCCCTGCCAACCCCATTGCCCCTGGCACCGGGAGCGACGGCCAGCTTGTCCAGGTAATCGAATCCCCAAAGCGTTTTGATTATCGCGATTCCCAAATAATCCCCGGCGAGATAAACCCTTCCGGCAGGCATGTCGAGATAGCCGGCTGCCAGGGACTTTCCGAAGCTCGTTTCAAGCAGGGTTTTTATCCTCGCCCTATCGAGCGCGCCGAACCCGTCCTGGGCGATGATTGCGGCTCCGCTTCCACCGCTTCCTATGCCGCATATGCTGTCCCAGTTCACATCCAGCAGGGGCCCAGCGACCCATCCTCTCCGTATCAGGATGGGCAGGCTGGTCCTTGTGCGCATGGGGTGCAGCAGCCCTGCTGGCATTGGCGCCTTGCCATAAACCTCTGCATGGATGACGCTGGGTGGAATCATGCCTCTCAGATGGATGTGCGCCGCAAGAGGATTATAAACGTTGCGCAAGATATGTTACAAAATGCTGCTATCGCGTTACAAATAGAACATCCTGCGCCATGGCGGCAACGGGGGAACCCATCATGGAAAGCATTTCGGAACTCGTTTGGCTTTATGTGAAGCAGAGGCCGTACCTCAAGGAGGTCCTGCGCCAGGGCGTCGTGAACCATTCCGCCCTCGCAAGGAAGATATCCATCGATGCGTTCGGGTCGGCCAAGCGCCATGGTGCGGTGAAGATGGCCCTCATCCGCCTTGGGGCGCGGATGGACCGGGTTGACAATGATTTGGAGGCGCGCATCCTTGCCGTCCTTGGCAAGAGCTCCATGGTGCTGAAAAGCAAGGTGGCCGTCGTGATAGCCAAGCGTGAAATCGAGGGCATCCACCCCCTGACCCATGTCAAATCCGGCCGATATATGACATACATCCTGGAGCAGCGGGAACTCGAGAAAATCCCGCCCAAGGCGCTTTGGAAGCGGGAGGACAACCTGAACCTCATAACAATAGAGAGCCCGGAGGAATTGGAGGAAGTGCCGGGCGTGATATCCCATATCCTGGGCTCTCTGGCTTCAGAGGGAATAAACGTCGTAGAATTCATATCCTGCTACACGGACACGCTGCTTGTGGTGCGCCAGGCTGACACCGAGCGCGCCTACCGGGTGCTCTCGAGCATCATGAAATGATTTTATAAAAAAAAAGATTAGCAAAAGATTAGGGCTTAAACGGGACCTGGATGCTGAACGTCTCGCCGTTCCCGTCGTCATTCCACACCTGCAGTTCAAGGTACATCGTGGCATTCGTTCCAAGAGCGCTTTCATCTATGTCGTAATCGGAGCCGGTGAATTCCAGCGTCTTGGAGACGGCCGCGCCAGGATAGACTGTTCCCACGTCTTCGTCCGAATAGTAGGAATACAGCGGGTACTGCCTTCCGCCAGCGACAAGCGCGGCATCCGTCACCGTGATTTCCTTCTTCTTCGGGCCCATGTTCCTGAAGTCGATTGTGGTCTCGTAGTACCTGTAGTAGCTTCCCGTCACTCCGCCCTCCACGATGGTGACCTGGACGTCCCTGTTCGACGCGCTCGCGTTGATGGGCTTCAGCGTATCAGCGGTATCATAGCCATAACCGTAGCCGGACGAGTAGTTGACAAGGTCGTACGAGAGGTAAACCTGCCGGGATTTCCGGAAAGTCCTCGCATCCTGCGTCTTGAATTCCACCGTGATGTTGGCATAATAAACCTGCGACTTGTTAATCTCGCTGAAATCCATGCGGTATGAATACGCTTCGTTGTCGTAGAACGGGAACCCCTCGCTCTTCGCGAACCCGTCCTCGGATACCGATGTCTGCCCGCTGTAGAGCGTCTTGTTCTGGGTGTCGACCATGGTCACCTTGAGGGTGCCGGGGGCGGTCACGACCAGGCCATTCGCGTCCTCGAGCGTGAACGACACGTTGTAGGAATCGTTCTCTCCGTAATATCCATATTCCTGGTTTGCGTACAGGTATCCGATTGAATCCGGTAGCCCGGCTTCGGTGGCTGCCGAAGAGCTTGCGTTGGCCTCCTTAGGCACTGCAACCGCCTTCCACTCGCCTACGCAACCGAAGAAAAGCACGAAAACTGCCAGGATAAATGCAAGAGTCTTCATCGCTACACCTGTTTTGGTTTGAGCATCAGCATCACGCCTAGGGCTGCAAGCACGATTCCCATGAACCCGAAAATGCCGGCTATAAGAACGAGCGGCCAGTTGACCTCCTCGGACATGACCACAATCGGCTTGCGGTCCTGCATCTGCTTGATGAGGTCGAATGTCGCTTCGCTCTCGTTTTGCGAAACCGCGCCCTGCGCCTCGCTGATTTTTCCGGGCATCCGGATTGTGTACGTATACTCCATTTTCATCTGCTCGAGCAGGTTCCCTATCATTTTCGACCTTGATGACGTTAGCGTCACAGTATCATCCGCGCCCAAATCCCCATAGCTGCCCAGGCTGGTCCCGTAGGGGCTTGAATACGCGCTGTCCGTGGTGTTGGCTGCGAGCGAACTGGATGAAACGTCGCCAAGGGACTCGATGCGGTCCACTGTCAGCCTGTATTTCTTGACGAATATCTCGTCTTTTACCTCGAATTTGTAGAACGCGTCGGTTGCCCTGAAGTGTTTTTTCAGCGTCACGGTGCCGTCTTCCTGGCTGCAGGCGACGCCTTCCTCGTACTTGTCGCATACCGTCTCCAATGACGAGGATAGCGCTTCCGAATAAGCAGAGCCATACGAGCTGTCGCTTGCGCCTAGCGAACTCAGCGCCGACATGTCCGTCGTCTGCGTGATGTCCGCGCCCCCATCCGCGTGCTGCACGTGCGTCATCTCAGTCGAGATGCAGCCTGCGAGCATTGCGGCAAAAACCAAAACAATCGCTATCCATCCCCTCATAAACGGCATTTATCCGGGAAAGAGTTTAAAAAAGTGTGTAAAAGCGTTAATCTCCGTCCATGTTGCCTATCTCCTCGACATCGCCGGAAAACAGCATGCCGAAGAAATCGCGCACCAGCATGCCCGCATACCTTCTCGTGAGGGCGTGCTCGGCTTTGCGGGCGACTCTCCTCAATTCTTCCGGAATAGATGCCCGCTCGGCGTGGACGGTGATGGCTTCCGGCCTTGCGACCGCGAATACCCTGCCAGCCATGTCAACCGCCCGCGTCCGGATGAGTTCGATAAGTTCGGGCACGCTCGGCCTTCCCGCAAAGCCCGCTTCCGGAACCTCAATCACCGTCATTCCCATGCAGAGGCTGTCCCCGCCCAGTATGTACCCGTGCCCGCCAGGCGCCCTTATGAAAGGGAGCGTCTTATGCTCGTCGGTTTCGAAATGGGTGTAAATCCCGAAGCACTCGTGGAGCTCCTTTGCGAGGGCGTAATTCGTCTGGTTCACCCAGAGCCTCCTGTTGCCGACATGCTTGCGGCTGGCTTCGCGGAGGAAGCTTTTCAGCCGCTCGTCTTGCACGCGGATTTCGTCGGCCTTTCCATGCAGGCTCGGATTCCACATCGCAATCGTGTCGAAATTCTGGGCAATCATATGCGCTTCATCGAGGCTGATTGCGCCGGTATCCACCGCAGAATAGAGCCCAACCACCGGTATCGGCAGGCTCGGGGAATTGAAATTCACAGGATGGGCTATCCCGAGCGCTGCAAGATTCGCCTTCTGAAGCGAAAACAGGACATCAAGCATCCCCTTCATGTCCATCCCGCTGAAATATGATGGCATGTCCAGTTTCTCCCTGCGGGAGAAAATGCTGCGCTCAAGGTAAGCGCCGACATTGGCATTCTTCATGTATACCAGGAAATGCGGGCCGTTCGGCTCCTTAAGGGGGGCTGTAAGTTCGACCGCAGGGACAGGCAGGAAACCGAGGTGGTGGCCGGCCCATGACATGAAATCGAACGCGTTCTTCGAGAAGCTGTTGTGTGCCGTCAGCGCGTAATAGTCGATATGGTAGAACATCGCCTTGCGCAGGTTGTCCGTAAGGTACGAAACCCCGTCATCGTACTTGATGTTGCCCCACCGAATGGTCTTCCCGTCCGGGCCGGTCACCGGCGAACACAGCGAACCGAAATGCGTGTGCGGGTCTAGGAATAGCTGGTTGGGCTTCTTTTTCGCCGCATCGGAGGATATTTTTCCAACCACCGCGCCGACCAACTCGTTCCCGGCGGCCGGCGGGAGCAGGGTTTTCCTGAGGAATTCGTCTTTGCGGAGCGTGCTGCCGTCCTGCTCAGGATTGTACCAATGGACCGCCACTGCGCCGTCCGCCTCTTTTGTGGCAATCACGCAGAACGCGGAGCTTTTTCCGTCCAAGGCGCGGTTGAAGATGAGTTCGTTTTCGTGATAGAGCGCGGTTCCCATGGGCCTCTCATGGAGCGGCGCGGAGTTTGCTAGCGGGAAGCCGGCTTTCTTCATGGCCTCTATAAGTCTCTCTTCCACCCGTCCCCTGACGATTGGGCCTGCCATCCTCCCACCTCCTTTACCCATTGTTATTGTGTCTAAAAGTGTTTATAATGGGTGAGGGTGGCGCGCAACGGCCCCTATGTCCGTCATCGCTGCGTAAGCTTCGAGCCGGTCCGCATGCGTTCGAACCGTTTTTGGAGAATCCTAATTGGCCAATACCTGATTTTATCCCAAAAAGAGAACCTTGGAAGGAAGGAATACAGCCTTTCCCTGTTGAAATCGGCCTTGGCATATCCCGCTTCCGCGAAAATCCGGAATGCGTATGCTTCCACATCGTCCCGGATAACCCATCCAGGGTGCGACGCCCGCAGGCTGGAGACTTCGCCGGGAGTCATCCTGCCCTTAAGGACTCCGTACAGGAAACCCTTCCGGTCCTGGTAAGCCTTCAACCCGGCCCCCCTGTGCAGGGGCACCTTCTCCCTGTCCACGATGTAACCTGGGAGCCTGTCCGACATCGCTTCCCTGAAAATCCACTTCACCGACCGGAAGCCCATACCGCGCTTAACCTTCATCCGGGGAGGTATCCTCATGGCATAATCGGCAAACTGCGTATCGAAAAACGGCGCCCTCGCCTCCACGGTATTAGCCATGGTGGAGCGGTCAAGGCGCTGGAACTGGGTCCGGGGGATGTTGGCTACGAACGAGTAAAGCATCCGGGAAAGCGACTCTTCATCTTCAATCTGCTCGAACGCGTCATACCCGCCCAGGAGCTCGTCAGCTCCCTCCCCGCAGAGGACGATGCGGAAACCGTGCCTGCGGGCTAGTTCTGCGATGCACCAGTAAGACGCCGTATGGACGATGAGCCTGGGCTCATAGCTCTCCGCCATCCTGATGAATTCCGGTATGCGGGGGGCGAGCTCCTCGTCGGTCGGCGCGTCCTCGGCTATCAGGTCGACCCCGAACTCGTCGCAATACCTCTTCGCCGCCAACCTGTCCGAGGATTCCTTGTGCCCGATTGTTATCGCCGTGACGTTCTTGTTGTATTTCCTCGCAGTCGCGAGCACCGCGGCGCTGTCGAGGCCTCCGCTGAAAAGCACGCCGATAGGCAGTTCTGTATCCACCCGTTTCTTCACGGCCAAATCAAAAAGATTCCTAAGGTTGAGGACGATGTCCCCGACATCCTCTTTCGTGACATCCCCTGGTTTCGGGATGATATGATACTCCGTTAGCATGCCGTCCTGCATATAGTGGCCGGGCGGAAATTCCAACACCTGCGAAATCTCCTGGAATTGCACGAGCTGCTTGATTTCCGAGGCGAAGTGCATGTTCCCGGAACTGTCGATGGCGTAATAAAGCGGCTTCACCCCATAAGGGTCGCGGGCGGCGAACAATGCGTCCAATTTCCTGTCATACAAAACGAATGCGAACATCTCGCTATCCAGTTTTTTCACCATTCCCCCGCCATGCTCCTCGTAGAGGTGGGCGAGGACCTCGGTGTCCGATTCGCTCCTGAATTCGTGCCCCTTGCCGATGAGTTCGCTGCGGAGTTCTTTGAAATTGAAGATTTCCCCGTTGAACACCACGGAGATAGTGCCGTCCTCGTTCGTCTGCGGCTGCCTCGCCTTCGGCGCATCCACTATCTCCAGCCGGTTCGCGCCCAGGGCGCAGTTCGGGAAGATGGCGATTTCGAACAGGCTGAACCCGCGGTAGGTAATCGTTTCAAGGCTTTTTCTTATGAAACGCTCTCCATCTGCCAGTCCCTTTCCATGGACTGCTCCGATTCCGCACACGTAGCAACTCTTGAGGATACGGCGTTTTAATCCTTCACAAAAGCTGGGGGATGGGGAGCCCGATACGCGCGGCAGGACGCGCGATTTAATTTATTTCGCATGTATCAGATATCCGGAATGACCGGTGCTAATATCAAAGGCGTGATTTTTGACATGGACGGGGTCCTGATAGACTCCCAGCCGCTGCATTTCCAGGCCGAGAAGATGACAATCGCCCGCTTCGGGTACCCGATGACGACCGAGGAACTGAAACATTACCTCGGCTGGAGGGAGGACGAGTTCTGGGGGGATGTCATAAAACGCCATTCTCTTCCGGCCAGCGTCGAGGGGATGAAAAAAATCGAGCACCCGGTCATGGAAAGCCTTCTCCTTAAAGCCGCGAAGCCGGACAAGGCCCTTCACAATCTCCTCTCCGGGTTCAGGAAAAAAGGCATCGCCCTTGCGGTGGCTTCATCGGCTCCGAAGAGCTTCATAGATATCGTGACGGGTGGGCTTGGGATATCGGATTTTTTCGACGCGATAGTCTGCGGCGCGGATGTCACGAAGGGCAAACCGGAGCCGGATATCTTCCTAGCCGCGGCAAAAAGGATGAAACTCCGGCCGGAAGACTGTGCTGTCGTCGAAGATGCGCCATCCGGAATCCAGGCGGCGAATTCCGCGGGCATGTTCAGCGTAGCATTGAAAGGCCGGGTGAATTCAAGCCTCGATTTGTCAAAAGCGGATTGCATCATTGAATCGCTGAATGAACTGCCGGAGATTCTTGGCCGGCACCTTTCAAAGGGATGGCGGGGCGATTCCTGGCAAAACCCGAATCCCAAAACTCAGAACTCAAAACACTGAACAATAAGAAAAAATTGGGCCTGCGGAGAGCCGCAGAATCGCAGGTCGAAACCTCCGACTCTTTTGAATTCCGTTCCACCGTTATAGCAACCCAGTTTTGGGCCGCCTTTTCCTAAAAGGCGGAACTCCGGACCTACGGCTTTCATAGGCACTCAGTCGTATAGACAACTGTGCTAGAACGTGTCATATAAGACCGTCGCTCTAACCGAGCTGAGCTACAGGCCCAAAACGCGCCCCGATGCCGTTACCGGCGCCGTCGCGCGTTCAAACTGAAGATGCCGAATAACTTTTATAAAGCAATCAGAAGAAGCTCCCGGCGATGACGGCATTCTCGAAAATCGGGTTGAAGTCGGTCTTGATGGTGTACCTGAAGACGAACGGGTGCTCGCCGCACTGCAGCAGGATTTCCTCATGCCCGACAATGATTGGGCTGAATCCGCCATTTGCCTCAATAAGCAGGAACCCTTCGGGCGAGAGCGTGCGGACGAGTTCATGGCCGGGGATGAAATGGATTCCGAACCTCCACAATCCGCGCAATTCGCATCCGACATGCGCCGCCGCCCCTTCAAGTTTCGAAAATAGGCTTTCGGCGAATCTGATTCTCTCGGCTGCGGCCGGCTGCATCATGTCCTCGTTTTCAGGGCAAAAATCGCGGAACCCCCACTTCGCCTCGTTCTTCCACGGGCTGTCCTTGCACTTGAAGTGTTCCGTCAATACCCTCCTGGCCGCTTCGCGGCCTGTCATCTGGGGTGAGTGTAAAACATGTGACATATTCTGGGATATGGGGGGTAATGCTATAAAAACCGGCCGTCCTAGGGCGTTGTTTTTAATCCTTGGGCGGACAAGATTAAACCATGTACAAGACGCTCTCGGGACGCGAGCCCGCGGAAGCAACCCTTGCGCAGGCGAAAGCGCGTTCAGCTTCCATGGCCAAACCTATCGGACTGGCCATCGTTCTTGTCGGAAATGACCCGGCATCCGAATTGTATGTGAGGAAGAAGCTGGACAAGGCCTCTTCCGCTGGCGTATCCGCACGCCTCGAGAAGCTTCCCGAATCCGCTACCCAAGCCGAAGTCCTCAAACTGGTGAAACGGCTCAACAAAGACACGACCGTTGACGGCTTCATCGTCCAGGCCCCGCTTCCCAAGCACATCGACCCCGTGCATGTTCTGGAGGCGATAGAACCGGAAAAGGACGTGGACGGCTGGACGTCGGCAAATCTCGGGAAGCTTGCGGCGGGGATGAAGGATGCCCTGCTTCCTGCGACCCCCCTTGGCGTCATGAAGATGCTCGAATTCCACGGGGTAGATTTGCGGGGGAAGAATGCCGTCGTGGTCGGCCGGAGCAACGTTGTCGGGAAGCCGCTGGCCCTGTTGCTTCTTGAGCGCGACGCGACCGTGACAGTGTGCCATTCGAAAACCCGGAACCTTGCAGAGCATACCCGCAAAGCGGACATCCTAATCTGCGCCGTGGGGAAGCCGGGGCTGATAACTTCGGACATGGTAAAAGAAGGCGCATATGTAATCGATGTCGGGACCACGCGCGTTGGCGACAAGACGCTGGGCGATGTTGATTTTCAAAGCGTCATAAAAAAAGCGCACTGCTCCCCGGTTCCAGGCGGGGTCGGGCCGATGACCGTCGCAGTCCTTATCAGCAACGTCATCGAAGCCGCATCCCGCCGCTCATGAACCTGGGAAATCCCGGTTTATCTCTTCCACGCGCCGAATGAGCATCTTGTGGACGCCGGAGCCGTACTGCATGGCCTTCTTCTTCCTCATGACCGCGATATCCGGCACGCCCAGGATTTTTGCCGCTTCGCGCAGTATCCCCTTTTTCAGCGCCCGGTCATCCATGCGCTCTTCTATCGGGACGGCGAACATCGCATCCGCAAGCCCCTTATCATAAAACGGGAATCTCGCCTCGATGCCCAAGGACCTGCAGACTTTCTTGACATACCCCATGTCGCGCTGCGGCAATGTGCGGTACTCCTCGCGAAGCAGCGCATCCACGTCCTTTCCCTCTTCGCGGTAAATATAATACCGGTCATAACCGGCAAACAGCTCTTCCGCTGCCGAGCCGAAAAGCATGACCTTGTGGCCTTTTCCGGCTGCGGCTTGCGCGGCGCAATACGCCGGAACGAGTATCTCGAGCTTCAAAAAATCCATCGGAAGCATCGAATGGCACTTTGAATACACGGCCATGGCCTTCTCCTCGTCAATCCTTGAAACAGTGAGGGGGAGGCCCAAAGCCGCTGCCGTTTTCTCCGCATACTGCACATCCTCGCTCCCATCCACGCCTGCCGTGAACAGCTCTACCCGGGCGTGTTTCTTCGCTATCGATGCGATGACGCTGGAGTCCAGGCCTCCGGAGAAGGAGACTGCGACCTCGTCTTCAAGCGCCTGCTCAACGGCACGGCTGATAAGCTCGGACAAGGGCAGAATCATGCCGGAATGATGCTGAAAACGGTTTTTAATACATCCGCGGAAATGCCGTCCGTCCGACCTTAATAATCCCGGGTTATATATTTTTTTCGGAAGGGCGGATTAATTTGAATAAACGGATAACTGGGATTCGGGCCAGATTGCCCCCTGCGAACGACCCCAAACTGTGCGAACTGCTGGGGGTTTTGATGGGCGACGGTTGGATTGGCCTATCCGGCCGGCCAAGGGTAAGAAAACAGGTCTGCATTTGCGGTAATTTGAAAACTGAAACGAGGTATCGAATATACCTTCAAAAACTAATCCAGGCAACCCTGAATGTCAATGGATATTATCAGGAAAGAAAAGAGTACAATACCTATTACATCATCATAAACAGTGAAAACATTTTCAATCTTTTTCGAAATCGCTACGACTTTCCTCGGCTGCAAAATCTTATTTAATACAGAAAAATTACCCAAGACGTGGGTTCTTCAAAAAATGGTCATCCGAGGGATTTTCGACACTGACGGGTCGCTGTATTTTGATAACGATCCGAGATACCGTTGTCCATACCCCGTCATTGACATCACTATGAAAAATCGTGAAGTGCTCGATTGGATTGCAGATGTGCTGCATCGGCGCGGTTATTCGGTCCTAAAAGGTATCAAGAGCATCAGGATAAAGGGAAAGGCCGGCCTCCACAAATGGTTTAAAGAGATATCGCCTAAAAATCACATACACAGGAATAAATATTCCAATTGGAAAAAAACATATGGTACGGGCTCGTAGCTCAGCTTGGATAGACCGGAACGGCATTCGCTTTTCCGGGTCTTTAGCGACGCTCTCCTAATTGATGGCGATAAGGCGGTTTTTGGCCGCATTTTTCCCAAAAAGGCGGAAGGCGAAGGTCGTGAGTTCAAATCTCACCGGGCCCGTTTTCTTCTTTCAGACCTTGATTTTTCTCCGATACTTGATGTAGGTCGCGTAGTCGATGTACCGCTTGTTGTTGATGTAGTCCTTCGTGGACGGCGCGCCGTCCCGCATGGATTCAACCCTGTCGGTGACAGTCATCGAGAACGAGTCGCTTCCTGCGCCCGAACCGAACGAAGTCAGGAGAATCCTCGCACCCGGCTTCGCCTCATCGAGAACGGCCGTAAGGCCGAGCGGCGATGCGCCCGAATAAGTATTGCCCACAATCGGCGTCAGGAGCCCGGCCTTCAGCTTCTCCGGGGGAATCCCTAGCTTCCTGGCAGCCTCCAGCGGGAACTTGCCGTTCGGCTGGTGGAACACGACATAGTCGTAATCCGTGAGCTTGGTGCCCATCTTCTGCAACAAGCCCTGCGTGGCGCTTATCACATGCTTGAAATACGCGGGCTTGCCCGTGAACCTGCCCCCGTGCGACGGGTAGTCTGCAAGCTGCCTGCGCCAGAAATCCGGAGTGTCGGTCGTGTAGGAGAACGTCCCCTCGACCTTTGCCAGCGACTCATTATCCGGGCCTGCGATGAATGCCGCGCCGCCTGAAGCGGCCGAGTATTCGAGGGCGTCCCCGGGCCTTCCCTGGGCCGTATCGGCGCCTATCGCCATTCCGTACTCAATCATCTTGGCATCGACCATGGCAAGGACTATCTGGAGCCCAGCCGTCCCTGCCTTGCATGCGAACTCAAGGTCCGCGCTCGTAAGGTTGGGTGTAGCTCCGAGGGCTTCTGCCACTATTGTGCCGGTCGGCTTGACTGCATATGGGTGGGATTCGCTTCCGACATAAAGCGCGCCGAGCTTCTTCGGGTCGATTTTGCCCCTCGCAATCGCGTTCCGGGCGGCTTCCACCGCAATCGTGGCGGTATCCTCGTCCACTCCGCCTACGGCTTTCTCTAAAATGCCGAGCCCTTTCTCGATGCGGTCCGTCTCCTCTCCCCAGACCCTCGCTATCTCTGCCGTCTTTATCCGGTAAACCGGGATATAAGCGCCATAACTGACTATTCCTGCCATCAGAATTCCCTCCGTTTCTCCCTTTGCCGCTGTTTGGTTTGATGTCGTTTTTTTAAACTGCTATTTCCTCCTTTTGCCAGGCCTTGTGCCGAGGAATGACAGCGCGAGCGCCGCCAGGACGACTACCCCGGTTATGGCGATGATGTATCCGTAATTTAGCTCCTGGGCTTTGACAACAATCGGTTCGGATTCCGCCAGGACCGATACCAGGTCGAACGTGGCGGAAGTGCCGGAAACCGCGCCATTTACGCTCCCGGCCTTCGCCTCGCTTATCTGCGCGGGCATGATGAGCGTGTATGTGATATTGGCTTTCAGCATCTTCAGGATGCCTGCCGATTCGGTGTTCGCCACCTTGTCGGAGAGGTCAATCGCCTTTCCCGTGCCGCTTCCTCCGGTGTAGTTGGTGGCGTTGGCGGCTACCAGGAGCTTCTCGAGCGATGTGCTGAAGCGGTCTGTCGGCACCTTGCTGATTGTGAGCGTGTGCGTTATGGACGGGAGGCCGTAGTCGCTGGTGAATGTATAGTAGCCGCCTGAACTGAACTCCTCGGTCATCGTGACCAATTTGTTCTCGACATCCACCGAGCAATCGAAGCTCTTGCTGGTCCTGCAGACTTCCGCCATCCTTGTGAGGCCCTCGAGGCTGAGTTGGTTCGAGAACAGGGTGACTTCGATGGTCTTCTCCATTCCGGATGCCCCATTCCTGGAAACCGTCTGGACATAGCTCTGGTCCAGCGTGGCCCCGGCCATCAACGATATCAGCAATAGCGCGATTATCTCCCGTCTCATGGGGGTAACTAGGGGAGTGAAAAAATAAAAAGCAGATGCTATTGCCATCCCTTGCCGCCGCCCGCATTTATCCGCGTTTCCGATACTCGCGCACCATCTCGCGGATGCCATTATCAAGCGCCCGCGGCGAGAACCCCAGTTCCCGCCTTGCCTTTTTGCAGTCGAATGCCCGGTCATATCCGAGAACGGCTATATGCTCCCTTGACAGCGTTGGCGCCTTTCCGCTGATGCGGTACCCGATTTCGCCAACCCAGGCAATCAGCATGGCGAGGTTAAGGCCCAGCCTTTTATCCGGTGCCGGAACCCCGAGTTCCCGGGCCGCAATCGCGAATACCCGCTCCTGGCTAAGGCCCTCTCCGGCAAGCACGTAAGTCCCGCTACCTCTCGATACCGCAAGGCGGAATACCGGGACTATGTCGTCTATATGCACGAATGGTATCCTGTTTTTCCCATCGCTTATCAGCCTCATCCGGCCGTTTTCTATGCGCTTGAGGATTCGGAAATAATCAACGAACCCCGGGCCGTAAACCGTGCCGATTCGCAGTATGACGTGGTCCGGACATGCAGCCACGATCTTCTCGGCCTCCCTCTTCGTCTTGGCGTATTCCGAATCAGGCGCCGGAGGGGTGGTTTCGTTCGCAGGAATGTTCAAGGGCTTCTTCCCATAAACCGATATGGAGCTTGCGAAAATGAACCGGCAGCCGGGCGGGATGGAAGACGATATCTTCCGGGTCAATTCGACGTTCGCATCATGCAGCAACTTCTTGTCATATGTCGCGACCGAGCCTGCAATATGCAGTACCGCCCTGGCATCCCCCAGTATTTTCCGCAAATCAGTTTCTGAGAAATCCGTGAGGATTTCGCCGCGCAGGCCCGAAGGCTTCCGTACGAGGGGGATGGCGTCAATCGCCTCGAAAATCGCCCGCCCGACCTTCCCGCTCGCTCCTGTTATGTAAACTTTTCCACTGCCGGCTCCCCCCCCGGCCTTGTCAGTTGCCATGTTTCTTCATGCTCTCCGCGATTTTCGAATCCAGCCTTTTTTCAGCTTCAAGCCGCTCGAACTCGTATTCTTTCATGTCCATGAATTTCATGTGCTTCGCAAGGTTGGGCTGGGCCTTCTCAATCTCCCGGAACATCCCCTGCGCGACGCGCCGGTAATCAACGTGGCCCTGCATCGCAGAGCGCAATTCGCAGAAATGGAACGCTTCGCGCAGGTTCATCGTCATCTGCCACCTTATGCGGTATGCGAGCGGCACGACGTATTGGGCCTGTAGCGGACGCTTTTTTGCAATCGTCTCCCATGCCCCTCTTGCCGCGTCCATGGCCTCCTTGAACTCAGCCTCGTATCCGGATTCCACAATCTCCCTGGGAAGCGTGTATCCGTGGAGGCACCCCAAGACCTGCCTCTGCTGCGTGAGCACCCTGTGCCTGTGTATGTCGCGGTAGCATCCGTAGTTGGCGCAGATGTCGAACGTGTACCTCGCGCATTCGTATGCGCGGCCCGGCTTGTGGCGCCGGTTTTGCCTCTCGCCGACATACGCAGCGATGATTTTTTCGCGCATTTCCTGCGGCATCGTTTTCGCGTATGCAAGCAGGCCCTTCATCGGGAGCCCCGAGTAAGGGTAGAGGGCTGCGGCGATAATCCGCTCCTCGGCATCCTGGTCGTAATCGACGAGAGTCACTCCCTCTGCCCCCGGCTCGGCCGGGACAGACGCCCCCTGCGCATCAAGGCGCGTATTCCTGATGTAGTCCTGCATCTCCCTGCCATGGGGCGTGTCCGGCCTTTTGACGAAAGACGGGATGGTTGTCCGCAGTTCCGTCTGCATGGATTTCGCGAGCTCCCTCATCTCGGCGAGCGGGTCGGCGTAGAGCTTGGTAATCAGGTATTCGTATGCACGTCCGTTCCCAAAGAAACCCATATTAGTCTTAGTCGACGCCGGCAGGAGGCCGCGGATGATGTCGCAGGTCTTGGACCGGACAGTTGCCTCATACGCCCGCTCGCTCAACAACTCGCCCTTGGGCATCTTTTCCGAAACATATTTCGATACCTTCGGTATCAGCGCCGCGTACGTCCCGAAAAGCTTGTCGCACGTTCCGCGATACACTTCCGCGAATTCCGAGGTTGCAAGCTCCGGCTCCTCATAATAACGCCATTTGCCGTTTTCGTCCTTCTGGTCGAAATATACGTAGCGGGTGGATTTCTCAAGGGGGGAGAGGCCTATTCTCGCGTCCTCGACCAGCTTGGTCGCTATGATGGATATGTCTTCCAATGCGATGTGCGCGCCTGCCAATTCAGCCACCGAGTCATCGCCATAGCCGAGAAGCACCCGGTCGTAGAACTGTTCCGCCTTATCTGTCGCGACGATGCCAACGAATCCGTCCCCGGCCGCGCCGCTTCCGCCTTTTCCGGAAGCCAGGGCCGCATCGAGGCCGATATCGCGATTCTTTATGAATTCGTCCAGGAGCGTCCTGCGGAGGCTTTTGGTGCTCCTGCTGTACCTTGAGAAGAGCGCGCCCTTCACGACTTCCGGAAGGTTGCGCAGGACGAAAATCGGCTTATCCATGTTGCTGACAAAAGGCTCGAGGAGCCGCCTCTCCTCCTCCGTGAATGTCTCCATGGCCTTTTACTCGCAGTAAAGGTTTTTTATGTCATCATGCTCGTATTATAATAGTTATTAACGATGTTTATCCAGGAGGGATGTTCAATGCGCAAGCTCGTTCACGATTCGGAAGAAGGGCGGAGCCCCAAGGCCCAGCGGCAGGCTATATGTGCTGCGGGCGTATGCATCGCTGTTTTTTCATCCTTCGCCCCGCTTCTTGGGGGATGCGGAGAGGCCAGGAACGCAAGCCCGCCGCAGCAGGCCGCCGCATCCGCACGGCAGCAGGAGGTTAAGGCCCACCGGAATCCGTGCGCCGACCGCAAAGAGGGGCCGTCTGCTCCACGCTCCTCCTACGATACGCCGATTAGCCGATTCATCTTCCGCGGCGAAAAAGCACCCGGCGGCTTGACCGATGCGGACATACTCCGCGCGGCTAAAAACCGCAGCTGGGGCGGCATAGGTATCGCCGATCTCATAGGGCGCATAGAACGCGCGCAACCGGCCGAGCAGAGGGCGCTGACACTTGCCTTGGCAGTCGCGGACAGCGCCTTAGCCGTCCGGGATTATTATGAGAGCGGCAAGTCCCTTCCGCAGCATGCCATATACACACTGGCAGAGCTGACCTACCATGAAGATGCGGAAGTCCGGCGGGGCGCTGCGGGCATTCTCGGCCAGACCCGGCTGGAGATGGCTGTTCCCGCCATTGTCGAGCGGCTCTCGGATGCAGACCCGGCGGTTCGCCGGCGTGCGGTAATCTCCCTTTCCGACCTTGCCGGCTCAGGCATCGACACGGCATTTGCCGCATTGGCCGATGCAAGGAAGAATGAGGACCCCGCCGTCCGAAGGGAAGTGGCACTATGGCTCAGGATCCGCAATAATCCTGCGGCGGTGCCGGCATTAATCGAAATGCTCGAAGACGGGGATGCAAATGTCCGGAGACTCGCCGTTGAGGGGCTCGGTTTCATCCGGGACCGGTCCGCTTTGGACCCCCTAATTCGGCATCTGGACGACCCTGACGGGATGGTCCGCTCGGGTGCGCAATTCAACCTGGCGCAAACGCCTTACCGCGGCCCGAAGGTCCGCGCCGCCCTGATCAGGCTTCTCGATAATCCTGATGCGGAAGAAAGGTGCGAAGCGCTTATCGACGTATGGGCGTATCATGACCGTGAAACCTTGGCCGCAGTAACAAGGATGCAGCATGATGGAAATGCCCGTGTGCGCGCATGCGCATCCAAAATCCTTGAGGACTTCAGGACTCCACATGAACCCCTAACGCCTCTTGGCGACCTCCGGGAAATCCACAGGGGCGACTTGCTCCTCCGCACCTGCTCAGGCCGCGGTTCGGACGGGAAATGACCTGCGTTCGGGCCGCCCGGGGGCAATCGCGCCGCCTGAATCGGCCGAATTAATATGCTGCGGTTTTCACTGCGGTGAGCCTTTAAAAATTGTTTTATTTAAAGTCGATTAGTGGTTTCTTGAAGCTCGTTCACAATCATATCCTCCGGCACGATAAACCCGTCCGGGCTGCTGGGGCCGGGGGAGCCGCAGGAGCCGCGGCAGCGTTCATGTCGGCATTTTTCCTCTTCGGATGCGCGACGCCATTGATGCGGCCGGTGTCCTCGGCGCCTGTCTCTTCCCCTGCTTTCCAGCCATCATCTGCGCCCGTGGTTTCGGCCGCCGAAGAATCCTCCGGCACGAACCGGCGCACTCTTCTCGCTTCCTGGGACCGGGGAAGGTGCGTTTTCGAAAACGGGAGGGACATATCCTACTCGGATGATTTGGATTCAAGGCAGAGGTCGCTCCGGCTGGACAGCGACGCCCGCGGCGCGCGTTCCGTCATGTGTTCGGAAGAATTCACGGTTCTCATGCTTCCCGACCGTGCAATCGTCTCCCTGGGAGGGCGGCAGGTCCTTGAAGGCGGCGAGATGCTCGGAGTCATAAGCGGGCGCTTCATCAGCGCGAATTCCTACGAAATCAGCCTCAAGCCGGTGGTAGATGAGGACCGGGGAGTTTCCTCGTCCTCGATTGTCGGCATGACACTCCGGGTGGTCAGCAACGCAGGGCGGCGCTGGAGCATCGACCTGGCGGACCCGTATCCGGGGTGGAACGTTTATTAGGTTGATATCGGAATCGTTTTTGAATCGAAAAATGTGAAGGTGATATTGATGGGCGGACCAAGGCAAAGACAACCGGAAGAGCAGAGAAGGCCGGCTGAGATTACAGTTCCGAGGCTAAGCGAGGAAGAGACCCGGAGACGGGCCGGCGCCGGTTTCGATGCGTCAATGGCCGCCGTGATAAGGACATCATTTTCCCAGCCGCCCCCGGCAGCTGAAGTGGCTGCCATCAGGCGCGCGGTTGATACGATACAGCGCCGGGGCGAGGATGCTGATGTCACGCAGGTGCTTGCCGATTACGTTGAGCAGAACCCCAATTCCGTGCTGGCAAGATACTACCGTGCCACCAATGGCGCTAGCGACTGGATGGTGGTCCAGGGCAACCGCATCGGGTTCAACGCAGCTGTTTTCCAAACCAGCATACGCGGCGTGTTCAGCGCAGCCAGGCAGCCATTCATCGATACCGTTGCGCGCCTCAGCGACCCGCGCAACCGCTCAGCGCCGGTGGACATGAGCAACGTCGTTGCCAGGATTCCGAACGCGGTTCCGGAACTCGCCAGGCAGCTGCATGCCCAATGCGACCGGGGCAGGAACGCGCTACCGGTCACAATCGCTTACGATACGTCCGGCGAGCGCCTGATGCTGACTACGAAGCTGCCCGTGCCGCCGCAGGACATGAATTTCGGCAAAAAAGGCTGAACTCCCGTTGGTTTTTTATTTCCCTTTTTGATTAGGACATCAGTCCCCGGAGAACCGCCAGCAGTTGCGGCCTCCCGGCCAGGACTTTCATGGCAACGGGAGCGAAGTCGCTACTCATCACTTTCTGCAAATCCTCCTTGTTCAGGGTGTTGAATATGTGGTTCAGGTCGTCGTCCGAGACCTTCTCGAGGATTTTACGGAGTTTCAGCCGGTTTGCCAAAGTCGGCGACTTCTGCCTGCGCCATACGGTTTCGTATTCCATGAGCATGTTCTTGCTGAAATCCTTGCGCTCATGGGCCTTAATCGCGGTGCCTGCGGCCATGATGCCGGTGTCTATCGCGAGGCCGATGCCGCCTCCGTGTATCGGGTCCACCTGCTTTGCCGCCGTGCCAATCACCATGCAGTTGTCCCTGGTGAACTCGTCGATGGGAGAACCCACTGAAATCACGCCGCCGAAATCCAGGAGCGTGCTTGCGTCTTTAAGCTGTTCGTCTTTCTTCACGAATGCGTCGAGCAGGGTTTTAGGGTCGGCGCCTTTGATGCCGCCCTGCTTGGTGCCGTTTTGGACCAGGCCGCCGACTCCGATTCCCACATTCGCCTTCTTGTCCGCTTTAGGGAATATCCACACGTACCCCCTCGGCGCGGCCTCGTTCCCGAAATACAATTCTATCAGGTTCTCATGGTTGTACGGTTTCATCTCATACTCGTAGCACGTATCGACATCATAGAGCGAATGGACGGTCTTGAAGCCGAGTTCGCGCGCAATCATGGACTCCATGCCTTCGGCGGAAACGATGAGCGGGGCGCTTATCTCGTAGGGCTCCTTCCCCCCATGCGACACCTTCACGCCCTGCGGCCTTCCCTTCTCGTCCTTCACCACCCCGACAGCGCGCGTATACGTATGCACCCTGGCCCCTTTCTCGATTGCGAGTTCGCAGAGCCATTTGTCAAACACCTTCCGTTCCAGCACCCAGCCTGCGGTGTCCTCGCCCCTCCAGGTTATTGACTTGCCGTTTGGGGCATAGACCTTCGCGCCCTCGATTTCTATCGAATAGCATGCGCGGGGCAGAACGAAACCCTGCTTTAGTATCTCGAGGCTTCCGAGGCCCTCCCCGCAGCGGACCGGGACGCCGATTTCCTTCCTCTTGTCAACGACAAGGACATCCAGGCCGGCACCCGCGGCCACCCTTGCAAATGACGAGCCGGCCGGACCCCCGCCGATAACTATGACATCATGGTCGAATTTTGAAGACATCCTCCCATCTCCTCCTTAGCGCGCCCCGGCCGGCAAATCCTTCTCGTCCTTCACGCCCTTATACAGGCAAATCACGTTGGCCGGGCAGACTTTCACGCAAAGCCCGCAATCGATGCATTTCTCCGGGTATGTCTTCATCCTCGTCCCTACCGCTTCGATGGCGCTTGCCGGGCATACCGAAGAGCAGCCCACGCAGAATATGCATCCGTCATGCTTGATTGTTATCATAATAACCTACCCGGCTACCTCTTCTTCTGGAGCATGGAAACCAGCTCGGCCCCGAACCTCCCGGCGCTCTGCGGCCCGTCGGCAGTCACGACATTGCCGTCAATCACGACCGGTTCCGCCTTATAGTACGCGGCGGTCTCCCTAAGGAGGCTGATTGCTTTTCGGTCCGGGAAAACCGTGGCGTTCTTGCCTGCCAGCACGCCTGCTTTTGCAAGCGCCATGGGCCCAAGGCATATGCCGCCAATAATCCTTCCCTTGCCGGCTGCGCCTATCAGGAGACCGGTCACGTCCTTATCGTCAGCAAGCGTTGGCGAACCGGGCCCGCCGACCACGACAACGCAGTCGAAGAATTCAGGGTTGGCCTCGTAAACCGCCATATCCGGCGTGATGGTGGCGCCTTTGACGCCCTTTGCCTTGGCCCGCGTAATGCTCGCCACTTTCACATCGTGCCCCGCCCTTTCAAGGACTTCCCTTGGAACAAGAAGCTCTTCGTCGCGGAATCCGCTCTGGGCGACAATCATGAGGATTTTAGCCATTACTACCGATTGCATCGAACATTTTTTTACCTATCGGAGGGCGGGGGTTGTTGCGCCAAAGACTTTAATCCCATCGATAGTAATTGTAATCATGTACCTCGTTTCCCCTAATTTCTCAGATTTGTCAGCGCCGAATATTGAAATCAAGCTCTTTCCCGACGGCGACAGCTATGCCCGCATCAACGACATATCCAAATGCCAGGGCGAGGACGTGGTGCTTTTCCACCGCCTCTACCCGAAGCAGAACTCGGCCATATTCAACGTCGCCCAGATGCTCCACACATTGAAGCGCGTCGGCGCCCGCGTCACGCTCGTTTCGCCGTATCTCCCGTACGCCCGGCAGGACAAGACGTTCCTGATGGGCGAGTCGCTTTCCGCGCAGGTGCTCTGCAAGCTGCTTGCCGATTTCGGCACCGTGAAGCTGGTCACCGTGGACTGCCATTTCCTGAAAAAAGAGGGCGAATCCGAATACTCCAATCTGAAAATCCACAATATCAGCGCCGGGCGCCTGCTTGTCGAGCATGCGCGAATGAAGCTCGGCCTGGAGCACCTCGAAGTAATCTCCCCGGACCAGGGGGCTAACTACCTTGTATCTGAGTTCGGGGGCAAGAGCATGAGCAAGGTCCGGGGGGCATATGATGCCGGGAACGGCGAGGAGGCATACCGCTCGGTCCAGAAAGTCGAGAGGGAATTCGACGTGGAAGGGAAGAACATCCTCATCCTCGACGACATGATATCAACCGGGGGCACCATGCTGAAGGCGGTGGACAACGTGAAGAAGGGCGGGGCGAAGAAGGTTATTTGCGCCGCCACCCACGGGTTTTTCCTAAACGACTCCCTTCCGAAGCTGAAGATGGTGGCAGATGGCGTCTTCACGACCAATTCCATACCGAACGAGGCCGCGGAAGTGGACATCAACCCCCTCCTCAAAGCAGTGATGCCTGAAAAGTCATAAATAACAACTCTTTTTAAATTGTTGCCATAAGTATATACCTGTGACTATATGAGCAACGCTGACAGATTCATCAGAGGTGGGAAGGGCGCCGTCCCCGGCCCAAAAGTTTTGGAACCCCCGACGCTCCGCCAGCCCCCGCCGCTGCATCATCAGAAGGCGCCGGAGCCCCTTGCGGAACCGCCGGCAGTTTTGGCCCCGGAACCGCCGGTCGCCACCTCCCCCCCGCCGATAATCATCTCATCTTCCAATGCATCAGGCCATAGTCAATCCGGCCTGCCGCCTATGATGAATGACCTCAGGCTTTTTGCGAATTTCCTGGACCTGAGGGAACGCCTGAAGGCGTCCTTCGTTAACGAGACTCCCGTCGTCGTCTGCGGGAACACGGCATTCACGATTAACGACCTTGTCGCAGTGGCAATCCAGAGCGGCACGAACATGTACCTGATTGGTTCGCGCGGAAGCGGAAAGACGCTCCTTGCCGAAACCATGCGGCGCTCGGTCTTCGGGGACCGCGGCCTCTACCTGCGAGGCGACGTGAACCTCAACCTCAAGGACCTTTTCATGAGGCTGAACCTCCACGGGAAGACCGATGAGGAGATTTACCAGGTCGCCGAGACGATGAAGTACATCTTCGCCCTCATAGACGAATTGAACCGCGTCCCGGGCGTGCTCCAGAACCAGTTCCTCAACCTGGTCGACGGCTATGTCGAAATCCGCGGGCAGAAATACTACCTTGGAAGCGACGAGTACATGCTGGCGGTGGCCACCGGCAACCCGCCAATCAACGGCGAACACCCCGGCGTCTTCGAAGAGGACATCGCTCTCCTCGACCGCATCCCGCTCATCATAAACGTCGATGAAATAGAGCATGCCCAGGGCGACATCGCTTCCATCATGGTCGCCGACGTCGAGAAAAGCCGCATCCCGCTTGGTGATTTGAGCGCGGACGTCCTCGGCGCGCACCGCTATCTCACGCAGAAGCGCCTAGAAGACCCGGATATTTTGGCGACGCTGGCGCTGCTTTCGGAATTCGCCTACAACCAGTTCCGCTATGTGGACGTCTCGCAAAGGCGCCTGGACAAGGCGCAGGACGACGGATGGAGGGACCACCTGATGGGCGAGCACGAAGGGGGCAGGATTATCTCGTACGTTTCCGACGTGTCGGTCAGAACCCTCAAGCACGCGGCCCGCCTTGGGTTCGCCATCTTCAAGACCGCTTCGGTCGAATCCGAGCTTCTTCGGAGCCAGAGCGTGGACGTAGAGCCGGTCGGCTACACTGACTTTTTAGGCTCGTTCCTGGATTCGCTCCGGCTCGCGCTCACATACGACCGGAGGTTCATCCCGGCCGAACTGCCGAAGCAGCTCGACATGACGCACAAGGAGATGCTCGATGCAACGTTCAAGGACCTCTCCTCGGCCATTGACGTCGACAGCTTCCATGACGCGGGAATCCTCCTGACGGAATTCATATCCGCGTCCCAGGCAGGCGACGATGATGAAGCCCGGAAGGTGGTGGATGCGATTTCGAAGGCGGTGGAGGAGAACCCCGCATTTGCGACCGCCCACGGCATCATGGAAGCGGAACTCAGGAAGAAGGACGATGCGAGGAAAACCGGGCTGCTCCAGGCGGCGCTTTCAGGTTCAGGATGATGCTGAAGGTGCCTTCCATGACGATTCGCGCGCTTTTCGACAAGAACCGGAAAGAGGAAATCCGGAAAGGCTTACGGGACGGCAGTCTCGATTTTGGCCGCCGCAAACTGGCCGGGCGAAATGCGGAAGATGGCGCACAAGCCGGGCTATCCGTGGATTATCGCCAGAAATTTCTCAATGAAACGCTCTTCAATTCAATCCGGACCGGCGAATATTCCGCAGTAAAGGATGCGATTGAGCGGGGCGCGGACGTGAATGCCATAGACCCATCCAGCGTATTCAGCGGCAGCGAACCGGAGGCTACGGTCATGTTCTCGCTGGAGACGCCGCTCGCCCTCACGAAAAGGCTCGGGCACAAGGACGTCGAAGACGTCCTCAGGAAGCACGGGGCAAAGGAGTGACTTTTATGGCAATAAATTCACTTTTCGACAAAGAAAGGCGCGAGCGGCTTCGCGCCGCGGTGAAACGGGGAGACCTTTCCAGGGCCCTCCGGAAGCCGCTGAAGGAGGATTTGGAGACCACCCGGATTTTTCCGCTAACTGCTCCGGTGCCGCAGCCATCCGCGGGCCCGGATGCTTGGCCTGCCGGGAACCCAGCCGATATGCAGCATTCGCAGGTCATCGCATTCGAAGGCCTCCAGACTCCCAAACCGCTTGACCAGTCATTGTTCGATGCGATTAAGGCCGGCGATATCGCGAAAGTGATAGACGCGATTAATCTGGGCGCGAACCTGAATGCCAGATACCCGCACGTGCCCCAGCACAGGCAGGGCGACTGCATAATCATGTCCGATACCTCGCCCCTCCAGTACGCCAAGAAGAAAGGGGACCAGGTAATCGTCAAACTGCTCGAAAGATACGGGGCCAAGGACTGATTCTCATGCAATTCAATGCATTATTCGACAAAGGAAGGCGCGATGCGTTACGTGGAGCGATTGCCAGCGGAGACTTTGGAAAAGTGCTCAGAAAACAGGCCGAACCCTCCGACACCTTCAACATGACGATCAAATCGATTTCCGTTTTCATCCCAGAATCCTCGGGAGTTCCCATGGAGGAAGCGATACGGCGGGCAGACGAGGCCGGAGTTGTTATAGCATCCAATAAAAAAATCGACTCACTCATCATCAGGCATGGGTGGGAAATGATAAAAGGCGCGTTTCCATGCTGGACTGGGACAATGACCGGCTACGTTCCGCCGGGCAGAACGTTTCGGGAAGCAGGAGAATGGAACGACGCGCTCAAAAGCCATGCGATTGTTTACGTTGATGAAAAGACAAAAATCCGCTATCTCTTTCCAATCCCGGAAGAGCACCTTGACAAGAAAGATTCCATCCTCGTTACAGAGCATCCTGACTTCAAGCTTGAAACTAGAGGAAATGACAGAATTGTGAGAGCCGCAAGAACAGGCCTGATTGAGCGATTTCCCGCTCAAAACGGCTGGTATCAGGCAGACTCGCAATTCGGCATTCCGTTTGGAGATGCACATGCTCCAGATGTTGATAGCTTTGCCAGACACCTGTATAGAAAAACAAAACGGGTGGGCCTTGTTGCCCGCGGCGACGACGGCTACGTCGACTATAGCGGCAGGCGGGTCGTCTATCTCTTCTACAGGCCGTCCAGCGGTCTTGGGGTGGCCGTGGATAGTCACGGAGCGAAGGATTGATTCCCATGACACTGCAGGTGCTGTTCGATGAGAAAAGAAGGAAGGAAATCCGGGATGGCATACGGACAGGCCTACTGAAGTTCCGGAAAAAACCCACTCCCCCCGTTCTGCTAGATGGCATGCGTTCACCCTCGGATTCCGCAATGCGCTCCAATGAAAAAAATGGCGCAGATGCGTCAATATACTCCGTATCAATCAGAGTCGAAATCCCGCCTGGATGATTGAACGTGGTCCTGATGGAAACTACAAGACGTGTTGGAAGGCCGGCGATTCGCCCGAACCTCAGCTTCGACAATGCCCGGCTTTTTGCATACCGCACCATGATTGAAAGCATCATCCGGCGCGAAGGGCCCAGCAAATCCAGGATACGCGTCAAGGCGGAAGAGAACCACCCCCAGCCCCTCTCGGCAGGCATCGACCCGGACACCTGGGATGTCAATTTCACCATCCGGCAGGGCCTGGCATTCGAGGAGAGCGCCCCTCTGCGGAGATTTCTATCGACGCTCGGGATTAACGACGCTGTCGGGGAGGCGCTCCGCGATGTCACGTTCCATGAAATAGGCCACTGGGAATATCCGAAACTGAGCGGATTCGGATGCCCTTTCGACAAGCCGCTGTATTATACTACATTCGTCGAGCCAATCCACGAGGAACTCCTTCGTTCCGGCAAATTCCAGCCGGATGAATGCAAAGCGCTCAGCATGCGTTTCGCCAACGCCGTGACCGACATCATCGACAACTTCAACATCTCCTCGACGCGCATTGCCCGCAGGCAGGCGTTCTCCGGCCAGTCCCTGTTCTGGTACCTCCAGGGCCAGGAAAACGAGGGGGCATATTCGAAGGAATACTCTCTCTTCGTGAAACTCAACCTCGCGCTATTCGGCAACAAGCATGATTTGGCGCTTCTTAAAGGATTCATCGATTCGTCAGCTGAACTCGGCCAGGCCGTCAAACGCCTCACACATGTATTCTCCCCTGCATCGGCAGATACTGCAAGCCCGATGCTCTCACGCAGCCACTGGGAGCGCCTTGCCCGCGTATATACCCGTGAAGCAATCAAGTTCATCGAACCCGGCGAGGGCCAGTCCAACTTCCAGTACTCGGCTGGGTCCGGCAATCCCGGCCAGCCGCAGCAGCAGGGCGGCCAGGAAGGCGGCAAGGAAGGCCGCCAAGAAGGCGGCAAGGGCCAAGGAAAAGGCAAGGAAGATCAGAAAGAAGGGGAAGACGGAAAGGGCGGGGGGCAAAAGCCGGAGCAGAAACCCGGCGAAGATTTGAAAAAGGGCGACAAGGAGAAAATCATGATGGGCCGCAAAGCCGGCCAGGGCATACCGTTCTACATCAACACCACGGAAGGACTTGATGCATATTATTCGGGCCTCTCCAAACGGATTCCAATCAAGGCCGCAGGAAAGCTTCCGGCAGCGCAGATGCCGCTGGTGCCGCTCCTCTACGAGCCATACGACCCGGACGTGCATGATGCGCGCGACATATTGATGGGCAGGCTCTGCATCGACCGCGCCCGGGGGGTGGTTTCTCCCTCGGTGGCAAGGGCCCGGCTGCCAATCGACATCCCGATTAAGAAAGAGAAGCGCAACCTCCCGGATTTCGTGATGGCGCTAATCGATTCATCGGGAAGCATGATGTGGGGCGGGGGAAACCGGACCATTCTCCCATGGGGCGACCAGAGCTACTACCATTACGCGCTGCTGGCTTTCTACGGCCTTCTCCGCTTCTTCGACACCGAGCGCATCCTCCACAAGATGGGCGTATCGGCGGCGATATTCTCGGACAAGACGCTTTCCGCTTCAGGCCTCGACGAAGTGAAAAAACTCATACTCAACCCTGTCAGCGGAGGGACCTCGCTCGATGTCGCAAAGGTGATGGAAAGCCTCCGCGGCAGGACGAACGTCCTCTTCTCCATGATATCAGACGGTGAAATCGGAAACTGGAACGATACCTCCGCCTGGGTGATTGACCCGGTTACAGGCCAGTCCAGGCAGGAGCCCGTGAAAGGCATCAAGGACGAGTTCATCGCCCTTGCGAAAAGGAACCAGTTCTTCATGATACAAATCGGCAGGAAGAGCCAGGCGAGCAGGGACATGGAAGCCGCAGGCCTTGCCGTCCACTATGTCGCAACGCACAAGGACATCGTGAAGCTCGCGATTGACCTGACCGTCCAGAGATACCGCGCGGCAATCGCATCCGGCGCTGCCGGCGAGGCGAAAAAATACAGGAACATGTGATTTACCATGACGCTCAAGGCTATATTCGACAAGGACCGGAGGGCGGAAATCCGCAAGGCGATAGCACGCGGCGAACCAGTAATCAGGAGACCGCAGAAAACCCCGATGGAAGAGGAGTCCGTAATCGATGTGGACGAGCGCGACATCATCCTCATTGATTCGCCGCCTGCTGCAGCTTCCGCAAACAAGCCAACGGTCATGAAGGTCCCTCTTCCGCAGGCCCTGATTCCGCCGGCAGGTGCGCAGCCTTCCCCGGCTCCCCATCTTACTCCCCCGCCGCTGATACAATCCCCAGCCGCTGCTTCCAAGCGCCCTTATAATGAACAGAGGGCGCTGGACGAGGAGTTGATTGACGCATTTGAAAAGGACGAGAAGGGGCGCATGGAGGCGGTTCTCGCAAGGGGCGCGAACGTGGATGCCAAGGACCGCCTCGGGCGGACATGCCTCATGCGGGCGGCACAGGGGGGAGACTTTGACATGCTGGTATTCCTATATGGAAAATCGGCTTTTGTCAATGACAAGGACAACGAAGGCCAGACTGCCCTTGCTTATGCCGCAAAGTCAGGCTCGCATAATGCTGCTGACAGCCTCATATTCCACACTGCTGAAATAGATGCCCGTGACAAGCACAGGCGCACACCTCTCATGCACGCTGCAATCGGCGGGAATCTGACGGTTGCCAAGGTGCTAATCCGGCATCATGCCGATGCCCTTGCAAAGGACGAGAACCATGCCACGGCGCTCTGGCATGCCCAAAATCCCCCCAAGCGGCCTGAATTGGTCGAGTATCTGAAGGAGTGCGAGCGGGAAGCCCGCATCCAGCGAGGTCATCCTGATGGCGGGTAATATTGAATCGCTATTCGATCCGCAAAGGCGGAAGGCGGTACGCGACGCCATACGCCAGGGGAAAGACATATTCTCGGGAAGGGCGCAGACCGAGCCTGCGATATCCGCTGATGATTCGGGCCCAAGCAGAAGCCTGAGCGCAGAACTTCTCATGTCAGACCCCCCCCGGTTCCGTGTCGGAAAGCAGACCTACTCTCCCAATTCGTTCCTCATGCTCGCAATCCAATGCGGCGACCTTGCTTCCGTTATTTCGGCTGTGAAAAAGGGTGCCGATGTCAACCACCAGATGATGTTCCTTCCGGTAAGCCCGGACTGCGACAGCGAGCACCCGGCGCGCATCAGCGATGCTTCAGTGAAAAACCCGCTCCAGTACGCGCAGAAGCTGGGTAAGGCCGAGATTGCGGAATTTCTGAAGCAGAACGGGGCAAGGTAGTGATTTCCATGGCGATAAAATCCCTTTATGATGAGCGGAGGAGGAAGGCTGTCCTGGCCGCTGTACGCAGGGGCGAAAATATATTTTCAGGCAAAACCCGGCCGGGGCAGGACGAGGGAGGGCAAGATGTGCATTCCATGCCCCTATCCAATGAGTTTGGGGCCGTGAAATTTGAACCCAATCCTCCGGCGTTCAAGATTGGCAAAACAAAATACTCTCCCGACGAGTATCTGCTTCTTGCCATACAATACGGCGACCTCTCTGCAGCAATGGAAGCTGTTGATAACGGTGCAAATGTCAACAGGAAATACACCCACTTCTTAAAACCCGTCCACCCGCCGGTCGGCGAAGATTGCTCTCGCACCATCATTCCATCGGTCAGGACTCCGCTCCAGTACGCCAAGAAGCTCGGCAAGGCCGAGGTAGTGGAATTCCTGAAGCGAAACGGAGCCACCGAGTGATTACCATGGCCATGCATGCACTCTTTGATGAAAGCCGGAGGCTGGAAATCCGCCGCGGAATCCAACTAGGCCGCTTCCAGGTCCGGAAACCGGCTCTTGAACCTTCACCCCAGGATACCGATACTGATAGCCCGCACTATGTTCCATTGAACCAGTTGGA
Organism: archaeon; assembly: GCA_020053355.1. GTDB lineage: Archaea > Micrarchaeota > Micrarchaeia > Anstonellales > Bilamarchaeaceae > Bilamarchaeum. The sequence goes on along the minus strand of JAGVNI010000008.1, from coordinate 21,537 downwards.
CAAGCAGCTGCTGAAGGCAGTATACGATGATGATATCGCGTCTGCACAGGATGCTCTATACAAGGGGGCGGACCCAAACGCCCGCGATGCAAGCTCTGCCCATGCGACAGTGATAAGTGGCGCGCCGCAATCCCGCGCATGGGGTAATACTGCCCTCATGATTGCCTCGCAAAACGGGAACCTGGACCTTGTGAAATTGCTAATCTCATACAACGCGGATGTGAACCTGGACTTCAACTACGGCTCCTGCCCGTTCCCGACGGCTCTTTCGTATTCGCAGAAACACAAGCATTTGCATGTAGAGCACGAACTGCTCGGAGCGGGGGCCACGCGATGACGCTTTTCGAAAAATCCAGGCGCAGCCTTGTGCGCGAGGCGGTAAAACGGGGAGATGCGCGACTGCTCAAGACGCCGGAAGTCCTGATGGCGCCTCCGGTGCGGCAGAGGCATATCTGGCCAGCGGCTGTTCTCGAAGAGGACGTGCCGACCATGACCGTGGCGGTGCCATCCGCACCTACCCAGCCCACAAGGGTGGTTCCGCCGCCATTGCCCGGGGTTTTGCCCCCGCCTCCGGCCCGGCAGGCGGCGCCGAGAGCAAACCCTGTCGCAGACATGGATCTCCTGCTCGCAGCCCGGAATGGGAATCTGGCCGGGGTGCAAAACGCCCTCTTATCAGGAGCGAATGTCGAATGCACGGAGTCGAATGGGAGGATGACCCCGCTGATGAATTCGGCACAGGACGGCACATGCGCAGTATTGTTCGAGCTTTTATCCAACGGAGCGCGCCTATTCACACGGAATAATGGCGGCAAGACTGCGCCGATGCTGTCCACAATATACGGCCGGCAGGCGGCAGTAGAACTGTTCATCTCGTATAAGATTAACCTCGAAGACAGGGACAATGAGGGGAAGACGATTCTGATGCATGCAGCAGAATCCGGCTACAAGGGCATCATAAAGAAGCTGCTTGCAGCTGGGGCGGATGTGGATGCGGAGGATGCCGGCGGCCAGACAGCCCTCATGTGGGCGGCACAGAAGGGCAATCTCGCAGAAGCGGGTATCCTTATCGCGAACCGTGCCACAATCCATAAAGTCAGCAGGAGCGGCAAGACCGCGCTCCAGTACGCAGTAAAGGGCGGGCACGGGGATGTCGCGAAGATGCTGAATGATTATACCCGGTGATGGCCACCATGCATGTCTCGGCATTATTCGACAAAGGAAGGCGCGATGCGATAAGGGGAGCGGTTGCTAGCAGGGACCTCGGCCCAGTCCTCAAGAAGCGGGCCGAACCCTTCGACACTCCCAATCCGCTCTCCGTTTTCATTCCAAAATCCCCCGGCGTTCCCATGGAGGAAGCGATACGGCAGGCAGATGAAGCCGGCGTCGTAATCGCATCGAACAAAGTAATCGATTCGGTGCTATACAGCGACCAAGTGGAAAGCATCAAGAGTGTGTTTCCTTGCTGGACCGGGACAATGGCCGGCTACGTTGAGCAGGGTAGAACATTCAGGGAAGCAGGAGAATGGAGCGATACACTCAAAAGCCATGCGATTGTTTACGTTGATGACGAGACAAAAATCCGCTATCTCCTTCCAATTCCGGAAGAGCACCTTGACAAGAAAGATTCCATCCTTGTAGTCAACCATCCTCTCTTCTCACTTGAAACCAATGGAAACGACCGGATTGTAAGGGCGGCACAAGTGTCGCTGATTGAACGGTTTCCTGCTCAAGACGGCCGCTATCAGGCCGACCCGCAATTCGGCATTCCGTATGATGCACCTGCTTCGTGTCTTGGTGGCATTCCCAAATTATTGTTTAGGGGAGAAAAATGGGTAGGCCTTGCAACCCGCGGCTCTTGTGACGACGACTTCCACTACCTGCGGTTTGTCATCATACTCTGCGCCATAGCGTCCAACTGTCATGGGGTGGCCGTGGACCGGCAAGAGGCAGAGAAGTGATTCCCATGCAATACAACGCATTGTTCGACAAAGGAAGGCGCGATGCCATACAGGGAGCGGTTGCCAATGGCGACCTTAGCCCGATGCTCAAGAAGCAGGCCGAACCCCTCAACAGGCCGAATTCGCTTTCCGTTTTCATTCCAAGCTCCCCTGGAGTTCCCATGGAGGAAGCGATACGGCGGGCAGACGAAGCCGGCGTCGTAATCGCATCCAACAAAGCTATCGATTCGATTCTGGCTAGCGAAGGGTGGGTAGCCATCAAAGATGCACTTCCATGCTGGACCGGCACGATGGCCGGCTACATTGAGCCGGGTAGGACTTTCAGGGAAGCTGGAGAATGGAGCGGTGCACTCAAAAGCCATGCGATTGTTTATGTTGACATAGAAACAAAAATCCGCTATCTCTTTCCAATCCCGGAAGAGCATCTCGACAAGAAAGACTCAATCCTCGTTGTCAACCATCCTCACTTTCGGCTTGAAACTGATGGAAGCGACCGGATTGTAAGGGCGGCACACGTGTCGCTGATTGAACGGTTTCCTGCTCAAGGCGGCTGGTATCAGGCAGACGCGCAATTCGGCATTCCCTTTGGTGAACCTGCCCCGGATGTTGTTGGCAGCCAAGCCAATGAACTATCAAGAGCTAAAAAACTAGTGAGCCTTGTTGCCCGCGGCCACATCGGCTGGCTCTTCAACGGCAGGCGGCTCGTCAATCTCGGCTATGCGCCGTCCGCTGCGGTTGGGGTGGTGGTCGAGTCGAATGGTGGTTGATTCTCCTCCCCCAAGAATATCCTGCATCAATTGCCTTTTGCTATCTTCTCAAATTCCTGGACCAGGCGCTTGGCTTCCGCCTGGCTCTTCGCCTCGGCGAAAATCCGGACATAATTCTCTGTCCCAGAAGCCCGGACTATCACCCAGGAATCCTTGAAGTTTATCCGGACGCCATCGACCGTGATGTAAGCGAGCTTCTTTGCCTTCGCATGCGCCAGGACGCGGGCGACAATCTCCTTCTTGGCTTTCGGGTTTGCATCGAGTTTGGTTTTGACGTTGAAGTAGGTCGGGACATCCATGAGCCATGCTGAAAGCGGCTTGACGCAGAGCGCCTCGGCGAGCTTCGCCGCTGTAAGGAACCCGTCCTTGGCAAGCGAGGATTCCGGCCATATCACGCCGCCGACCTCTTCCCCGCCCATGAACGCCCCGCCCTTCGCGACCTCTTCAGACAGGTATGGGGCGCCGATAGCAGTATATCGGGTTTTGAGGCCGAGTTTTGCAGCGACGTCTTCCACGGCCTTGCTTGTGGCGACGGTCGTAACGACATCGCCGGCGGGTTTCGAGTTTCGGGTTTTGAGTTTTGCCGCTTTCCACAGAATCGAGAGCGCATAAACCTTGTCCCCGATGACGTATCCGCCCGACTCATCGACGAATATCACGCGGTCCCCGTCTCCGTCCCAGGCGATTCCGGCATCGGAGTTCGAGGATTTCACAAGCGCAATCAAGTCCTTCACATTCGCTTCGGTCGGTTCGGACGGCCTTCCCGGGAACCGTCCGTCCATATGCGAATTGAGGCTTAATATTTCGCATCCAAGGCCCTTGAGAAGTTTTGGTGCTATAAGCGCGGCAGTGCCATTCCCGCAGTCAATCACGATTTTCGGTTTTTTCTTCTTTATCCCATCAGCACTGATGTGCCTCATTATCTCCTCTATGTGTTCCGCAGTGGCGCTGTCATACTGCGTAACCCTGCCTTCCTTGCCCCCAGATGCGGGTTCCCCAAGCAGTTTTTCGATATCTTCGCCCCTCTCTTTCGATACCGCGACGCCCTTCCCGTCCACGGCTTTCAGCCCGTTCCATTCCGGCGGATTGTGGGATGCGGTGATGATGATGCAGCCGTCCGCTCCGAGCCTCTTCACCATGAACTCTGCTGTCGGAGAGCTCGCTATGCCGATATCCACCACCTCGCATCCGGAGGATACGAGTCCCGAAACCACCGAGGCGCGCAAAATCCCCCCGGTCAGCCTGCAGTCGCGCGCGAGGAGTATTTTACCGCATTTGAAATAGCACCCTGTCGCCTGCGAGAGGCTGCGGGCAAGGTCGGGGGTCAATTCATCAATCCTGCCCCGGACTCCGTTAGTGCCGAAGTAGCGTGCCATGACATCCAATTCCCTTTAGGGATTTTTAATGAATGGGTGTCCCGCCCTAGCTCTCTATCCGGTTGAAAAGATACGTGGATATGGTGGTGGTGGCCGCGAAGAACAATACAAGGACGCCGAGGCTGATTTCAATCGGCATGGTCGAATGCCCGACAAGGAAGAACCTCATGGCCTCGACGGCGTAGGTGAGCGGGTCGATATATGACACCATCCTCACGATTTCAGGGGCCGAACTCAGCGGGAAAAGCGCCCCGGACAAGAAGAACATCGGCATCACGAGGAAATTCATAATGAGCTGGAACCCATGCATGTCTTCAAGCACGGAGCCGATTGCCACGCCGAGCGCAACAAACGCCATCGAAATCAGTGCCATGAGGGCTATCACAACCGGAAGGCCTGCCAAATCGACGCTCGCGCCGAGGGCGACCGCGAGCCCCATCATCATGAGCCCCTGGAGGACCGCAGTAGTCGCCCCGCCGAGCGACTTCCCAAGGACTATGCATGTCCGAGAAACGGGCGCCACAAGCGTCTCCTTCAGGAATCCGAACTGCCTGTCCATGATGACTATCACACCTGTGAAAACAGAACCGAAAAGCAAAACCATCGCGAGGATGCCGGGCATGATGAATTCCAGATAGTTGCCATCGCCGGCCGGGAGGCTGCCAATCCCGTTCATGCTGGTCCCCAGAATCGCCATGAAGAAAAACGGCATGGCGAGGCTGCCAACCACCCTGCTTTTCGAGCGGGTGAACCGGATCAGTTCGCGTTTCCACATGAAATACAGCGCGGTGAGCTCGTGGTTCATCTTCTCCCCCCTGCCCAGGCATTGTGCCGGATGCGCATCGCGTCCTTGCCGCTCACCGCCTCTTCCCTGATGTTGCGGCCCGTGTAATGCAGGAAAACGTCGTCGAGGGTGGGCTTGTGCATGCTGATTGCCTGCACCTCGATTTTCCTCTCGCGCGCTATGTCCATTATTTTCAGGATTTTCTTATCCGCCTGCGCCACGCTCAGGCTGATTGAGCCATCGTCGATTTTCGTCTTCCTGGCGATTCCCTTGACAGCCTCCTCGATTTTCCTGGGTTCCGGAGTCCGCACGATTATGATGTCCCCGCCGAGCGAGTCCTTGAGCGCATCCGGCGTATCCAGCGCGATGATTTTTCCGTTGTCTATGATGGCGACCCGGTCGCAGAGCGAATCAGCCTCCTCCATGTAATGCGTCGTCATGACAATCGTGATCCCATGCTCTACTTTCAGCGTCTTGATGTAATCCCAGACGTGCTTCCTGGTCTGGGGGTCCAGGCCTATTGTCGGCTCGTCCAGGAAAAGGATTTTCGGGTAGTGCAGGAGCCCGCGTGCGATTTCAAGCCTCCTCCGCATCCCGCCTGAGAACGTCTTCACTATGTCGTTGATGCGGTCTTCCAGTTCGACAATCCGCACTACTTCGAGTATCCGGTCGCGGCGGTCCTTGCGCTCGATGCCATACATGGCCGCATGCAGTTCCAAATTCTCATAGGCGGTCAGCTCCTCATCGAGCGACGGGTCCTGGAAGACTATTCCGATGCTTCTGCGCACGCCGTCAGGCTCTTTCACGATGTCGAACCCGTTCACGCAGGCGCTTCCTGACGTCGGCTTCTTCATGGTCACAAGCATGGAGATTGCCGTGGTCTTCCCCGCCCCGTTCGGCCCGAGAAGGCCGAAAATCTCCCCCTCCCGTATTTTGAGCGAAACGCTGTCCACGGCTACGAGGGGGCCGAATTTCTTCGTGAGGCCGCTAAGTTCGATTATGTCCATGCGCTAAAGGCTTCGCGCGCTTGGATTTAAATCCTATTCCGGATCATTCAATGCATGGCCGCGATGCACATCGAAGTCCTCCGCCTTTCGCACCGCCTTCCGCGCGATGAGCGAATCTCCACTCACGTCGCCTTGGTGGCAAGGGCTTTCGGAGCCGCATCCATAGCATACACCGGCCAGCATGACGCGGGTTTCGAGTTGAGCGTTTCGAAAATTTGCGAGAACTGGGGCGGCAGGACGCAGGCGGGTTCCGGGTTCTCGGTTTCATATGAGAAAAGCGCGGTCTCGTTCATAAAATCCCGCAAGCGGGACGGCTTTGCCATCATCCATCTGACCATGTACGGCCTTCCGGTGCAGGACGTCGTCCCGGAAATCAAAGGGCGCGAAAAGCTCCTCATAATCGTCGGGAGCGAGCAGGTCCCGGGCGAGATTTACGCCCTTGCCGACTACAATGCTTCCGTGACGAACCAGCCGCACAGCGAAGTCGCGGCATTGGCAATCACCCTTGACCGGATTATGGGCGGGCGGGAGCTTGGTGCCGGCGGGGGGGATTCGGGTTTCGATTTCGGCGGCAAGCTGAAGGTCGTGCCGTGCGGGCGGGGGAAGCGGTTTGCGGATTCCGGCCGGGGATAGCTTTTTATTAGATGCCTGATTCTATCCATCGGGATAAATATGCTTGAAGTCATGGGCTTAACTTTCAGAGGCGGGGAAGTGAAGAAGGCCAAGGACGGCGTGCCTGCGAGCGTCGACGTCAACGTCAATGTGGATAAAATCACGCAGAAGACTCCGGACGGGGTAATACTCGAGTTCACCTATGCCGTCGACTACAAGCCGGACATCGGCTCCCTCCGGATTATGGGCGAGGCCTACTGCAGGGACACGCCTGACAACCTGAAAAGGATGCTGGTCGAATACAAGAAGGCCAAAATCGTCCCGATGGAGTTCGGCGCGACGGCAATCAACATGATAAACGCCAATGCCGGGATGAACAGCATCTTCCTGCTCCGGCCCTTCAACCTGCTGCCCCCGTTCATGCCGCCCCTGATTGCCACCGAGGCGAAAATCGCGGCAAAGGACAAGCCAATCAAGAAGAAATAACCGTTCCTTCCTTTTTCAACCTCTTCCTATTAAATTTTTCTACTCCCCAGCATCTGCGCCGGGAGCTGCCGCTGGAATAGGAATAAAAAAATAATTAAAAAAAAATTCTGGAAAAATTACCATGCTATTCTGCCATGCAGCATGAACGACCAGCCGGGCACGCCAGTACCGACGGCGGTCTCGTATGACTGCAGGTATTCAGGCCGCGTGACGTCGCCCGGTATTATCGGCCAAGTGCCGCTCTGGCCCGTGGCGCTCAGCGAGTAAATGTTCGGAACCGTGCTGTTCGGGGCCTGCTGGGTGTACGAGAATGTCGCGCCGCTCCTGAAAATGAACTGGTTGTCGCGGTTCGGGTTGGCAGTATACAACCCGCCCGCATCCGTCGTCCCTGCCCCGCCGAAGCGGTTGTAGCTCTCAGCTCCCCCTTCGAAGAAGAAGTGGAAGCTCATCCGGTCGCCGGTCATGACATCCGTGCGAGCCCACTCCAGGCCCACGCCGCCGGTCGTCCTGGAAAGCTCGGTCAGGTTGGTGCACCCGGCCCCTCCAAGCGATTCGCAGACCGAGCGCATCTCGGCGCCGTCCGTGAAGACGCCGTCGCTGGCGAATACGATTTGCTTGGTTTGCCGATTGAAGAACACGTATCCGTACCACTGCTCGCTGACAGTCGCCGTATTCGTGCCCTGGAGGCGTCCGGACATCGAAATTGTCCACTGGTCCCAGCGCTCGTTGCCATATTCGCGCCTTCCGTACATCGCGCCTGTCAGCAGGTCCATCCTGTGGTCCTGCAGCACCTGCACGAGCCCCCCGACAGTCCAGCTGTTGCCTACGCGGAAATTGCCGTAGTCAGCCGGCCTTATCGGCACGGAAATCCCTCCCACAAGCCTGAAGGCAGTGAGCGCGCGAAGCCTCTGGTCGCCAGAGAAGGTGAACGTATAATCGCTTCCGGACTGTGCGACTTCCAGCCTTGAGATGCCCCGCCCTATCTCGTGGCCGTGCCTCATCCACTCATCGAGGTCTGTCTCATCGCCAATCACCAGCGAGCCCCGCGCATCCGGCCTCTCGGCTACGGGCGTGTGCAGCACGTAGAATGTCGTGCCCCTCGCCCTTCTGCCCTCGGGGCTTCCGAGGTGGCTGCCAAGGAGCACGTCATAGCGCTCCGCGCTCAGGCCGGCCCTGGATTGCGCGCCGCTTGCCCCGACTAGCACATCAAGCATATTCTGCTCCATGAGCCTCTTGACCTCGGGCCCTGTCAACTCAGCCTGTGCCGGCGGGGCGGGTATCCCGCATTCGGATATCGCCGCCTCTGCGGAGCCGCTGGTCTGCGCCCTGCGCGTCAATTCCGCCCTCATCCTCTCCGGGGGCAGCAGCACCCAGTCGAGGTCGGTGGTGTTGCGCTCGACCAAATCCACCAGCTGTTGCGAATACTGCGTCTCAAGCCTCTGCCGGTCAGGCGCAGTCTTCCTCAGTTCCCGGTATATGTCAATCAAGGCTGCCGCATCCTCTGCGCTCGCGGCCTGCCTTACGCTTTCCCTGCCCCTTCTCAGGTTCAGGAAAGACATTACAACCGGGTCGTCCTGCGTGAGGCGCGTCTGCATCTCTGCCCTTACCTGCGCCGGAGGCCTTATCATCCACTCCAGGCCCGCCCTGCCCGCTTCAACTGCGGTCACGAAACTTTCGCCGTAAAGCCGTATGAGCCTTGAGCGGTTGCGCGTTCCGCCCATATCGCGATAGGCATCCCGGAGCGCGCTGGGGATGTCTGCGCCGCCGCTAATCGTTACCTCTCTCTGGTACCTTTGCAGGCTCACGCTCGGCCAGTCGACGACTCCGAAACCGCCGTAAAGGTCGAGGAAGGGGCTAAGCCTGTCCCTTCTCACGCTGAAGCCGCCTGCCGTAGCGGGGTCCTCGCTGATGACCAGCGGCGAATACCCGTAGGCATGGCCGAGTATGTCCACGAACGCAGCCGTCGGCCTGCCGAAAAGCGCCAGGGCGTAGAGGTTGCCGTAAGCGGTCTCATCGTTCACGTACTGGCCGCCGGCAATGGTGTAAATCCTCACCCTCTCGCCGTCATATCCGTAAGCGAGCGCGAACCTCCATATGTCCTGCTGGAGGTCCTGCCGTAATGCTGTTGAGAGTTGCGAGAGTATCTGCGCTTCGTTTGCCGGATTCTGCTGCACCGCCCTCATAGCCTGGTCTATCCTGTCATAAATCCTGCTCCAGCCTGGTACCCTCTGCGCACCCATGAGAATCCCATGGCGCTGAGCCCAGTACATGAACATCGCGCTCGCGAAATGGTTTTCCGGAGTGCCTTCAGGTCCCTGGCGTGTCGTCGTATACGTGCCGTCCGCGTTGCGGACCGTCCAGTCTTCCATGCGTGCATACATGTAGCTTCCTGCGGCAAGCCATCCGGTGTCCCTGGCCTCGTCTTCGGACCAGCCGTACAGGCTTGTGAGGACGGTGTTCATCCGGCCATATATCTGGTCCGAATCCATTCCGGCAGCGCGCGTCTCGCGAAGCAGGTCGATGCCACTGTAAGCCGCCGTTATCCCCATCGCATTCGTCTGGTACCTGCTCGGGCGCCATTCAAGGCGTCCGCGTGCCCCTACCGTCAGCGGCATTCCGCCGACAGCCCGGATTTCAGCCTGGTAGGCCATCGGGTCTATGCGCATGCGCCTCCACATCAATTCGCCCGTGCCTTCAGCAAAGCGCGAGTCGCTTATATGCGCGCGGTTCTGCGGGTCCACAGTCACCATCTCCGCCCCGCGGTAGAATGCCGCATAAATGTCGCGCTGCCTCCTGTCCGAGAGCAGGTTCGTGACTGCCATTCCGACGGCCTGCTCCGCGTGCACCGGGTCCATCGTGCTCATGCTGCGGACCAACTGCCCGAGTGCAAGGGCAGAGAACGAGTCCCCGCCGGCGCGCGGAAGCGTGAACCCGACCGCGGATCCGTCAAAGCCCCCTGCTGCCGAGTCGCCGGTCAGCATCTGCCTCCCGACTGTCCTTGCCGATGCGAGCGCCTGCTGGGTGTTCGCGCCGGCATACAAGTAGTTGAGAAGCTGCGCCCGGGTGTCGAGGCCGTAGGCGAGCTGGTATATGTCGCCGGTCCTCGTGACGAAATACAGCCTTGATTTAAGCCTGTCCTGGCCCTCCTGCCCGCTCGTTCCCCCCGGGCCGGTCAGTTCCGGTACGTGCTCGCCTGAAACGAAAAGCAGCATGTCCGTCTGCGATTCGCGTGCAATCCTCTGGTACGTGTCGAGCAGGCCCCTGGTCCTCCCCGCTGTCTGCTGGTCTGTCACCGTCGTGGTGCCAGGCTGGCCGCCTGTTCCGGGCGTCGTCGTCCTGGTTTCACTCGATGCATTCTCATAATGGAATTCCTGCCTTGCGCGGTGTATTCCCGTGCCATCCTGCATTCCGAACATGTTATACGGTATCAGTCCGAAAAGCGGGAGCGGGACCGGTCCCGACATGGGCATCGGCAGCCTCACCGAGGAGGCCGCGACATCCACGGTATCCGTCGTCGTGCTGTTCGACTGCGTTGGCTGGCCAGCGGTTGCAGTGCCAGCCGTCTCTGCCTGTTCGCGCGTCCATCTGGCAGAGCCTCTTGTGCCGCCGCTTATCGTGCGCCCGCCGCCGACTGCCGCAGCCCCGCCGCGGTCCCTCGACGTAGGGCCCCTTTCCTCGTGTGAATAGAACCCTCCGGTCTCCCCGAAACCGCTCAGCCAATAGTCGTTGTAATCGACCGGCATCGGCCCGAACAGCTGGTTGATCCTTCGGATTATCGTCGAAGCGCCAAGCGCGCCTATCCTGAAGCGCTGGGGGACCCGCTGCCGGAACATCCTTGCCGCCGGAGGCCGGAGCTGGTCGTACATGCTGCTGAAAAGCCCGCTTGCGCCCGAATTCAGCGTGAACCCTCCAGGAACCGGAAGGAAAGGGCTTGTCGGCATGGTCGGCGTCGGCAGCAGCCGGATAGGCGAGCCCTGCTGCCCGTACATCGTCGGGAGCGGCTCCAGCCCGTCGCCCTGCCAGAATCCTGGCCTGTAACGGTAGAGGAGCGGGCTTAGGTATCCCTCGTCAGCCCTTGGTTCAGGCACAAGGCGGAGCTCGTCTTCAAGGCGGTTGTGGTCGTATGTGCTCGTGACCTCCGGAAGCTGCTGTCCTATCCGGGCGAAGACTTCGAGGAAATACCTGCGGTTAAGCGCGGTGCTGTATGCGATTTCCCTCGTCCCTGACTCGTAACGCTGCGCGAATATGCTGTTGAACGTTTCCAGCGCGGCGACGATAGTGCGCTCATCCTGCGCCACGGCGATTATAGCTGGCAGGACCTGGAGCAGGAACGGCCCGACAAGGTACGGGTCCCGGTTCGATATGATAAGCATCGAGTTGAATGTCGCCGTGGCCGCGGCGCGGCTGAACGCCGAGTCCGTGCCCGAGATGCTCGGCAGCGCCAAGCCCAGATACAAAGCATCCAGAATCGACAGCCGGTTGCGCAAATCCGAGACGCTGCTGTCGCTCAGGTCCCCGCTTAGCCTAAGCGGAGAAGTGGCTGGAAGGTCGGCCCTGCCAAGCAGGTACTGCTGTTCCACCCTCTCGTATTGCCGCCTGCCTTCTGCTATGAACTCCCGTCCTGTATCGGAGGCGAGGAACCTGGAAAGCTCTTCAGGCGTTTCGATGCCATCCATGATGTATGCCGGAAGCGAAATGCTGTACTGCCTGGCGAGCCTCTGGATGTTCCTGCTGAGGAGGTCGATGTTGATGTACTGGTTGAAGAGATAGTCGTTGGTCCCGAACTGGTCGCGGTAATACTGGATGGCGTTCGCGAACGTCGTGGACAATGTGTCTGTCGGATTGTTGAATGCGAGCGCGCCGCGCAGCTGGGTGAACACCCTCGGGAGCTGCGTCGCGACCCTCATGAAATTGGGCATGAAATTCGCCCGCCCTACTGCCGGCCCGCTTTCGAACGTCACATTCAGCCGCTCGCGCACCTCGGGCGTCAGCCTGGCGAGGTCCCGGGTCGATGATGTCGGGCTCTGCAGGAAATCAAGTTGCGCCATGTTGGCATCAATTGTGCGCACGAACTGCTCGCCGTAAGTCGCGTAAAGCTCACGGACCCGCTGGTCGAATGCCGTCCTCCGGTCGGCTGGCGCGCTGCTTTGCGGCCTCTCGCGGAGCACGGAATAGACAGTGCCCATTCCCCGGAATATGAAGTCGTCCTGGCGGCGGAATGTCCGAGCGAGTGCGCCCACGCTTCTTGCATATGCCGGGGGATATGCGGCAAACAGCGCCTGCTTCACCGGCGCCGGCAATGCGCGTATCTGCTCAAGCGTCGGCGTGCCGGTGCCAAGCGCGATCATCTGCGCCTGGTTGGTTTCGACTACCCGGACGAACGCTTCGCCGAAAAGCGTGACCATGGATGCGCGATCTTCGCCCTGCCTCGGATTGGCAAGGGCGCGGTAGACGCGCACGACTATGCTTGCGTAAAGCTCATTCTCGGCCATCCGGAGCGCCTGCATCGTGGCCGTCGGGCTCTGCATCACCGAGGGGCTTTCAAGGATGCGCAGGTTTCCGGCCTGCGACTCCACGAGCGCGACGAAAGGCTCGCCATAAAGTATCACGAGCGTCGCCCTGGCATCCGCTCCCCTTCTTTGCGTGGACGCAAAAGTCCTTGAGATGGCGCTTGCCAGCCCGGGCTCCTCGACCCCTGTGATGAACCGGTATAGGTTCGGGTCGGCACGGTAAAGCACTGAAGATACGACATCGCTGATGATTGGCTGCTTGCCAGCCATCCCCGGGCCGTTGTACCATGTTGTCAGCCGATTGAGCGTTCCGATATCCATATCCGTCGTGGAGACGCCATCAAGGGACGGCGCCCTTGTCATGTCCCCGCCGGTTTCGGCAAGGTGTATCATGGAGAACGCCATCTCGACAGCCCTGCGCATGTCGGAGGGGGTCATCATGGAGTTTATGAGGACCTGCTGCCTCGCCTCAAGCGCTGCGAGGGCTGCCGGGTCCTGAGTCTGCCTGGCTTCCAGCCGGATGGCGTCGTTCTCCCTGCGCCACCTTTCCATGTGCTCCCGCATCACGACACGGGCAGGCTCAAGGATATTCCAGCGCAATTGCGAGTCGATGGCTTCCATGTCGCGGATGATGTTCTGGCATCTGGATTCGATGACGGCCTGAAGCGGCTGGGCTGCCGTCGGAGAAATGGACGGCGTAGCCACTGCCTGGCGCGAGACCACCGGTCCGACGAAGACGGTGCCATATGCGTCGGTCGCATCCGCAAGTGCCAGCCCGCGCCTGCTGATTGCGCTCCTCGCCCTTGCTATCGCCGAAACGAGCTGCACCGGCGAATAGCTGTATAGGAATCCCTGCGCCTGCCTGATGGTTGCGTCCGTGCTCGGGTCCTGGAGCGTCCTTTCCACCGTTGCGAGGTCGCCACCCAGCCATGCGAGGCGCGCGCGGTTGGCCTCTACGTATGCCACGACGTTTTCGCCATATTGCGTGACGAGCGCTGCGCGGTCCGGAGAGCTCCTTCCAAGCGTGGTGTATATGTCCCGCAAACCGTGCGCGAGCGTGCCGACGGAATATCCCACCGCCGAATTCACCCTTGTGACGAACGGGTCGGTCCTTCGCGTGCGCATCTCCCTGTCGATTTCTTCGACGGGCCGCAGCACCCACTGGAGGTTGTCCAGGTTAGCGGACACCGCATCGACGAATTCCTGCCCGTAAGTCGTCACGAGTTGCGCCCGCCTTGCGCGCGCATCCCTCATCGCGGAATAGGCGCGCGAGAGGGCTTCGCCTGCATTCGTCGGGAACCTCGCCTTCAATTGCGCTGCAAGGGCATCCGGCGGCCGGGCCCTCGCCCTGCGGTCCACTTCTGCCTGCACCTGGGCGGGCGAGCCACCGAGGTATGAAAGCGCATCGTAGTTCTGCTCAAGGAGCGTCACGACATCCGGGGCCTCGAGGCTTCGCGCCCTCGCCCGCTCCTGCACGAGCGCAGCATAAACTTCCCGAAGGCCGCTCGCCTTGTTGAATGTGACGCGCATGCCGTTGATGCGCACTGCGGCCGGGTCCTCTGCCCTCGACCTCCGGGTGATTTCAGCATTGAGGTCCGCATCCGGGCGGAGCATCCAGGTGAGGGTGCCCAGGTTGCCTGCGACCAGGTTGACAAGGTCCGGTCCGTAATCGGTGTTAAGCCTGGCGGTATCCGGGCTTGCGCGTGCAAGCTCGGAATATATGTCCCTAATCGCAATCGGCAGGATATTCCTCTGGAAACTGCGCACCAGCGTGGCAAGCCTGCTGTTCCGGCTTATCTCGGACGTATACATCCTCGTGAATTCTGTCCAGAAAACATCGTTGTTCTCGACGGTCGGCATCGTGACCGTGTTGTTGGACACGACTGCGAGCCTGCCGTTAAGTATCGCGACAAAAGAATCCCGCGAAGTCTGGTTGCCTGTCTCAAGCACGTCCCGCAGGAGCGTGATGGCGCGCCCCGCCATGCCCTGCGCCACGATGCGGAGCAGCGGGTCTATGACGTTGGCGCCCTCGGCCTGCCGGAGAGCCTCGACGTCCTGAACCGTGCCTCTCCCTGCGGCCTGATAAAGGCGGGTAATCATGCCGGCGAATTCATTCGGGTCTATGCCGCTGTGCGCAGTATTGTATGCCTGTGCAATCGGGGCAAGCCCCGCTGCGGTGTTCTGGTATATCGCTGTCCTGAATTCTGCCGTGAAGGCGTCTGTGAAAGCCTGCGATGTGTTGGCATCCCAGATGCCCCTGAAAAGCGTCCTCTTCGCCTCGTCTCCTGTCAGGATGAAATCGCGCAATGCGCCGGCAGCTCTGACCGCAAGCTGCCTCGGCATGTTCTGCCATACCACATCAACGAGCCCCTGGTCGTATCTCTGGAGGGCTTCCTCGCGGTTCGCCCTGTCGAAATCCGCGCGGACGGCATCCTCGACACTGAGCCCGGATGTCGCCCGCATGGCGGCGCGAATCCGACCCACCTGGCTGTCTGCCCTGGCAGGCCTGCCTTCGGAGCCCTGAACCTGCGTAACCAGCACCCGAACCTGGTCCGGCGTTGGCGCCCTTGATAGGAGGGTCCGGAGGTTGTAGGTCGTATCGATGAAATCCGTGAAATGGACCGGGTTGCTCCAGAGGAAGCCGAAGAGCCGCCCCCTCGATGCGCAGAACGCGTCGAATACAGGCCGCACCTGCGCATCCTGCCCGACGCGGTCAAGCTCCTCGAAGAGCTTGCTCATGAAAGTGGAATTGTCATGGAGGGTCGCCCCGCCGAACGGGGTGTTGTAGATTGTCCAGAACGCCTGCCTCCGCGCAGGGTCGCCGCCGACGATATAATCACGAAAAGCCGCAGCCGCATCAATCGCCTGCTGCTGGAGCCTTGTTATCTCCTCTGGTTCTGCGCCTGCGCGTCCCCTTCGCCTCTGTTCCGGCCCCGGTTGTGTCATGGCAATATTTGGGCTGACGATGTTTAAAATGCTAACGCTCCCCAACGTCATAAGTCCCGTCAGCGTGGTAGCCGTCCACCTGGAATTGAAATGAGAGAGAAATCGCGTCCGCCTCCATCGCGCTGACCTCTCGCCTTCTGGCTCCCCGCCCTCCCCCTCCTTCCTGAGTCTCGGTCCGGACATAAGTGCACCAATCCTAAGAACCCGGCCAATTCTGGCCGGATTTGAATTTCGTTCCCTTCGCTCTCTTGCTCCGGGCGCCCTCTCCCACCCATTTCCGGAGCGAATTGCCACCGAGATTTGTGTCTGTATCAGGTATATATTGGCCAGAAAGACATATAAAGAGTTGTCACTCAAAAAGGATTTTCGTGTATGTCAAATTCTGGTGAAAACGCCCATATGCCGGGCCGGGGCTTCCACTTTAATCAGAAAAAGGGCTGTAGCAATGGGAAATTGGCTGAAAAAAACAGGAAATCCGGTGGAACGCCTCTACTCCCAGGGGGGTAGTCACTTCTTTCTCGCGGGCTTCTGCTGGAGCGAGATTTTTGGCGACACAACCGGCGGCGCGATGTTTAGCGCCTTCGCGACCAGCACGCCGTTCGTTTCGGCGGTGTATTTGATTAGGTTCACGAGCGTCTCGAACGTCTCCTTCTCGATGAACCTGTCATTTTTCCACTTCGCAAGCGCCGCATCCATTTCCCCCTTCTTTCCGGAGAGCGTCACGAATCCGTAGAACTTTATCCTGGCGATTGCGGGATTGTATTCCGAAAAGTAAGAGAAATCTATCCTCATCCTTCCCTCGCGCGCAACCTCCATCTTCGCTATGTCCAATGATGCCGAGATGCCTGCGAATTTCCCGTCTGACAAGCTTTCCGCTTCAACCTTGTAGAGCCGTATGCCGTGCCATTCCATGTCATTTCCCTCTGTCCGTACAAAATCCCCAGATAATTGATGATTATGCCCGCATATCCCAAACTGTGCGGATTAATAAATAAATGTCAATAGTTGAGCGCCCTCAGGAACACGCTGAAATTGAAGTCCCCGGCATCCGCTTCTTCAGAACTCCAAACCAGCCCGGCGAACCTGCCGACGACTGATACGCTTTCCCAGATTCCATCCCCGCTCCAGAGCCTGTATTCTCCCCCTGCCGTGACATACAGCCTCTCCCGATCATCGGATGCCCACCACTGCGCGCCGGCCGTGGCGTCGAGGCTCCAGTCCGTCGTGCCGACTGTGACTCCGGCCTGGACGTCGACCTGGTCAGCGCTCCGCTCTTCCTCATCCATCGAAATCGGGGCCACTTCGGTATGGATTCCGGTCGCCCCGACCTGGATATCCGTGAGGGTCGGCTCGGCCCCAGGCTCGGCAAGGTTCACCCTTATGCCTCCGCCGCCTTCAATGGTCGTGATATTCTCATCTCCGACCGTCTGCTCGGCATATCCGCCGGCGAGCACCAGCCGCACGCGGTATTGGTCTTCCTCATCGCCAAGCCGCAGCCTTAGCGCTCCTGATACTCCGCGCCCGATTTCCCCTATCGTTTCGGTGTATACGCCGTTTGCCGAGAAATCGAACCCGGCCTGCTGGCCGAAGAACGCCCGGAGGTCTGCCCCGCCGCCTTCATCCACGACTCCAAATGCCTGCACCCTGAATCTCGTGCCATCGCTTGGGGCGACTTCGGCCGTGCCTCCGACTATCGGAATCGTGTGCCCCTCATTCTCTCCTTCACCCTGCAGGTAGATGCCAAACGCGTTGATTTCCGGCATCCAGTCCAGCGGGTATAAAACGGATGCAATGCCGTAGCCGCCGGTCCAGAAATCCTCGTCGTTAATCCCGGCCCCGGCGAACCTTGTCCGGATTGCCGGTATGTACACCCGGAGGGCTCCTGCGATGTGCCTCTGCCATTCCTCGTCGCTGACTCCCTCGGGCTGCTCCTCCTGGAGCTGCGTCCAGACGGCAGACACTGCCGTGGCAAAAGAAAGGGAGGTCAGGTCCGTCCCTGCGAATACCGTGCCTCCTGCAATCCTTTCCGTAGTGAGCGCAAGCGGAGGCACAACACCTTCGGCCTGCGGCCGTATCATCTGGCTCATCATATATCCGCCGCGCGCCCCGCCATACCATCCTTCGCCGAGGTAGGATGCGATGAGGCCTGCATCTATGTTCTCCGGCCCGGCGTCTTCTGCGCCGATGTTCCTGCTGCCAAGGAAAACATCGATGCTGCCGCGGCGCGCCCTGAAATACTGGAATTCACCGTGCACCCCGACACCCTGGCGCTCTGCGCTTTCTTCAAGGTTGCTGAGATAGACCCGCCCGACATAGTAATCCCGCTCTTCGGGATTGATATACGCACCGAGAGCCCCGACTCTCCTGCCGCGCGTCTCCTCGTAATCCGCCCCAGCCCCGCCGCGCCCGATTTGGATTGCGGCTCCGGCTCCCTGGAATTGCGTTTCAGTTGATGGCATGCCCGCAAAAAGGACCGCCCCGTCCATCTGGACCATCCAGTCCTCGCGCGCCCCGCCCGCATCGGCTCCGGTAATCCTCGTGCTGCCGTAAAGGCGGTATGGCTGCTCGGCGAACGTATGCTCATAAAGCAACTGGGCATCTTCCATGGTGAGCGTGCGCGCATCCACGAGCGCGAAGCTTCCGCCGGCAAACCTCTGGAAAACGAACGCGGTGTATTCGTCGCCTTCTTTTTCGAAGAAGACCGCGGTGTCTGTCCCGGATGGCGCCACCCCGTCGAATGCGAGGCGCAATGTTTCGAGTTCCGTTCCCTGGACGTCCAAATCGAACCTGCCGCGCGTCAGGTAAGTGCTGCGCCCCTCGTCATCCTGCGCAAAGGGCTGGTTGTTCCACCTGACATTTCCGACGACGTGCTCAAGCCCGTCTCCGCCCCTTCCGTAGACAGACTCGGACCAGTCCCTGCCGCCGCCCCTTTGGCCGACGGCTTCAGAGAATCCGTACTCGACAGTATCCTCATCCGGTCCGGTGACATAATGGATGTTGCCCTCCCCCTCGCCCCACAGCTCGTTCATCTCCTCGACCGGTATCGGGTACCTTGGGCTCAGCGCGCCGAGGTTCTCGACGACAAGCGGAAGATACAGCATCGGCGTCGGTATGTTCATCTCAATCGTTATGGCGTCGCGGCCGAAAAAGTCCCTCTCAATCTCGCTGATGCTCGGAGCCGCCGCAGGCCCTTGCGTGATGTCCGGCGCCTGGCTCAGCTGCACGACCATCCCCTGCGAGACCCATCTCTCGTAAATCCTTTTCGGCAGGGATACCATCAGCCTGCTTGCAGGAAGGTATATGTCGGCGAACTCCGGCCGGTCCGGAGGAAGGCGCACGCGCACATCCCGCAGGTTTCCGGACTGCTCCCTGCCGACATTCCGGAGCGCAACGACATCGACGAACAAATCGCGGATGCGGTCGCCGAGCCCGGAATAATATTCTTCGAGTTCCCTATACATCCCCGCGTTTATCAGCGGCATGCTGTACGTGTTGATTGCGCTCAGTATCAATTCGATGCTCTGCGCGTCATAATCGGCAAGCAGCGTCGGGCCAGTGCTGCGCACCAGCAGCGCCGCATACGCTGATGGAAGTCCTGAGAGCGCGTTGACGATTGCAGCGAATCGCCCGGCATCCTCGGTGCTGATTCCTTCCTCGCCGTTTTCCGCCCTGCTAACAAATAGCTGGTACAATGCGAACCGGACTTCAAGGGGCGTGTTGCTGAAAATCTCGCTGGCATTCATCAGCCTCGAGCGCGCGTCCCGCAGCATCACGCCGTCAAGCATCGTCTCATCGTCCATCCCTGCCGGCGCGGCTTCGCCTTCAGTCTGGAGCGTCTGGGCGAACCTGTCCACCCAGGCCGAGAATGCGCTGAATGCCGGCCCGCTCATCGCATGGTACGCTGCATCCATCGCGTCCATCCGCGATGCGCCTTCATCGGCGCCGCCGACCTCATAGTCCCATGCCGAAACGCTCCCCATGAGAATCCGGTCCTGCAACGCCTGCGGGAGGGCGCTGATTGAAGTGCGTATTATCGATGCGGCGGACGAGATGGAAGCTGGCGAATACCTCGCCTCCCCCGCCCTTCTCGCCGCGCTTTCGAATCCATGCGCCATCGCCTCGCGGACGTCTTCCGGAAAAAGGTCCGATGGGAGCTCGCCTATCATGCGGTTTGTCTGCTCCACCTCTTCTTCATCGAAATCGCCGTTTAGCATGGTCCTTGCGCTGCGCAGGACGGGCAGGACATTGGCGACGCGCTCTATAATCGTGCGAATTCCGGTTGTGAGCGTCGTCCTTCCCTCGCCGTCCCGAATGGTCGAATCCTCGAGACGGAGGTTCTGCCTCTCCAGTTCGCGTGAAAGAAGGAGCGAGAATACCGAGCCTGTGTTTCCCTGCGCGCGCCGGTCATCCGCCTGGGCCAGCATGCTCCTTGCCGCAGACAGCCAGCTCTCGCCTATATTGTAATAGAAAGGCCTGGTCCCGTTTATGAGGGCCGCGAACCTTTCGGCTAGCCTTCGCGCCTCCCTCTCCTCTCCTGATAACATGTCCGCGCTGGGCAAGGCTATCACGATGTCGTTGATTCTCTGCTGGGTTGTCCCGCCGGAGCCGGCCGATTCAATCTCCGCAACCTGCAAATCCCACTCCTCAAGCGTACGGCCGCCAATCGACAGCGTGCTTGCGTCCATCCCGCGCGATTGGGCGAAATCCCGGATTGCGGCAATCTTCGCCCGCAAATCCTCGATGCTGGCAAGCGCCATCACCCGCGGCGGGGCGACGATGCGTTGGAGCGCCGAGACGAACCCGGAGCCGAATGCCCGGTTCAGGTTGGACATGTTCACCGCATTTTCCGGCGCGCGCAAATCCCGTGAGACAAGCCTTATGTCCCGCATGAGCCTTCCAATATGCTCGAAGGCCAGCGTCTCTATGCTCCCGCGGTGCATGAATTCGTCCACGACGGCCCTTTCCATGTCCCCGAGCGACCTCATGAAAACCGCGAGGAAGGAGGCGTCCAACGCCGGCCCGTCCCGGTATCTCGTGAAAAGCGTGGTTATCTGGCCCTCGTAATGGCCCCGTGTGCGGCCTTCCGAGTCGGGTTCGCTGCCGGAGCGTATCAGTCTCGCGAAAAGCTCCGCGGCCCTCAGGCCGTCCACATCAATCTGCGATTCCCTCCGGACGGGTACAGGAACCGCCTGTGTTATATCCGCCGGCGCCGTGGCAACCTGGGCGTTCTGCCATCTCGCGAGAAGGCTGTCCACGAACACGGCGGAGAATTCCTGCCTTAGGGCATCCATCCCCGCTGTTTCCCCGGAATCCGTTGCCTCGCGGACCCTTCTTATCGCGCCTATGAATTCGCTGAGGTCTACTCCCCCCCCTTCCACCTGGTGCGATTCCCGGAACGCGCTGAAAATCGGGCCGATGTCCGCATCGTCCATCACCCTGGTCCGGAATTCCGCCACGAGGGCCTCGTCGAAAGCCGCGGCCCTCTCCTCTTCGCCCAGCGTCTCCTCATCGTAAATCCTGAGGAACTCGTCAGCTTTCAGCTGGTTGCCCGTAAGTATGAATTCGACGAATCTTTGGATGGCCTGCTGCGCCTGCTCCTGTGCAGCCCTCATTGTCGCATCAGCGGTCCTGTGCCCTGCCTCCTTCGCTTGCGTTCCCGCCTCTTTCGCATGCGCCGGCACTACGACCTTGTTATGCCGCGGCGTCTCAAACTCCGCCACCTTCGGCTGTGCCATGGGATGCTCTGGGCTGGCGTTCTTTATATTGGTTGCGCAGCCAGCCGACAGAATCACCGCCAGCGCAGCGGTTTCCAGTTTCGAAAAAAACCGTTTCAACGCCTGTTTGTCAAGCTCGCGGCGCCAGCCCCGCGTCTCCTGGTTCTCCCGCTCCCTCCCCCTATGCAGTCTCATGCGGCCATTCCCCCTCCCCGTTTCGGACTGTGCAAAAATAGCACTAAACGTCTTGCAATATTATGGCAGTTAGAGTATAAAAAAATGGCTCTTCTCCAACTTTAGGATGACCTCCACCCACAACTGTGCAAGATTTTCAGCCTGAAATACTCCAAATCCCTGTAACCATAAGCCCGTCTTTT
>JAGVNI010000015.1 GCA_020053355.1 archaeon | reverse complement strand
TCCCGCGGTCAAAGACGGATATCGTGCCTCCGTTCTCGATGCGGATTATGCCCATGGCCACCATTTTCGCGAATTTATTATAGCTCAAATCAAGCACCACGACAGCATTTGTGCTATGCGAACGTACCTGAATTTATTAAGGGTTTCCATTCCCTGCGTGGGGTCCGGACGTGCCACGAAGGCCAGGCCAAGGAATATCCTCGCTGCACCGCTTGCCAGGGATATTGCCAGGAATGCTGGGTTGAGGTGGAGAACAAGCCAGGGAATCCATGCAAGGAAGAACGGCGAACAGAAGCCTGCGAAGGTGATGAGCGAAGCCTTACGTATCCCTAGAACGATTGGCAGGGTGCGAAGGCCGACGCGCTGGTCGCCGGAAACGTCCTTGTAGTCCTTTATAGACATGGAAAGCACCTCGGTCATATAGATGAACGCGATTACCACAGCCAACCTGAGGTCCATATGGCCTGCGATTAGGTATCCGGCTGCCATCGGCATGGCCATGTGCGTGGTCACCAGCGTGGTGTATGATAAGAAATGCCTTGCCTTGGCATACGCCGAATAGAATATGCCTAGCAGGACGAAAGCCGCCCCAAGAAGCACAAACTGTGGAGCGGCGAGCCAGAACAAGGACATGCCCAGGACAATCAGGGCGGCCATCAGCTTCCATGCGAATCCAACGCTAAGCTGGCCGTTTGCGAGCGGCTGCCATGATGCGTTCACCTTGTCTCCCTCGATGTCCTTAATGCAATTGTACACCGCCTGGGACGAGTAAATGGCAATCATGGCCAACGAAACAAGGGCCGCCACCCCAAAGTCGAAAACCCCGCTCATGAACATGCCAACCGAGAACGTTATGCACGCGATAAACGCCCGGTTGGGCATGGCGATTTCAGAAATATTCTTCAACCAAACCAATGCATTGGAATACGCGATTTCGCCTTGACGGTATGTGACATACGCATTCGTCCCTGCAATGTCTAGGGCCGCTTGCATACTGTCATTTCCGCTTCCTTCCGAATCAACCCGTTTGCTATCCATGTTCTCCCTCAAGCTGTTTTTTCCTAGTGCTCAGAAACCGGATGCAGAAAGTAGCCGGGAAATGGCTTGCGCTGGCGATATGCTCATTGACGACAATGCCCGCCTTGGTCCTGATATGGACCACCTCCCCCCGCATTCTATCGGTGCAGCCTCAATGCACCGCCCCATTATTCCTAAATTTTTTATATTTCGTATTCTGGCAAATTGATATTTATTATCGTCGTTATGCTTAATTTTCAAATATTTATTATCGACGTATACTAAAAAGAAATATTTTATATAATATTTATCACATTATTATATAAAAAATCTATTTATTATCAACACTTTTTATACCTTTCCATAGTCAAGATATCAACATGAACTCCAACAAACTGGCCCGGGTGCCCCCCCTGCAGCCTGTGGCTGTAAGCGACATCCACAGCTTACGCCCCGGAAGGCCGCCATCATTCGAATCCATCGCTTCCATTGCCCCCCTGCTCGAGGACATAACCGATAGGTTGGGTGGGGGTATAGTCATCTCCAGCGGGGGGGCTGAAATATTCCGGACAAGCGGGTTTGATCCGGCCATGATGATTGCCGAAGACGGCATCATAGAGCTGGAGCTGGGCGGCCGTATGGCGTACATGCGATTCCTTCGCCAAACTGCGGCCCCCAGCCCGGCCTTAGCCAAGATGGTTCTGCTCGGGCAGCTCAGTTTCGGCACGGTCCATGACATCAACAACCTGCTGACCGCCATTTCCGGCAACATCGGCATACTCGAACATGACGGCTACCTGGCCGATGTGAGATACGGCGACCGGAGCCGTGACATCCTCAAAGAAATGTCGAAAGCCGTGAGCGGCATCGCCGCATTATGCCGGAGAATCCAGACGCTGGGTTCGCAGAAAGACATCGTAACCGCCGTATCCATATCGGACGCTGTTAATGATTCGCTGGTCCTCCTGAGGTTTTTCATGTCTTCCGCGAAGGACCGGGGGCTTGATGTGAGCATAGAAAACCGCGTGCCGGACGGCTTGTGGGGAATGGCGATGCCCGCGGAGCTGCAGTCCTGCATCCTCAATATCCTGAAAAACGCGATCGAGCACGGGTTTTGCGGCAAAGAGGCCGGCAGAATCCTGCTGGACGCAATCCGCGAGGGGGGTTACATCCGCCTGGATATAGCGAACGACGGCCACATGATACCCAAGACGGTATCCGAAACGCTCCTTAGGCATCCTCTCACATCGGAATGCAACAACGGCATCGGGTTGTTCTCGGCATCCGAGCGCCTCCGGTCGTTCGGCGGATATCTCACGTTCTCGAGCGAGCCGGAGAGGACCGTGTTTTCCATTTCGGTTACTGAAGCGCTGACGAGGCATTGAAATGACCGAGGACGAAATCAGGGTAACTCCCGAAAAGCGGGCATTCCACGCGGAGTTCTACGCATCGATGGAGCTGGAAACCTGCCTGAATAAAACGAGGAAATAAAAAATCATTTTAGGAGCTTGCTTATCGCCTTGAATTCCTCGCTCCCGGCTTTCTCGATTAGCTGGAAAATCACCATCTCAGTAGTTGCGATGAATGCTCCGGACTGCCGCATCCTTTCCACGCCGAGGCGCCAATCCTCGGATTTCCGGGAGGACACTGCGTCGGAAACAACGTGCACTTCTTGCCCTTCTTTCAATGCATCCAGCGCGGTCTTCAGGACGCATATATGGGCTTCTGTGCCGAATATTACGATAGTGTCCCGCTTCAGATGGTGCAACCTTTCCCGAAAGTCCTCAGAGCCGAAGCAGCTGAAACTGATTTTCTCTATGGGTATCGCATCCTGGGGGAGGGCAATCCCGGCGCTCGTCCCCCCAAGCCCTTTGGGGTATTGCTCGGTCACAATAAGCGGAATGCCAAGAATCTTGGCCGATTCCAACAGCTTGTTGACATTCGAAATTAGCGCGCCGCTTCCTTGCATGGCGGAAAGAAGCCTATCCTGCACGTCCACCATGATGAATGCCGTCCTGTTCCGATCAATAATCCCGAGTTTGTCCATAAACCCCGCACCCGCCTTCAATCCCCCGAATTTATCTCCCCGTCCCCTTGGCTCTTTTTCGATACATATGGATGCCCCTGCCAAGCGCGTCTTCAGCCGCCTCCATGACGCTTTCAGGCATTGTCGGGTGGGCATGAATGGTGGCCGCCAAATCCTCAAGCTGCGCGCCCATCTCGATTGCGAGCGCCGCCTCTGCTATCAGGGTTCCCGCCTCGGCGCCTGCGATATGCACACCAAGCACCAAACCGCCGGCCGAATCCGCGATTATTTTCACGAACCCCTCGGTTTTGGCCATCGTCCTTGCTTTTCCTGAAGCTGAAAATGGGAACTTTCCAATGATAATCCCGTATCCCTGCTTTTTCGCCTCCTCCTCCGTCATCCCCACCGCTGCCAATTCCGGTTCGGCGAAGACGACCATCGGGATGGCGACGTTGTCGAATGCGCTCTTCAATCCTGCAGCCGCTTCGGCCGCGACTTTTCCCTGCCGGAATGCCTTGTGCGCGAGCTGGGGGCCGGATACCGCATCCCCCACCGCATAAATATTCGTATCGTTCGTCTTCATGGCGGAATCGACAGCTATCAGTCCTGAGGCGTCAAGCTTGACCCCTGTTTTTTCCAATCCGAGCGCTTCGAAATGGGGGGTCCTTCCCGCCGCCACAAGCATCCTGTCGAAAAGGAGCCGCCTTTCCACGCCATCCGTCATGACGACTGCCTGGTTTCCTTCCACGCGGGCGACTTCGCTTTTGAACAATATGTCGATGCCGATGCTTGCCAATCCCCTGAGTGCTGCGCTTCCAAGTTCCGGCTCCATATTCCGAAGCAGCCTGTCTCCGCGGTATACGATTGACACCTTGGTCCCCAATTTCGCAAACAAGGCCGCCATCTCTACCGCAATATACCCCCCGCCAACGATGACCATCGAGGCCGGCAACGATTCCAGTTCGAAAATATCGTCTGAATCGATTATCCTCTCATGGTCGAAGGGCAGGTTCTCGAGGCCGTTAATCGAAGTGCCGCTCGCTATAACCGCTTTCCCGAATTCGACTGTGCGCAATCCGGATTCCGTTTCAACCGACAGCGTCTTCGACGATGTGAAGAATGCCTTCCCCTTCATGACTTCGACGCCGTTAAGCTTGCACAGCGTCGCAATCCCATCGCGCAGGTCCTTGACCACGCCCGCCTTCCATTCCTGCGCTTTTTTGAAATCGAACAGGATGGTGGCGTTTATGCCCATCTCCTTCGCCTTGCCGGACTCCGCATCATGCTTGCGCCCTGCCATATGTATGAGCGCCTTGGCCGGAATGCAGCCGACGTTCGTGCAGCATCCCCCGATGTGGCCTTTCTCGATGAGCATGACGTCGAGCCCCAGCTGGGCCGCCCGAATCGCCGCGGTATACCCGCCTGGGCCGCCGCCTATTACCGCCAAATCCGTCCTCGTCGCAAGTTCTCCCATAACCAAGTGAATCCGCCCCTGCGCGCAATTCCGCATTGCGCTATCGCCTTTTCATGCGCTAAATCATGTCCACGAGCATCAAATCCGGGTCCTCGAGGTGCTTCATCACGACGTTCATGAACAGCGTGGCCTCGGCGCCGTCCGCGACTCGGTGGTCGAAGCACATTGATATCCCCATCACTTTCCGCGCCTTTATTTTATCATCCACCGCCATCGGCATGTCCTTTATCCTATGGATGCCCATGATTGCGACTTCCGGCGGGTTGATAATCGGCGTGGAGTACATGCCGCCGACGCTTCCGACATTCGTGA
This sequence comes from archaeon, assembly GCA_020053355.1. Lineage (GTDB taxonomy): Archaea > Micrarchaeota > Micrarchaeia > Anstonellales > Bilamarchaeaceae > Bilamarchaeum. The sequence continues at coordinate 19,388 of JAGVNI010000015.1, read as the reverse complement.
TTGTGAATGTCCCGCCCCGCATGTCCTCGAGCTTTATTTTCCTCTCTTTAGCAGCTGTGGCGAGATGCTCGATGTCCTGCGCGATTTCGACAATCGATTTCTTATCCACGTCCTTTACGACCGGCACCATGAGGCCTTCCGGCGTATCAACGGCGATACCGATGTTGTGCCGCCTGCGGATGACCAAATCCCCGCTGCCCTCTTCGAAATGGGCATTGAAGCGCGGGTATTCTTTCAGCGCTATAGCGACGGCCTTGACGATGAACGGGAGGTAAGTCAGCTTCACGCCTTTAGGCTCGAAATTCTTCTTCTCCTTCTCCCGGATTTCCCCAAGGCGCGTGACGTCGGCAAAATCCATGCCGCACGCATGCGGGATGTGCGTCTTCGAATAAACCATGCGCTCGGCTATGATTTTCCTCAGGCGGGTCAGCGGAACCCTCTGGTCGCCTTCTTCTGCCGTTATTTCCGGCGCACCTATGGCCTTGGCCTGGATCTGCGGCGCTGCTGCCTGCGCGGATGCTGGCTGGCCATGGCTGGGGGTGGAGGCGGCAATCCCGGAAGCCGCGCCCTTCACATCCTCTTCGGTGACCCTGCCGCCTGGGCCCGTGCCCTGGACTTTTTCGATATCAACGCCCAAATCCCTGGCCAGTTTGCGGGTTGCCGGGGTGGCCTGGTGATGTCCTGGAACCGCGAGTGCGGGCTGGCCGGGCGTCGGAGCGGATGCTGGCGTTGGAGCGGATGCTGGAATCAATGCTTTCTGGGGTGCAGCCCCATCAATCCCGGGAGATGCTGCCGGAACGCTTTCGCCGGCTTCTCCAATTACCAGGAGCACTTCCCCGACCTTGATGGCCTGCCCTTCGGAACAATAGGCCTTCAGCAGGGTGCCTTCGTATGGCGATGGCAGCTCCACGATTGCCTTGTCGGTCTCGACTTCCGCAAGGATCTGGTCTGCCTTTACCCTCTCGCCCTCTTTCACGTGCCACTTGACTATCGTGCCCTCGTGAATCCCTTCGCCTAAATCCGGAAACCTGAATTCTTTCGCCATCAATTGCACCCCCCGGTACCGAGCCAAGCCGCATTCAGAACTTTGCCGTCTTGACAATCCCCTTCAATATCCTTTCCTTATCCGGAAAGAAGTATTCCTCCTGTTTCGGATACGGTATCTGTATGTCCCAGCCGGCCACGCGCATGACTGGCGCCTCCATGTCGAGGAAATCGTTCTCCATGATGCGGGCAGCGATTTCAGCCCCGAACCCGAGCGTCTTGAACGCCTCGTGGACCACTACCGCCCGCCCGGTTTTTTTCACAGATGAGCCTATCGTGTCCCAATCGCACGGCGAAAGCGAGCGCAAATCGACGTGCTCGACTGAAATCCCCTGCTTCTGCGCATCTTCAATCGCTTCCTTGCTCACATATGTCATCGCGCCCCACGAAATCAGCGTCACATCAGAGCCTTCCCGCAGGATGTTGGCCTTTCCAAGGGGGATTTCGTACCTCTCTTCCGGCACTTCCTCCTTGTATGCGCGATATAGCCTTTTCGGCTCGAAGAACAGGACCGGGTCCCCGCATGAAAGCGAAGCCGCGAGCAGCCCTTTCGCATCATACGGGGATGAAGGATAGACGACGCAGAGGCCCGGCATATGGATGTATATCGACTCTGCGCTCTCCCCGTGGTGCTCGAGCGCGCGGATTCCTCCGCTCGCCGGAAGCCGGATCACCATCGGGACTGTGATGGACCCGCGCGTGCGGTTCCGCAAGCGGGCGATGTGCTGGACCACCTGGTGGTATCCCTCGTAATCGAATCCCTGGAACTGGATTTCCGGAATCGGGACGAGTCCCATGGCGGACATGCCTATCGCGGTGCCTATAATCCCGTTTTCCGAAAGCGGCGTGTCTATCACGCGCTCTTTCCCGAATTTTGCGAAAAGCCCTTCGGTGACCCTGAAGACGCCGCCGTCGATGCCGACATCCTCCCCCATGACGACTATCCGCCCGTCGCGCTCCATCTCCTGGGCCAGGCAGGCGTTAATCGCTTCAACCATGTTCATCTTAGCCATTCCATTTCACCTGCCCTATTTTGAGCCGAAGCACTCCTCCATCTGCTCTTCAAGGTTCTTCGGCATCCTGGCGTATTGGTATCTGAAAATATCCTTCGGGTCCGGTTTGAACGCCTCAGCCTGCTGCACTGTCTTTTCAACGAATGCAGCCGTCTCTTCCAAGACCTTTTTCTCATAATCCTCATTCCAGATTCCCTTTCCCAACAAATAAACCTGGAACCTTTTGATGGGGTCCAGGGCGCGCCAACGCTCAACCTCATCCGAATCCCGGTATTTTTTGGGGTCGTCCGCGCTCGTGTGGGGGCCCATGCGGTATGTGATGCATTCTATAAGCGTCGGCCCCTTTCCCGCCCGCGCATCGTCCGCCGCTTCCTTAACGGCCTTGTAAACGGCCAGGACATCGTTGCCGTCCACCTGGATGCCCCGGATGCCATAAGCAATGGCCTTCTGGGCCAATGTCTCGGATTTCGTCTGCTCTTTTCGCGGCACCGAAATCGCCCACTGGTTGTTCGATACCACGAACACGCAGGGAGCGTTCCACACGCCTGCGAAATTGAGGGCGTCATGGAAATCCCCCTCGCTCGTGCCCCCATCCCCGCAGAAGGCTATTGTTGCCGCTTTCTCGCCTTTCATGCGAAGCGCATACGCGGCCCCGACCGCATGCGGCAGCTGGGTCGCAATCGGCGTCGCGTAGGGGAAGCACCTTATTCTCTTGTCGAGTTTGAGGCCGTCTTCGAGCCCCATCCACATGAGGTTCGATTTGTAAGACGGGTGGCCGCGCATGTAATACACGAGCGAGGCCTCCCGGTACGTCGGAAACAGCCAGTCATCCATTCCCGCTGCCAAGGTGGCGCCCACGCTTATAGCCTCCTGTCCTTCCAGAGGCGGGTAAGTGTATATCCTGCCGGTCCTCTGCAGGGCCAGGGATTTCTTGTCCCAGACCCTCCCAAGGACGAGCAAACGATATATCTTATCGAGCATTTCCGTCTGCAGCTTCGGCTCAAGCGCGGTATCAACTATGCCGGACTCGTCCAGAATCTGCATCCTGCTGATTTTGCCTTCGAATACCGTGGAAATTGGCATGAGACTCGGTACTCAATCTGAGATTAATTTAATAGGGTTATCGGCGCGGGCCCGCCACCAGGATGCCTTTGATATATGGCTCTGCGGCGCGGTATGAGCTTCTCACGAACGGCCCGCTCGCCACATATTTGAAGCCGAGCGCGTATCCGTCCCTCTCGTATTTCGCGAACGTTTCGGGCCTGACGAATTCGCGGACCGGAATATGCCTTCTGGTTTTGGACGGGGAAAGGTATTGGCCGATGGTCAGGATGCCTACTCCGGTTTCCCGCAAGTCAGCCATCGCCGCGCGGACTTCCTCTTCCGTCTCGCCGAAACCTGCCATCAGGCCGGATTTTGTCACAATATCCCCGCCTGAAAGCTCGTTATATTGCCGCAATGCTTCCAGCGATTGCCGATAGCCGGCCCTCCTGTCCCTTACTTCTGGCGTCAATCTTTCGACCGTCTCGATGTTGTGGGACACGACATCCGGCCTCGCATCAGCGAGGACCGCTATGGCTCCCCGGTCCGCATGGAAATCCGGCACGAGCGTTTCGATGATTAATCCCCGGATGCCTTTGAGTTCTTTCACGCACTTAGCAATATGTTTAGCACCGCCATCGGGCAAATCGTCCCGTGTAACAGAGGTTATTACGACATATCCCAGCCCAAGCGCTGCGACTGCCTTCGCGAGCCTCATTGGCTCATCCGCATCCAGCGGCGGCGGCTTTGCCATGGTCTTGACTGCGCAGAACCTGCATGCGCGCGTGCAATGTTCGCCCATCACCATGAACGAGGCGGTCCGCATGGACCAGCATTCGCTGCGGTTCGGGCAATGCGCGCTCTGGCAGACGCTGTTGAGGTTATATCCGGCCAGAAGGCTTGATACCTGTGCCGTGCCTTCATCAACCCTATGGCGGATTCTCAGCCATTCTGGAAGATAGGTCTTGCATTTGGCCTGCGTATCCATGTGAAATAAGATAGGAAAAGAAGGCTTTTAGGCATGCCGCAGGGGCTGCCTTACAATGGCTAGCATCGGCATTTGTATGACACGGGCAAGCGGTTTCGGCTTGTTTTCAAGAACTTGGGGCATGATGCCAGCCTTGGCCTTTTCCGCCATCATCCGGGCCTTCTTCGTGCCTTTTTCGCAAACGAGCTCCAGGAATTCCATGTGGCTTGGCGTGTCCTCGAGTTTTGCAAATAGCGATTTCAGCTCTTTGCAGTTATATACGGACAGCTCGGCCAGGAGCCTGCCTGCGCCTTCCTTCGTGAAATTTCCCTCGCAGATGGCCGCTTCGGCATCCTCAACGATTTTATCGATGCGGAAAACCTGGTTCCTGGTTTTCCCAAGGGCCTTAAGGACAACCATCGCCACGGATTTCATGTCGGCTTCCCAGTATATCCTGGCGTCGATGTTGCTGGCCTTCATCATTTTCCCGACCAGGCTTATCCTGTCGTTAAGCTTGTGGTTGAGGTCTTCCTTCACGCTTTCCGGAGGAGCCGTTTTCGACACAAGTTCGCCTAAGGCCACGTCCATCCTGTCGTATGCTGCGACAAGGCCGTCCTTGTCACGGGCATTGATTAGCATCTCGCGCGTGCCCCTTGCGAGCACCGCATTAGCATCCTGCCAGAATGATTGGCTGTCGAAGCCGACCATCGGCGACCCGTTATTTCCATCCATGATCCCCACCTCTTTTATGGATGATTTGGGCTTACCCCGTTTTTTTTTCGTTCAGGGTTATGATGTAATAGTTCCGGGTTTATATATCTTCCTTCATTATGTGGGCAAAAATGCATTATATTAGGAATTAAAAGCAGCAAATCAACATAAAAACCGCGTTTTTTAGTGATATTTCGACGGTATCCTGCCCGCGCGCTGGCGCTACTCCATCCCGCGCGCCCCTTTCCCGGAAAAAACGTCCGGCTGCCTGCCTACCCAGACCTCATAAAGCGTCATCCCGGCCTGGCTTTTCCGGATTATCTCGGCATTGAAGCCTTCAGCCTCGAATTTCTTGACGAGCATCTCTGCCTCCTCGATGCTCTGCGTCCTGCCGACGCATCGCCGCGAGCCGCTTGGTCCGATATCAGGCATGCGCATCCATATCCTCAAAAAAGATTCAATTGCACGGTTAATAAACTTGTCACTCATGGAAAACGAAATGATTCTGCGCCCCCTTGAAACATATCTCAAAGCCGGAGGCTCCGGCATCGTCAACCTGCCCGTGCTGCAAGGCGCTCATCAGGGACGCAAGCTCATTGGCAGTGGCCTCGTTCGATGCGCCTTTCTTGCTTGCTTCGAGGAAGAAATTCCTTCCCTGTACTTTCGCCATGATGACAATCGGCATTAGGCCTGGTTCATCAAGCATGCCTTCTGTCGGCAGGTCATACAGTGAAAGCTCGAGCTTGGGTTTATGCGTCGCGAATTCCCGGGCCTTATCCAGGCCGGCCTCCACCTCGCTTTTCGGCGCGTCGCTGCTGAAAAACGCGTATGCCCTTCCCACGACCCGCTTTGCCATGTGATTATTATTGTAAGAATAAGGATAAAAATAATGGGGTAGTCGTGAACTTAGTTCACTTCCCCCTCATTTTCCTGAGGCAGAGCTTAAGCTAATCAAAAAAAATAAATGAAAAATGGGGTAGTTGCGGACTTGCGGTCCGCTTCCCCCCCATTTCTTCGAAATGGGGTCACTGTGATTTGAACACAGATCAAAGCCTTTTCCTAGCCCTTTTGTTTTTGCCGCTCCCATGGCTTTTGGGGTCAAGCCCTTTTGCCATGAGAAATGCGGAAGCCAAAAGGGCTGCCCGAAGGCTCCAGTCTACCAGGTTAGCCCATGACCCCGTTGAGTGTTGCGAATTGGGCCAGACTTGAACAAACAAAGTGAGTTCGAGTGATGGCCCCCAAGCAATCTAAAGGGATTTTATCAGCGCAAAGGGTTATAAAGGCTTTAACTGCTCCCTTGCATGCCGCATAATATCCCTTCGAGGGCCTCGCGCATCGCGCCTGCGCTCTGGAACCTCCGGCCTGGGTCCTGCGCCATCGCGGCAGCGGCGACACGCAGCGCATCCCGTCCGCATCCTTTTTCGCCCCGGATGACGGATTCCGGCCTGATGCGGGCTCCGGCGATTCTCATCATGTCGATGTAGTGGGATATGCTGTCCCTCCTGCTAAGGAGATGGCAGAGGACCGCTCCAGCGGCGAATATATCAGCGCGATGGTCGCATACGTTGTTGTTCCGGACCTGCTCCGGAGCCATGTATAGGGGATGGCCCATGCGTGCCTTCGAAGTCATGCCTGTGCCGTCGATTGTGGCGAAGCCGAAATCAAAGAGCCTGATTCCCCCCTCAGGCAAGTGCATGATGTTCTTCGGCTTGACGTCCCGGTGCACGACGCCACGCGAGTGCGCATGGTCGAGCGCAGAGCATAGCGCAGAGGCGATTCTAAGGCTCTCTGCGACGCTCGGCCTGATGCAAGAAATGGAATCGCGGAGCGTCTTGCCATCGACTAATTCCATCGCGATATAAGGCGCGCCGTCATGGCTGCCGAACCAGTCTATGGCGACTATCGACGGATGCCCCATCCGGGCGAGCGCATGCGCTTCGTTGCGAAAAGTGCCGGTGTCCCACGGGTCCGGATTCCCAAGTTTAAGGGCGACAATGCCGCTGACCTTGTCCAGGGCGCTATACACCGTGGCGCTTCGTCCCTCCCCCACCCGCTCCATAAGAAGGTACCTCCCGTCGATTTCCTTGCCGAGCATTTCCTGCCTGATGCTGGGCGAGTGGTTTCGCTGGAGGAGCTTCATGTGTTAAAATATGTATAAACGTATTTATAAAATATCCGTCCCGTCGTTTCCGGTGCGCTTCCTGTCGATAAAATCGAGCCATTTGAGGTATCTCTCGTCCTTTCCGTGTACTACGTTGAAATACTCCTCGCGGATTGATTTGGTTATGGGCCCGGGCGCCTTTCCGATGACTCGCTGGTCCACGCTGAGGACCGGGGTTATCTCGGCCGCAGTCCCGCAGAGGAACATCTCTTCGGCCGTGTATATCTCGTCTCTCAGGATGGACCTCTCGTTCACGGCAAGGTCCAGTTCGCGCGCCAGCTCCATGACGGTCTGCCGTGTTATTCCCGCGAGCACACCGTCGTGCAGGGGCGGCGTCACCAATTCGCCGTTACGGACGACAAAAATGTTCTCGCCCGTCCCCTCGGATACGTGCCCGTCGTGGGAGAGCATTATCGCTTCGTCATAACCCGCGTTCATCGCCTCCCGCTTCGCAAGGGCGGAGTTCAGGTAGTTGGCCGTCGCCTTGACATGCGGCGACAATACGTTCGTGCTAATGCGCCTCCAGCTTGACACCATGCACTTTATGCCGAGTTCAGCCTTCTTCCCGAAATACTTGGAAAAATCGATGGGAATTATCGACAGCTCGAACGGCTTGCCTTCGGTGCTGATGCCTATCTCCGAATACCCGACATACAGTATCGGCCGGATGTAGCAGCTTCGGACGCCGTTTATCCGGACGAGCTCCCTCGTCGCTTTCATCAGCTCGTCCGTCGTATAGTTGATATCGAACTGGTACGACTTTGCCCCCTGGAAGAATCTTTTGTAATGGTCCTTCATGCGGAAAATCGCAGGGCCTGCGGGGGTGTCGTAGCATCGCATCCCTTCGAATATCGCCGTGGCGTAGTGCAGCCCGTGGGTGAGGACGTGGATTTTCGCGTCGTTCCAGTTCACGAACTTCCCGTCCATCCAAATCTTCTTGAGGGGCTTCATGATGGGGCTAATCCGACATGATTTTTTAACCTTTGTCGGCAGATTCCATTAATGGCCAAAGTGATTGTCTATACTAAGGACGACTGCCCCTGGTGCGTGAAGGTCGAGGATTTCCTCAAACAGAACAACGTCCCGTTCGAGGAAAGGAATGCCCAGCGGAATCCCTCATTCGCCCAGGAAGTTTTGAAATTGAGCGGGGGCGCGGCCGTCCCGGTCACGGAAATCGACGGAACGATAATCCTCGGATTCAATGTGAAAAAAATCAGGGAGGCCCTGAAAATCGCCTGAAGACAGGCGAATCATTCGTTTTTATTTATCCTTCATAAACCATTTATAAATTGTTACTAATTAAGATTTATTATGATTATAAAGGCGAAACTGCCCCCCGGCAAGTTCCCGACACCCTCAGGGGATGCCAGGCCGCAGCCAGCCGTAGAGCCTCACAGCACCTCCCTTGCCGATGAATCATCAGCGCTTTTCCGCCTTTTCTTCTCCGCGGTCTCGCACGAGGTCGCGAATTCGCTTCAAGGCCTCCGTACTTTGGATGACGACCCGATTTCAGGCTGCGGCGAACGTTACACGCGTGACATCATCCTGAACTTCAACCGCCTTAGGTCGCTTGGCAGCCTATCGCCTGCGATGGACGGGGGGAGGCTTACCGAGGAGCTGGCGCTCCTCTATCCCGATGAATTCCTTAATGCCGATTACCTCGACAGCTTCGGCAAGGAGGCCTTGATTCTGGGCCTTAAAATGCGGACGCTTACCGACCTCCGTTCGTCCCTTATCGAAGCGGGACCGGTCTTCGAGGCGATGGCATCCGATGAATCCCTCAGGGAGAACCTGGACCGCGCGCTCACATACGGCAAGATGCTCTGCAGCGCCCTCGAGAAGATAATCCTGGGCAATTTCGATTTGTCCTCGGAAATCGTCCCGCAGCGGGTTCTCGGCAAATCCTCGGTCATGCGGGCTCTGATATCGACAGCCCAGGAAGCCAGGGTGGAGATACAGCTGAGCGAAATCGACGCATCGCTGTATGGGGCGAAGGTGCTTTCCAATCCCCTGTTCCTGCGCCTGATTATCGCAAACGTCTTTGCCAACGCCAAGCGCGCCATGGAAAGCACCAAGGACGACCGAATCGTCAGGATTTTCATAACTGGCGGGGAGGGCTTGGTCTTCGTCCGTTTCATGGACGGCGGATGCGGTATGGACGCAGAGACAATGGCCAAGCTGAACTCAGGAATCCAGACCACGACGAAACAGGGGGGCGGCCACGGAATCGGGTTCTCCTATTGCCGTTCCCTTGCCGAAAAGCTCGGCGGCCGCCTGTATGTCGAGCAAAGCGAGCCCGGCCAGGGGGCAACCATCGCGCTCGAATTGACGATTACGGATTAATATCTGGCAGAGTGCGGGAGCGCCGCGACGATTTATTCACTTCTCTTCCGCCGACCGGTCGTAGTAGAAATACTCGCCTGCCGCTTTCTGCTCCGAATCGAGCTGGCTACCTGGCTTGTTGATTCTCGGCCTGCTGCTGTCCTTATCGCGCCTCATCGTTATGCCGGCCACCTTCAGGAAGCCGTTCATCCCGCTGCGCTTGTTCAAGGGCGCGGACGCATGGCCATGCACCGAACTCTTTCCGTCGAAGACGACGAGCCTGTTCGCGATGGCGTCGATGAAGACGATGTCGTGGTCCACGACGAAAGCGCATTTCTCGCTCTCGCTTATCACGCGGCGGAGCAGCGAGGCGAATTCGAACCTCTGCTCTATGTCCAAAAATGCGCTCGGCTCGTCGAAGAGGTACGCATCGGCATGCTGGCTGAGCGCCAGCGTGAGCGCGACGCGCTGCAGTTCGCCTCCTGAGAGCTGGGTCAGCTCCTTGTCCATGAGCATGGAGATGTTCAGTTTCCGCTTGCAATCCTCGAGGACGCCCATGTTGATGTCCTTGCCCTGGAACATGGCGGAAACGACCACCGGCTCCGCGCTGATGTACTGCGGCTTGTAGGATATCTTCAGGCCCAGCTGGTCGCCGTCATCCGCCTGCTCGACGCCGGCAAGCATCTTCACGAAAAGCGATTTCCCAAGGGCATTCTTGCCGACAAGGCCCAGAATCTCCCCCTTCTTGATTTCCCCGGGGTCGCTCGAGAATTTGAAACCCGAGGATTTGCCTCCGAATTCCTTCGAAAGCGCGCCGTATTTTACGAGCGTGGCGGCCTTGATTTCCCCTTCGCTGTGCTTGCTGAAACCGATTTCATAGCCCCGAAAGCGCACGTTCTCGTCTTTGAGGTATCCGGCGATATACTCGTTGATGCCCACACGGACGTTCTTGACGCCTGACACGACACCGTAAACGTTCTCGTCCCCGTAAAGGATGTATACATAGTTGCTTACGTAATCGAGGAACGTCAAATCGTGCTCCGCCATCATCACGCTTTTTCGCTCGGCAAGCTCCTTGATTATGACCGCCATGCGCAGCCGCTCTTCGATGTCCAGGTAATTGGTGACTTCGTCGAAATAGTAGATGTCGGACTCTTTCATATACGCGGCAGCGACCGACACCTTCTGGAGCTCCCCGCCGGAGAGCTGGTCCAGCTTGCGCTCGAGGATGTCCTCGATCTTAAATAGCCGTGAAACCTCGTCCAGCCTCTTCTTGCCGCCCGATACGCTTCCCAGAAGCTCCGCCACAGTGCCTTTGAAAACGTCCCGCACCTTGTCTATGTGTTGCGGCTTCACGCTGAGTTTCAGCCCCTCCTTGGTCTTGGCGAAATAGCGCCTTGATTCAATCGGGAGCTTCGCCATGATTTCATCGTCAGTCCATTCCTTTCCAAATACCGCGAAGTTCGGCTTCACCTGCCGGCTCAGGAGCTTGATGGCGCTGGTCTTGCCGATTCCATTCTTGCCCACGAGCGAGACCGCACCCTCGAGAGGAAGCGGAAGCCCGTACAGCCTGAACGTATTGGTTCCATACTGGAAGACGGGGTCGCTCAGTTCCTGGGCGACGTTTATTATCGAGATGCACGTGACTGGGCATTTCTTCACGCAAAGCCCGCAGCCTATGCATAGTGACTCTGAGAAAACCGGGAATATCCCGTCTTTTTCGACGACTATGCATTCCTCGCCCATGCGGTTCGGCGGGCATACCTTGGCGCAGACATAGCCGCATCTTCTTTCGATGCAGACATCCCTGTCCATGACTGCTACTCTTGTGACCATAAGAACACTTTTCTCTATTCATGGATGAGGATTATTTATTCCTTATGATGTTGCCAAAGCCAGTATCCTTCCGTTTCAGCAGCACAATCCTGGAGATGGCGTCTTCGTCCTCGATGCGATAATCAGGCATTGCGGCAACGAGCTTTTCTGCGAATTGCTTCACCTGTTCATGCTCTGCCATGAAATCCGGCCCTAGCCTCTTTCTGGAGAATCCGAGCGCCATGTATGACTTCACTTCCACGAAATCGGCCCTGGATTTAGATATGAGGGCGGCGTAGCCTGCCAGTGAATCGTCGGCATCATTAAGCCCCCGGATGACCGTCAGCCTAATCACCCGGCGGCAAGGCAAACCTGCAATCAGTTCAAGCGAGCGGTTCAGCCTCTCCCAGCCGTCCTTGTGCACGCTCCGGTTTATTTTCTGGAAAAGCGCCTCGTTAGGCGCGGCGAGCGAGATGTATAATTGGGTTGGAAGCGCATCGTCTTTGGCCAGCTGTGACAGGCGTTCGGGTTCCTGGCCATTCGTGACAAGGAAAATCGTCTTCACTTCCGGGTTCTCCTTCAATTTTTTTATCATCCCGCCCAGTTTCGGGTAAATGGTAGGCTCGCCGCTAAGGGATATCGCCCAATGCGAAGGAAAAAGCTTGAAGGCCTCATTGAATTTGCGCAAATCGCATTTTGGGCCCCCCTTGATGCCGGAAACCAGCTTCTTCCTCGCTTTCACCGTTTCGGCGATTATCAAATCCGGCTCATCCACTTCGCCTTCGCCAAAACTTATCCTCTTCATCCATTCCATCGGGCGCCAGCAGAAGACGCATGCCTCGCTGCACCAGGCGAGCGCCGGGGACATCTGGGCGCAGCGGTGGCAGTCGATGCCGTAGAACTTGACCTTGTAGCAGCCCCGGTGCCCTTGTATGGATTTCCTGTTCCAGAGGCAAATCTGGACCCCGCTGTGGTTTCCCACCAGGCCATAGCTTTTGGAATACTGGGCCTTCGCGGCTTCATTGAGCGCTATCTTTCCCCGCGCGTAGTTTTCTGGAAGGCGGCCGTCTGATTCTGCCTCGTTCATACACATTCCCTGTGGCGGATTAGGTTTAAAATAAGGGATAACCAAGGCCGGGCCCCCTCGCTGGAAGTAATATATTCCTTGCCGTGCTTTTATCTGCATGGCAAAGAGCGTTGTCGTTTACACGGCGGAATGGTGCCCGTGGTGCCACAAGGTCACGGATTTCCTCAAGGAGAACAATGTAAAGTTCGAGGCCAAGGACGTGGACCAGGATGATAATGCCAAGGAATGCATGGAGAAAAGCGGGCAGGGCGGGATTCCCGTGACGCTAATCGACGGGCAGACTGTAGTTGGCTTCGATGTCGCGAAGCTAAAGGCATTGCTTAATCTGAAATAAGGCGATTTTGAAAAAACAGACCCGCGGTTCAGTATCGCGGCCTTCTTCGCCGGTGTTCGCCGCCCCGATTTTCATGGCCGTGAGCGCTGGAGTCGTGCCCGCGGCCTTCCGGCTGGCCGCTGTTGGAATCGGAATGCGCAATCCTGCCCGAATGCCCCGCCCCGTAATGGCTGCGTTCCCCGGTCGGCCTTTCTCCATGCCCGCCGTGGCCCGGCCTGCTTCCATGGTGCGAAGCGGGTCTTGTGCCTCTCCGCTGCGGCCTGTCGCTGCTGAAACTGCCCGCTCCGCCCTGCTTCATCCAGGCGAAATCCGGATGGTCCTGGCTCATGCGCTCATTGAGCGTTTCCTTGCGCTGAATGAAATTGATTGCCTTGCCCTCATGGCCCATCCTGCCCGTGCGGCCTATGCGGTGGAGGTGGATTTCCTCGCTTTGCGCCTTGTCGTAATTGACTATCAGGCCCAGGTTGTCCACATGCAGGCCCCTGGCCGCGACATTGGTCGCCACAAGTATCTTGATGGTCCCTTCCTTGAAATCCGTGATTGTCCGGTTGCGCATTGCCTGGGTCATGTCACCCTGGAGCACGCCGGCGCGGACCCCTCGCTGCCACAGCCGTTCCTGGAGCCGGGATGCGCCCATCTTGGTCTCCCTGAATATGAGCGTCTTCATGTCCGCATGCTCGCGGAGAACCTCAAGAAGCCTCGGGAACTTCTCCCTGTCCGTGGTCTCCAGGTGTTCCTGTTTTATCGTCTCGGCAGCCGCAATCTCCCCAATCTCTATCGTGAGGGGTGAATGGACATATTTGGCCGCGATGCTCATTATGCTCTCGTCCAGTGTCGCCGAGAGGAGGAGCGTCAGCCTCTGCTTCGGGAGCTGGTCGAGGATGGATGTGACGTCGTCGATGAAGCCCATGTCCAGCATCTGGTCCGCTTCATCCAGAATCGCGATGTCGAATTCACCAATCCGGATTGCGCCGCGCTGCGTCAAATCAATCAGCCTTCCCGGCGTCGCTACAAGGATGTCCACGCCCTGGCGAAGCTCATCCAGCTGGATGTTGATGCTTGCGCCACCGTATACAACGGTAACGCGCAGCTCATGCGTCTGCCCGATGGCGCGCACTTCCTTGCATACCTGCACGGCGAGTTCGCGCGTCGGGGTGAGTATCAGCGCCTTTTTCGATTTCCTGGCAGCTATCCTCTCCACAATCCCAATCCCGAATGCCGCGGTTTTTCCCGTTCCCGTATGGCTGCGGACAATCAGGTTCCTTCCGGACATGATTTCCGGAATGGCCCTTACCTGTACTTCTGTCGGCTCTACGTAGTTGATTTTGGCGAGGGCGAGAAGCGTTTTCTCGCTGAGGCCCATATCCTGGAATTCCATTTTTCTCACTCCTAGGTAGTGTAATTGTGTTTCTCAAAATGAGGGTTTAATTACACTAATAAACATTTTTTCAAACGTATTACTCAGGTTGAGTATATAAATCCTTCTTTCTTGCTTATGCTTATTAGCAAATAAAATCCTTTGCCCCCATGAGATTCCCATGGAAATCCTCGTTTTCGGCCTCGCCAACGAAGACTCGATTCTCCAGAGGCTGAGAAAACGTTTCCCCTCGGTAGGATTCAAGAAATGCGACTTGACGCAGGAGCTTGAGAATGAAGGGCGCAGGCTCATCGTCATCGATACGCTGAAAGGCCTGGATCATGTAAGCCTCCTTGATGATATCGGGAACGTAAGCCCCGCCCGCGCCCTTGACGGCTCAGGGACGATAATGACGCTCCGGATTCTCATGCGCATCGGCTCTATCGAATCGGTAAAGGTGATAGGCGTTCCGGAAGTGTATCCGGAAGACCGGGCGTACGAAGAGATTCTCGCGATAATCGAAAACCTGTCCGGCGCCGGCTCCTGATTTTTCGGTCTGGGGCGTAACATTCCCCCCGTCATATAAATATGCGCTGCGCGGTCATTGCGGTGATAATATGGCTGAAAACAACAGCACTCTGCTGGTCCTGGGCGTCGTCATCGTCGTGCTCATTACCGCGGGACTGACTTATTACATTACAAAGACGAGCGGCGCGGTTCTTCCCCCGCTCCAGAATGCCACGAACGGGTCGGGAGAAACCCCGACGATAACCGTCCGCGGCGAGGCAACAAAAACGCTTTCGCCCGATCTGCTCACAATCGGGATTACGATTGAAACCGTCGGGGTGAATACGACTGACGCGCAGTCGAAGAACGCGCAGGCGGTGGCCAAGGCGAAGTCCGCCCTGCTATCGGCAGGCGTGAAAGAGGGCGAGATACAGACATCATCGTATTACACTTATCCGGAATACAACGATTCCTGCTACAATGACTGTTATTACCCGTATTACGGCTATTCCGGCAAAGGAGTGCCTGTCGATGCCGTTGCCTATGAGGCCGAATCCGGCGGCGCAGCCGCCCGGTGCATAGGTGCTGATGGCGAGTCGATGACCGGCCCGAACGACGAGGTTTACCGCTGCGGCTCGTCTGCGGGTTCAGACTCTGATGTCGCATACGCGTCTGAAGGAGTCGCGTATATGGACATAGCTCCATCACCCCCTTACCCGTATCCGTGCGAGAGGGACTGCAATATAACCGGCTACAAGACGACGCATACGCTGACTGTCGCCACCGGCAAGACGACAGATGGCGGCAAAATGGTAGAAGCCGCTCTTAACGCCACCAACAACGCGAAAATCGATTACATATACTTCTCCATAAAGGAGGCGACTCGCGTGAATGTGGAATCGGAGCTCCAGGCGTCAGCAGCTGCAGCCGCCAAATCCAAGGCGGAGAACATTGCGAAAGGGCTCGGCGCGAAGCTCGGGAAAATCGTCTCGATAAACCCGGACTACTACTATCCTTACCCCATGTATGCTTATGGGGAAGCGGGTGGAGTCACGTCCTCGGATGCCACCAATGTGCCGACCGAGATATTCCCGACCGACACCACTATGAGCAGCTCGATGACGGTGGTATACGAGCTTGTCCAGTAGCTTTGCAGAATTTTTCCTTTTATTTTTTCCTACCTTTTTTCAATTTTGGCTCAAAACCATAAGAAAAGCGCCCGAAACAAAACCCCTCGTTTCCGCAGGGATTTGTCGGTTCTCCTCGTATCTCCCTAGCAGGGTTTTACGGAACTTCTCAATCTCAGTGGCGGACGGTCTGATGCAACACGCTCCAACGCTTACGCTAACCACCCCCTCGCAGAATCGAGAGCCCGTGGCGTGGGTTCGGGTTTCTATAAATAGATTGCTGCAGTTATCGCTACGAAAGTGCTGAGATAAGCATTAAAGTGTCTTAGTAGGCTGAAAATAAAGGACGAAAGGCAAGATCTATGGCAGATGGACAATTTTATTTCATAATCCTGCTGATACTGTCCATCTGGTTAAATTTCGTATTTCCTATCCAGGCGGTTCTTTATGCTCCATACACCTATTTCGGGATAATATTCATCGGTTTCGGAATGGTCATAGGCCTCTGGAGCCGCTCATTATTATTAAAGAGCAAGACAACACTATCGCCTTATGAATCGCCTACGTCACTCGTGACTTCTGGCCCTTTTCGCATAAGCCGTAACCCAATGTATCTTGGAATGACCGCCATACTATTGGGTAACGCTATATTGCTGGGAACATTGGTCACTTTTGCATCTCCCGCCCTATTCATAATGATAATTGAAACTTTACTTATTCCCGATGAAGAACGGAAGCTAGAAAAAATATTTGGAGAACGGTACAAGAAGTATAAAAATGAGGTTCGGCAGTGGATATAACCTTCCATTTCCTGGAAAACGGGATGGGTTATTTAATGAATGTTAGCATCAAATCGCATCTATGCTCAAGCAGGATGAGGGCGCAAAAGGCATGCAGGCCAAAATCGGCAAGGCGCTTGCCGTCATCCCGCTGACGCCGAACCAATGGACTCTCCTCTCGGTCATCCTCGCGCTTGGTGCCGGAGTCTCAATCGCCAACACCGGGAACATCATTCTCGGGCTCGGGCTTTTCGCCCTGGCAGCGCTTTTCGACATCATCGACGGCGCCGTCGCCAGGGCGAGGAACGAGGCGAGCGCGTTCGGGGGGTTCATCGATGGCGTCGCCGACCGGTTTGTCGAAGGGATATTCCTTTTCTCATTCATGTTCTATTCCCTGCCAACAGTCGCAGGCATCGACCCGAAGGTATGGCTGGCCCTGACGATATTCCTCGGGACCTGCATGCCGTCGTTCATCCGTGCCTATGCAGACCATAAAGGCGTGATATCAAGGGAAAAAGCGCTCGCATTGGGCGGGATTTGCGAGCGGAGCGAAAGGCTGCTAATAATCATAATCGGCCTCGGGGCCGGACTCGCGGTGAATATGGAATTTTTCGTATATTCGCTAATAGCCGTCTGCGTCCTTTCCGCCATCACGATTTTCCAGAGGTTGCTTGGCATAATTGCCGCTCAGCCGAAAGTGAAGGCGTAAACCCGGACTTTGCCCCCGAACACCAGCGTAAGCTTCCTTTCAGAATATTTTTTATCCTGATAAACGGTGTACATCCGGGGGCTCTCCAGCGTTATCTTCTGCTTGCTTTGGCCGTCTATCTGCACCTCGGCGCCGACGTTCCCGCCAAGGGGCTCTATCACGACATTGACCTGGCGCGCGTTGAAGCGGTATGATATCTTTCCCGGGGCCTTCGTTAGTTCGAGGTAATCCTCTTCCTGCACCCATTCGCCTTCAGGATAGATAGTGTCCCGCTCATGCTCCCCCGAATCTACATACCTGCTGCAGCCTGACTCGTCGCATACAAGCCCGGAGCCGAGCCCGTCATTCGCCCCGTAACCCGCATACGTTTCCGGGCTCTGGTCGAAAACATATCCCTCGAATTCCTCTTTTCCCAGTTCCTCTTCGATGCCGAGAAGCTTCTGTATCCTCTCTTCGGTTTGGGTGTAGCCGCCTTCCCCGAAATGGACGTATTGCACATACCCTTCCTTGTCAATCAGGTACTTGGCAGGCCAGTACTGGTTCGTGAATGCATCCCACGTTTCCCTGTCACTGTCTGCGGCCACCGGGTACTCGATGCCGAGTTCCTTTACGGCACGCTCGACATTCCCCACATCACCCTCGAACCCGAACTCCGGGGAATGGACGCCCACTATGACGAGCCCCTTCTTCGAATACTTCCCATGCCATTTTTTCAGGTAAGGGATGGACCGGATGCAGTTGATGCATGTATATGTCCAGAAATCGACAAGCACGGCCTTGCCTTTCAGCCTTTCCATCGTAAGCGGCTCGCTGTTCATCCAGGCTTTGATTCCGGGGAATCCCGGAGCCTTGATTCTGAGCCAAGGCAATCCTTCCATGGGTTAAAGGATTCAAAGAAAGAATATAAATATTGATTATCAGGGCGAAGCCGGCCTCATACGGTTCTTAACGAGGATGCCGGCGCAGGCGAGCAGCGTTATTGCGCTTACCGCCCCGACTGCCATAGGCATGGTAAGGTCCGGTTTCTGCGCTACAGCATCCTGCCGAGCCTCCCCGCCTGCCGCTTCTGCTGCGGCAGCTTTGGCTTCCGGGGGCAAACCGTTGCCATCCGCAGCGAGGCTTCTTGCCGCGCCACCCGCCGCCTCCGCCCCGCCGGTGGCGTTTGCGTCGGCTGAATAAGCCGCCGCCATCATCAGCGGGGGCTCCTGGGGCGACACATCCTGCAATTCAGGGCTGATTGGCGCTTCCGCCATCACAGCCGGGGGAGAGAACAACGCCATCATGGATGCGACGAGAGCGATTGTCGATATCGAAAGGAGTATCCATACCCGCAGCTCGCGCGGCGCGACGATATCGCTCCCTTTTTTTGTCAATTCGTAGTATTTCCACTTGTGGCCGTCGTCCTTCTTCTCAATCAGGCCGACACCCTCCAGTGTCTCGAGGTGCTCTTTGACTCCGGATACCGACATGCCCTGCTCCTTGGATATCTCGGAAAGAGTTTTCCTGCGCGCTTTCAGGGACTTGAGAATGCGCACTCGCGTGTCTACTGCGAGCGCTTCGAAGCTTTTTCGGTCCAGGACGATTTTATCCTCACCCATGGGATGAATTTGGCCGGCTGTTTATAAATACGTTCTCTAATATTTCGGTTTAGGCCTAATAAATGGCAAAAAAAGCCGTTCGCAAGGCCGGCTCTTGGCAGCTTTCGTTTTTTTTACGACGATAACTGCTTGGCTCGAAGGAACCTTTATAAATACGTGTATCGCTATATATCTTTCGCGCGTTCTGGCGCTTTCTAAGGCATCAGAATACGTAATCTAAGCACATGGCCTCCGTTTTTTCGGGGGGACGCTTTTTGTGGAAATCTATTGCTGATAGATTTGACTCACGCTTCAAGAGCAATTGATCTGTGCAATGTCAATTCTTTAAGAAGGATTGCAAACGTACCAAGTTCGTGTAATTATTAAGCACGATTGACTGAATTCCAGTTGATCCTGCTGGAGGGTACTGCTATCAGACTTCGACTAAGCCATGCAAGTCGGCTCACTCACCTGGGTGGGCGGCATACGGCTGAGTAACACGTGGTCAATCTGCCCTGGAGACGTGGATAACCTTGGGAAACTGAGGCTAACCCACGATAGATGCCCTATGCTGGAAGGCTTGGGCGTCCAAATGGCTGGTGAATTGGAGCCAGTCCGCTCTAGGATGAGACTGCGTCGGATTATGGTAGTTGGTGGGGTAATGGCTCACCAAGCCGATAATCTGTAGGGGCCATGGGAGTGGTGGCCCCCAGAAGGGTACTGAGACAAGGACCCTAGTCCTACGGGATGCAGCAGGCGCGAAACCTCTGCAATGCGCGAAAGCGTGACAGGGGAAGTCTGAGTGGCGGAAACTTAGTTTCCGTCTTTTGCCAAGTG